>CAYXQR010000080.1:0-5413 GCA_964466955.1 uncultured Nitrosospira sp.
ACGAACCAGGGGCTGGTGTAGTTGGCGGCCAGCATCACCAGGGTCACCGTCACCAGCAGTTTGTCCGCCACCGGATCGAGAAAGGCGCCAAAAGCCGATGTCTGATGCAGCACCCTCGCAAGGTACCCGTCCAGCCAATCCGTTACTGCGGCCACAGTAAAGATGATGGTGGCAATGAGATTCTGATCGGAGGGAGACAGCCAGGTGGATGGAAAATAAAAAATGCCTACGAACAGCGGGATGGCCAGTATGCGCATCCACGTAAGCAGGTTTGGCAGATTAAAGGGCATAATATCGAGACATGCCCCTTAACGAGGCAGGTCTGAACTGCCTCCTCCGATGTAGGGCGGGCAGACACATGGCCGCTTGAGATTCAATGCAGTTCCCGGTAAATTTTCTCTGCCAGGGCCCGGCTGATGCCATCGACCTGTTGCAGCTCTTCTATGCTTGCGGTTCTCACGCCTTTCAACCCGCCAAACCTTGCCAGAAGACTCTGGCGGCGCTTGGTGCCGATACCGGAAATCTCTTCCAGGCTCGAACTCGTACGCGATTTTCCAAGTTTGGCGCGATGCCCGTAAATGGCAAAGCGGTGCGCCTCGTCCCGGATCTGCTGAATCAGGTGCAGGCCCGCATTATCCTTCGATAATTGTAGCGACTTTTCCGTTCCCGGGAAAACCAATTGTTCCAGGCCCGGTTTCCGCTCCTCACCCTTCGCCACGCCCAGCACATTCGCGTCATTCAATCCCAGTTCGACCAGCACAGCCAGCGCAGCATTGACTTGCCCCCTCCCGCCGTCTATCAGAATCAGATCGGGAAGGTTGCCTTCACCTTCAGCAATTTTCTGATAGCGCCGGGAAAGAACATCGCGCATGGCGGCATAGTCATCGCCCGGAATGATGCCGGTAATATTGTAGCGACGATATTCACTGTTGCGCATGGCGAAATTGTCATACACCACGCACGAGGCGATGGTGGCTTCCCCCATTGTATGGCTGATATCGAAGCACTCTATGCGAGTGAGACCTGGAAAATCCAGAGCCTGCTGCAAGGTGCGCACCCTGTCCTCCTGGCTCGCCTGGCGGCTCAGCATCTGCTCCAGCGCAAGCCGGGCATTTTCCATCGCCATGTCCAGCCACACGCGCCGTTCACCTATGGGATTGGCACTGATGACCACCTTGTGACCGGTCTGTTCCGAAAGCAGGGCCTGAAGCGTCTCACGCCGGACCTTTTCTCCAACAATGATGAGATTGGGTACGCTGCGGTTGAGGTAATGCTGGGTCAGAAATGCCTCCACAACGGCCGGGGGTTCGCAGCCTTCGGCGTTTTGCGGAAAAAAACTCTTATCCCCCAGGTGACGCCCTCCCCGTATCATGGTCAGGTTGACGCAAATCCTCCCGCCATGATCATTCTCGGCAACGCAGGCAATGACGTCCGCATCCAGGGCCTTGCCGCTGTCCACAAACTGTTTTTCGCGGATCCTGTGCAGCGACTGGATCTGATCGCGAAAGAGAGCGGCCTGCTCATACTCCTGAGCATCCGCGGCCTCATGCATTTTCCGGGTAATGCTTTGCAGTACCTCGCTTTGTTTGCCTTGCAGAAAAAGTTCCGCGTCCGTCGCGTCTTCCGCGTAAGCCTGTTCCGAAACCAGGCCGACGCAGGGACCGCTGCAGCGTTTGATCTGGTAGAGCAGGCACGGGCGTGTCCGGTTGCTGAATACGCTGTCCTCGCAGGTGCGAATACGGAAGATTTTTTGCAGAAGCTGGATGCTCTCTCTCACCATCCCGGCATTCGGAAACGGGCCAAAATAATGATGCTTCTTGTCGAGCGCACCGCGGTGAAACCCGAGCCGGGGAAAACGATGGCCGCTCAGAACAACATAGGGATAGGATTTGTCGTCCCGAAAAAGAATGTTGTATTTGGGTGCCAGCGCCTTGATCAGATTGTTTTCCAGCAGCAGCGCCTCGGCTTCGGAGCGCGTGAGCGTGGTTTCGATCCCTGCAATTTGCGAAACCATCAACCGGGTGCGCGGCCCCAGGCCGTTCCTGTTGAAATAGGAAGAAACGCGCTTTCTGAGATCGATCGCCTTGCCTACGTAAATTACCTGGCCGGCGGCATTGAACATGCGATACACCCCCGGCTGAGGCGGAAGATTGCAACAGAAGGCCTTCGCATCGAAAGCGGTGTCTGCCAGCAAGGTGCTCAGTCCTCCTCGCTGCCCAGCAGTTTGCCGGCGATGGCCCAGCTATCATGCGGCAACTCATCGAAAGCAATGTATGTATAGGATTTGGGTTTGTGCGCCACGCGCTCAAGCGTGTCGGTGATTTCCTGTGCAATCTGCTTTTTCTGCTCGCGGCTCAAGGAACCGGCGATGCGGATATTGACATAAGGCATGAGTCAGTCTCCAGTTTGCTGATGGAAAGGATGAAAACGGGAATCGGCACAGATTCTTTCGAACACCTGCTCGAACATGTCGGGAGTCAGTCGCCGGGTCTGCGTATTGTAGCGGCTGCAGTGATAGCTGTCATACAGCGTCAGACCGCTGTATTTCCGGCCATCGGGCGGTTCCCGGTCCGCCAGCTCATGAACCGCGCCGTGGCCGAAAGGGTGAGCTTTCGGCCTGATGCCGAGCGCCATGAGGACAGCCTGATGGGCGATTGCTCCCAGAGCGAGCAGCGCAAAACCGCCGTTCGCTACGAAATAGTCTATCTCGGCCGCGAGATAACCATTGCACTGGCGCACCTCCTTTGGCTCGGGCCGGTTTTCCGGGGGAAGGCATTTCACCGCATTGGTGATCCTGCACCCCGTGAGTTGCAGGTTATCGTCTGCGGAAGCGGAACCCGCGTGACTGGCGAAGCCAAATCGATGAAGTGTACGGTAAAGCAGGATACCGGCAAAATCACCGGTAAAAGGCCTGCCGGTGCGATTTGCCCCGTGCATGCCGGGGGCGAGCCCGATAATGAGAAGCTGGGCCGCCTCATCGCCAAAGGCAGGCACCGGGCGGGCATGATAACCGGGATACAGGATTTTAACTTCGTCCAAAAATCCGGCCAGCCGGGGACATTGACGGCAACCAGTTGAAAACCGGGACTGCGTGGCGTTATCCGCGGTGTTTCGTAGTAAAATGCGCGCTTCTTGATTCACTGGAAAAATGATGGCTAAGGTTCTTGCAACGGAAATTCGGGTCGGCAATCTGATCGAATGGGACAAGCGCATCTGGCGCGTGCTGAAATCTTATCACGTCCACGTGGGCGGGCGCGGCGGCGCATTCATGCAGGTCGAGATGAAGGATATCGAAGCAGGCACCAAGACCAACCAGCGCATCCGTACGGAGGACAAAGTGGAACGCGCTTTCGTCGAGCCCCGGGAAATGACTTTTCTCTACCAGGACGGCGACAACTACATTTTCATGGACAAGGAAAATTACGAGCAGCTGAGTCTTTCACAGGATTTTCTCGAAGGCCAGTACGAATATCTGTTGCCAAACACGGATGTGCAGGTCAATTTTCACAATGACCGCGCAATCGGCGTACAGCTTCCCGCAAGCGTGGTGCTGACCATCACCGATACCGAACCCAATCTCAAGGGGGCCACTGCCACCAGTTCCTACAAACCGGCAACGATGGAGACCGGCCTTGTGGTCATGGTCCCTCCTTTTGTTCTGCAAGGCGAAAAGATCAAGATCAATACCGATAGCGGCGAATATATCGAACGCATGTGAGAAGCAGGGGGTGGGTCCTCCCGGCTTTCTTCGAACTTCCCATACAATGCACGGCCCTGCATCATCCGCGCCCTCATTTGCACACGCCGGGGCTGATTTCCTTTGTTGCCTGCCCGCATCATCACGTCTCGATTCCCCGACTGATCCGCGACGATACCCATTCCCAATGAGTGGCGGGCTGCACCCCCCTCCAATGCTTTCTGTCAGCCCCCCGCTTATACGCATCATTCAGTTTGGTGGGCTAGCGCACTGAACCCGAAAGAAACCGCCGGTAGCATCGCTGCCACAGCAATGTTGCTGGGTCGACAAAAAGGAATGGACGTGAAAATACCGGCTTTGACAAAATCATGTGTATTGGCCAGCGTACTGGCATTGGGTGTGGCAACCGCAGCGAATGCGGAGCATGACAAGGATGGTTCCAGCCAAAAGAAGCCCTATGAATCAAGGGATTATCCGAGTGCCACGCCGGAAACCGGTTATGGGACCAGCGGGGACACGCAGGAAAAGCGTTACAAGGAACGGTCCGGAACGGATAGCGGCCAGTATAGCTCGGACCAGTACAGGGGAGATGATTTGTATGATCATACCGGAAATGAGGGTACCGGCCCCAAGCTCAAAGGCCGTTATTAAGCTCGAATACCCGAGGGAGTCCCGCCGCCTCGTCCGGGATTCCCGTAATCCGAGATGGTACGGAATGAAGAGAATGGGGGAACCGACCGGTATTCCCGCGCTTCTGCCTGTCCGTGCCGCCTGGATTCAATTATTCGGAAACTCGACCATTTCTCCCAGCGACGGCGGATGAGCTCAGTGTGTTACCGCACGGAAAGGTGAGGCAGCGGTCAGTAAGCTCCTCAACACAGCAATATCGCTGGATCAAAAATAAGGAACAGCCATGAAATTGAAACCTACCCGACGATCACTGGAATTCACAGCGATTATGGCCAGCGTGGCGATTTTCAGCGTAACCGGAGTGGCATACGCGCAGTATGGCGGTACTGCTTCAGGCCAAAGTGGAACGTCCGGCACATCCACCGGAACGTCGCAACAGCCCGGCCAAGACCCTTATCCTTACGATATTCTTGAAGAACCGATGGATTCAGGATATGTGGATCAGGAAAAGAGGGTCGACCGCAGTAAAGACCCGGCATCCCCAAGTTCTGAAACCCACGTCCCCAAATACCCTGTTGACAAGGAAGGGCGGCCGATCAAGGATCCGGAGCATATGCAAGGCGGACCTATCGGTCCCAACTGAGCCATATCATGTTGCCGCGGTTCCGTCGGCCGTAACTGCGGCAACATCCCTGATATTGATTTCTTTGAGATTATCGCTTTTCCTGAGGCTTTCGTCAGTACCCCCGGGTCTGACATGCAAAAGCGGCGGCCGATATCACCAGCGGCATTCCCGTATCATCCCCAAGTGGATCGGTCATACTGTCACAACGCCGCGATCATGCGGCTGCTCGAAATCCAGCAGAGGCCCCGCAGGTACGATGCCATTAGGGTTGATGGTTGGATGACTGCGATAATAATGCTCCTTGATATGACGCAGGTTCACGGTCGGCGCGACGCCGGGCCGCTGGTACAGCTCACGGGTAAAACCCCATAGATTGCGGTAATCGATCAGACGCCGGAGATTGCACTTGAAATGCCCATGGTAAACCGGATCAAAGCGGAGCAGGGTGGTAAATAACCGCC
>CAYXQR010000081.1:0-22400 GCA_964466955.1 uncultured Nitrosospira sp.
AGCGACGGATATGGGCGGCGCAAACATTGATGAGCAATTTGGGAAGGACTGGAAGACCCAAGCTCAATCGATTGCCAAGGAATGCATAAGTCATCATAGGCAATCGGATTTATTTCCCACGCAGGATGACGTTTGCGAACACGTTGCCAGCGTCATGAGAGAAAAACAGATTTACGGGCTGCACGGAAAGCCATTAGAACCAAATTATATTAAACGAAATGCGATACAAGGTGCGTGGTGGAAACAGAATAAACCCTGATCCAAGCGCATGGGAAATGCGGGAAATCTGGGAAATAGATAAAATTTATTTCCCATTATTCCGAGATATTGATTAAAGCCAGTACCCATAAGGGTTTGCTGGCTTTTTTGTTTATATTGCTGGGAAATTTTCCCACTAGAAATATGTGAACCATCTTCAACAACGCCGAAAGGCAAAGGATGGTTCACCATGCAAACGGAAGCTAATCAAAGCTTCATTCCTCTTGCGGTCGAGACTCGATCTGCAATCCCTACCGATGCAGCTGCGCATCACCTGAGCAGAAGGCCTCAGACGCTTCGCGCCTGGGCCTGCCTGGAGAACGGCCCTATTCGTCCGATCCGCATAAATGGCCGCCTGATGTGGCCTGTCGCTGCTATCCGTGCCTTGCTGAACGGAGAAAAGCAGTGAGCGGCCCGGAGATTGATTTCAACAAGCTGCGAAATGATGGTCTTGAGTATGCCAGTAACCAGCTTTGGGAGGTAGCGCAGGTCATAGCTATCGAGCTTGGCCTACGGGAATCACCAGAAGAGATAATCAAAAAGCGTCCTACGCTTGTCCTTGGGACAGCCCTGCTCGCGCACCTGGATGAGAGGGCTGAGGAACGGCGCATTATGAGAGAAGCCCAGATCGAAGTGCTTGGTGAAATCCTCTCCATCCTGGCGAAACACGCAGAATCCGCACAGAGCGAGGCTGGGGATGATGATAAATAAATTCTTCCCAGCCTTGACATTCGCATCGGGGCGGGATTATGCTTCTTATGCCGCTGGGGTTCCAGCGGTCGGGTTTCGAAGCCCGAATACCAAGGCGCGCTGCCGCCTTATGCGGCATTTTTTATGCGCGACATTCCTGCTCATCCGTTTACGGGCGGCGCAGGTGGGGAGCCGAAAGGCTCGCCGGTCCTTGGTCCGGTCTTCGAACCTGCCTGTTGCCGCCCACCCTCATTTCGAAGTGAGGACGCGGTTAAACCGCTTACCAAGGAGCTTTACCATGAAACGCACACCTCAAGGAGCGTCCGCTCCTGTTTCTTCCCCCGTTTCTTCAGATCAGTTTGACGCCTGCGACAATCTCGTGCAGGCGCAAGACGTCCTTTCTGAAGCCCGCTTTATCGCTGAATTCGTCCAGAGCATCACCCTGGTGGCGCACGGCCGAGGCGTGAACCTTGACCCCAGCCAGACTACCGGTCTCTATTACGTGATGCAGGACATGCTGGACAGAGTCAAGCGTTCGGAAGCGCTGCTGCGCGACGTCAATGTTTCTCCAAATGAAGAAGGGGAAACGGCATGAACAATAAATCCAATCTGGCGCCTGTCTCATCAACTGGCTCACCCATTCCTGGTCAGCTGCAACCGGTAATTTATGAGCTGAACAAGGTTTCTAACCTTACCGAGTTCCTCTTTTTGTCTCTCATGAGAGTGCAGGATGACGAAGACGGGGAGATTTCCCTGTCATATGGAGAAAGCTCTGCCCTGGTCAACCTCATGCAAACCGTTACCGAACGCATCAACCATGCAACTGGAACGCTGGACGATCTGAAGTTGGGCATGGAGAAGGAGGAAGCGAGCCATGAGTAAGCTTAAGAACCTGTCCAGGCAAGCCTCAGCGGCTCCATCCCTTCCTGCCAAGCAGATTCAGGGCCGCAAAGACCTCTCATTCACATCCCAGGCCGATGGAGGCCGCATCATCGGCTGGGATGTGCCGCGTGAACGGGATGCGTATTGGCACGATGGAGTAGAAACCGGAAGACAGCATTTTGCCGAAGTCGTCTCGCTCGCCGGGGTTAACGAATACCAGGCTTGCGTCGCCATTGAGCATGCCTTCAATGACCCGGGGTGGCGGCCTTGGTGCGGAATCGAAGCAGGATTCTCGAAGGCAGTGGCTGAGGCCGTCATTGTAGGTCTGCGCGCGATCCGGGCTGGGGCGGAAATCTACGATTTGCGTTCAGCGCTGCAGGCCGAGGAACCTGGTCCTTCCGGATACATCGATCGCCACGGCAATCTGTGGACGGTCGACCAGTACAACCAACTGGAAGACGTTGATCCACGCAAAGAGTGGCTGAAGCCGCTCTACACTCGGCCAGACGATCTATGAGCGCCGATAAATTGATTTCCCTGCTCCCAAAAGTCAAGAGAATGGGCAGATTGCGGTGGACTGCGCGCTGCCCTTCTCACAATGACAAAGTTCCTTCCCTGGCCGTAAGGGAACTGGACGATGGCCGCGTACTGGTCCATTGCTTCGCTGGCTGCTCAACCGGAGACATTCTCGCAGCCATAGGGCTCACCATGGAAGATTTGTTTCCCGAGCGTCAAAGCGGCTACAGCAGTACACAAGAGCGACGGCCTTTTTATGCCCTCGATGTTCTGCGTTGCGTGGCATTCGAAGCCCTTCTGGTCGCGATGATTGCAAACAACATGGCGAACGGCAAGGAGTTATCAGAAGAGGACAGGAAGCGGCTGAAGATTGCGGCTGGCCGCCTCCAGGCTGCGGAGGAGGTGGCAAATGGCGAATAATGTTTCGAGCATAGAGCGTGAAGCGGCTGCAGCTGCAGCGCTGGATAAGAAAGCGGCGGCAAGGCTCCAGCTGGCCGAAAAGCATACACCCCTGGCGCCACCTCGAATGCATGAGGATGGCTTTCCCCCGCTGATCCGCGCGATCACGGAAGCGGCATGCTCCAGTAGCGAGGCGCATCCGGTGGCCGTGGCTGCGAATGTCCTGATCTTCTTTTGCGCGATGATTGGCCGAGCCGTCTTTCAGAGAATCGGAGACGCTTCGATTCACTGTCGCGTATTCCTGCTCATTGTTGGCAAGAGCGGCAAAGCCAGAAAGGGGACAGCGGAAACGACAGTGCGCGAGGTCTTCCGGCGGGCGGATGAAATCATCCGGAAACGTCTAGGTACCAGTGACCGCTTGCGCTATCACGGTGGCGGTCTTTCGACTGGCGAAGGAGTTGCATGGGCAATACGGGATCCACGCGAGGCTGATGATAATGGAAAGGGTGCGGATACTGGTATCGAGGATAAGCGCCTGCTGGTTATCGAAAGCGAAATGGATAATTCACTCTCTCAGGTAAAGCGCGATAACAATACGCTATCAGCGACCATACGCAACCTCTTCGACGGGCGCGACATGGAGCCGCTGACTAAGACAAATCAGATCAAAGCCACTCGGCCTCATGTCGTGATTGGTGGCCACATTACCAGTCATGAATTGCGTGAGAAAACCACTGCCAACGAGGTGGCAAACGGCCTGCTGAACCGCTTCATGATGCTGTATGTGTTTCGCCCCAAGCTGGTGCCTTTGCCTGAGCCTACACCCGAAGAGACACTTGCCGGCCTGGCAGCGCGTGTAGCGGATGCAGTACTGGCGGCAAATGGTGGAGATCTTCATGGCAACAATACCAGGGAGGCTCGTCTGAGCGCAGCAGCGCGGCAGTTGTGGATAGAGCAGTACCCACGGCTCACCCGGGACAGGGACGGCAAGGGAGGCAGCCTGCTGGCCCGATCCGAGATGTATGCGCGAATGCTTGCCATGATCTTTGCGGCAATGGATGGAAGGCTGGAGATCGAGCCTCGTGATCTGCGATCGGCAATCGCCTGGGTGGAGTACTGGCATGCCAGCGTCACCTACATCTTCAACTGCGAGGATGACGAGGGCAGCTTGGACCCCTTTATATCAGAGGTGCTGGCAGTCATCACAGCCCAGCCGGGCATTACCCTCAGTGCCTTGCAGGACCACTGGAACCGCAAGCGTATCAAGCAGGTGAAGCATGCGCTTGAGGTGCTGCTCAACCTGGCGCCACCGCTTGCAGAAGAACGCAAGGATAGTGCGTCAGGTGGGCGTCCTGCATTGAGATATTACGCTTATAAGAAAGGGTGAGATAAGTGATAAAAGCCTATTCATGCGGGTTACAGACGAATATTAACCGTGATATAACAGTGAGAAAAGGTGAAATAACTATAAATAATATAAATCAATATATATATAAATCACCCTTTTCTCACACTTACCAATCGGCCGCAAACCCAATAACCACGCCATTTCTCCCTTATTTCACTTATTTCACCCCTGCTATGTATGTGTGTGGTGGGGTGGGCAGGGAAAAACCCACGAGGCCTGGGGTATTCGCGGGTCCTTCCAGGAAGTGGAAATGGAGCGGCGGCCACGGACGCGAAAAAGCGTTAGCGTCTGAGAAGCAATGGGGTGGCCACTTCTGGGGGGGCCATAGGTGGTCATGGGTGGCCGTTTTGGGGTGGCCAGTACGGTCAGTGAAGTGGTCAGAGGTTTATCCGGATTGTCCAGGCAAGGTGCAGACGTCTGCACTCCCCTTTAAAAGGGGTGCGGGATGAGCACTGCAAACTTCAATCAAAGCACATGGGACCAGCTGACGGCTGCCAGTGATGAGAAGAAGAACCAGCAGCATCCACTGCCGCCCGATGTGCACCAGCATATCAAGGTGCTTATTACCAGCCAGACGGGGACGATCCCCCTGGATACATGGCGATGGCTTCAGGAATGCTTCCGGGCCTACGTCCAGGGAGACAAACACACGCGCCTGGATGAAGTCATGGGCCTTGTGCCTGCCCCTTCCCAGCGCGACTGGCGCACGATCGACCGGTTGAGTTCTCGCAATGCCTGGCTGGTGCGAGCGGTCGAGCTGCTGCATGGGGTGTCAGAGTACAAGCAGAGGCACTTCCTTGAACTGTCCGATCAGGTTGCCATCTTCGAGGAGGCATTTTGGCCAGACTGGAAGGATTGCCTGCTGCCTCCAGAGGATGCGACTCCCTTCCGCCATGCGCTGTTCTTTGCTTTCAGGCTGGGTGATGGCGATGTGCCCCGCGGCTGGCGGCAGTTAAGGGATATCGTGCAGAACCCCCCTGCAGCTTCCGGTACCTACTCTATCTTGTGGCACCTCCATGTCGATGCGTACGATCAATCTCGATCAGAAACTTCTGATCCGACAATCCACATGGAGGAATCACACATGACACAAACAGTGTACAGAGGGTATGGGGCGTTATTACCCCCGCTGCACATTGATATTCTGGGGAAGCTGACCGTCCTGACTATCGCGGCCTGGAAGCACTCCCCCGAGCTCGAGGCTCGGTATGGCGATATCGGCGAATATCACGGCCGCATTCTGCGCCAGCAGATGGACGTGGAAATGCATGACACGGATCCCGATTTCGACGAGTTGCCGCCGTTGATCACCGACGTGCTCAGCCAGGAGCAGATTCAAGACATACTCAAGCGGACTTTCAAGCATTACCGGGAGAAGATAGAAAATGAATCCTCTCGCTGAAATCGCAGGCCGCCCATGGGCGATGCACCCCGGAACTTTTGAAAGCCTGTTGCGTAACCTCGATTCCGCTGCGCCTGGTATCAAGCTTCCCACTGCACCAGGCAGGAAGCGGGTTGAGGATGGCGTGGCGATCATCGATATCACCGGCACGATCACGCCACGCGCAACCATTCTCAGCCTGCTCTTTGGCGGGACAGATCTGCAAACCGTCCAAGGCGAGCTGGACGTTGCCCTGGCGGATTCGTCCGTCAAGAAGATCGTCCTGAACGTGGACTCGCCTGGTGGCGCTGTCGCTGGCGTATCCGAGCTTGCAGACCGGATATATGCGGCCAGATCGATTAAGCCTGTTGAAGCGTTCGTGTCAGGCATGGGCGCATCGGCCGCCTACTGGCTGGCAGCCGCGGCCGGCCGCATCGTGGTGTCCGATACTGCCCAGGTGGGCAGCATCGGCGTGGTGGGCACTGTCCTCGATGACCGGGTGCGCCAGGGCATGCAAGGCGTCACCTTTCACGAAATCGTCTCGTCCAATGCCCCGAAGAAGCGGCCGGACCCGCTGACCCCCGAGGGGCGCAACGTCCTGCAGACCGAAATAGACAGCATCGCCAGCGTGTTTACCGCCAAGGTGGCGCGTTATCGTGGCGTGCCGGAAGAGACAGTGAACCGGGATTTCGGCCAGGGCGGCTCCCTGGTTGGTGCAGCTGCGGTAAGAGCCGGCATGGCTGACGTAGTAGGCGCGTTCGACAGCATCCTGGCTGCACCAGGCGTAACAGCTGGAGCAGTTCCTGCAGCTGCAGCAACACAGATCCAGGCTGCCGCCTCAGTGGAGGACGCGTGTGCTGCGCAGTGGCGCAGCGATCCGAAGGTACGCGCCGAGTTCGGTACGCTGGAGAGCTTTACCGCTTATACACGGGCAGAGAGCACTGGACGTGCCCGCGCTATCACTGGCCGTGTAGTCAGCGGCCGTTAATGAATCCAAAAGATAAAGGAATAGACCATGTTTGATTGGTTGAAAGCGAAAGATGTTCTGGCTGAAGCTCGCAACGAATGTAAAAAGATGCGAGCGACGATTGAGCGGAACAAGCTCAGGATCGAAGAACTTCACAAACTCCCACGGCCGAAGGAGGAGCTTATCGAGTTGGCCTGCTCATGGATTGACGAGTTTGGCAGCGACTATCCGCAACTGCTTCAAACTGAACTGGACAAGTATGTAAAAAATCCGATGGTTACACCGGGTGAAAATCATCAGGGCAAACACATACGTCTTAACGAGAACGCGATAAATCCCTTGCGAATCGTGCAACCTGCCGGTTTCGGCGTTCTTGTAACGACGCCAAAAACAATTGAAAGAGCGCTGTTCTACATCATTGGAGACCAGCTAAAGGAGGCGGTGAGGCGTGTAGTGCGAGACATGGAATATCCCACTATTGTCGGCCCGGCAATGCCAAGAAGACTGGCGGAAATAGACAAGCTGACGAAGGAAAACACTGAACTCCAAGTCAAGGTGGAGGAGATAGAGTCCGGCCTGAAATCAGAGCTTGGTCAAACTCAAGCGGAAACACCCAAGAGTGCACTAGAAGCGCTTGCCCTTGGCAGAGCCATCAAGTAGTGCAGACGTCTGCACCTCCAGCTGGAGCGTAAGGAATTTTGCCGGAGTATGCACGGCGAAGGGCAGTCATGAGCCCTTCTGACCCATGGAAAATCATGAACGCAACTCGGCGAGTGCGCTAACCCCGAGAGCTTGCGGCAGGCGCTCCTATCCTGCGCGGCAGGCAGCAGACCCCCGGTTGATACCACATCAGCTGGGGGTTTTTGCTTGTCCAGGGAGAAGTGTAGACATCTGCACTTGTGTAGCTATGCGTCGCTACGTTTGAAACGAAAAACCGCTTACAAATCGGTTACAAAATTTCCTAAAAATGATTTGATCTTTATTTTTTTAATGTAACCAATTGAATTAATGGCGCCCTGAACACGAATCGAACGTGTGACCTACCCCTTAGGAGGGGGTCGCTCTATCCACTGAGCTACCAGGGCGAAGGTTGCATTTTACGCTAATATGCCGGGATGAATAAGCCCGACCATGCGTCCGCTCCACCCTCCGGCACCAGCCATGCGTCACCGAGGAAGCTGCCGCGCACGGTAATCGTTCTCGGGCTGGTCAGTTTTTTCAATGACTTCGCTTCCGATATCGTCATTCCTCTGATTCCCATTCTTCTGGCGACTGTACTGGCTGCCGGGCCAGTCGCGCTTGGGATCATCGAGGGCGTGGCTGATGCGGTCGCAAGCCTGCTGAAGCTTTGGTCAGGTCGTCACTCCGACGTGATGAGCGGGAGGCGCAAAGGACTGGCGATAACCGGATATACGCTCTCCAACATCGCGCGGCCGCTGCTGGGGCTGGCGGGCTCATGGCCCATGATTCTGCTGCTGCGCAGCATTGACCGCGTAGGCAAGGGCCTGAGAAGCGCGCCGAGGGATGCGCTTGTCGCGGACGCGACGCCTCCTGGCATGCATGGTTACGCCTTTGGCTATCATCGGGCGATGGATAATGGCGGGGCGGTGGCCGGCAGCCTGGTCGCGGCGGCGGCGCTGACATGGTCGGGCCTGAGCCTGACGGAGGTCATCCTCTGGTCTGCCGTGCCCGGTTTCACGGCCGTGCTGCTGCTGGGCATGGGGGTCAAGGAGGAAAAAGCACCCGCCATTGGCAAGACCGTGCCTGTGGTGCTGCCGCCGCTGCGCTGGTCCGTCCTGTCCTCGTCGATGCGGCGCTACCTTCTCGTGCTGATGCTGTTCACGTTCGCCCGGGCATCTGAAACGTTCATATTGCTGCTGGGACACCAGATGGGTGTTGGAACGGTTGAGCTATTGCTGTTGTGGTCAGCATTGAATCTCTGCAAGGCTGGTGTCTCCACCTGGGGCGGGCAACTGGCAGACAGGCTGGGGCGAAGCAAGCTTATGTTGATCGGCTGGACCGCGTTTTCGCTCTCGTTCCTGATGCTGGGCATGGTCACACAGAGCGCCGGACTATGGACGGTGAGTATTTTCTACGGTCTGTGCACAGGCATGAGTGAAGGTGCGGAACGTGCCCTGATCAGTGACCATGCTCTCCCGCATGAACGTGGGACCGCTTTCGGCTGGTATCACCTGATGGTGGGTATTGCGGCAATTCCCGCAGGCCTGCTGTTTGGCTCGATCTGGGAATTCCATGGTGCGCCAATGGCATTCTACTTCGCGGGCGGGCTTGCGGCCGTTGCGGCGCTGCTGCTGTGGACGTGGGCCTGGCCCGCCAGGAGACCGGATACAGGTAATGAAGGGAACGAGTAGAGGGGCTTTGATCGCTGAAAGGGTCGAGGTTGTCGCACCATTCGATTAAACAGGAATGTTACCATTTGCTTCGCGAGCCCTCACGGACGAATGGAAGACAGGCCCGCCCATGTTCGAATTTCCCGGATTTTCGCTCCTTTGCGTAGTGCCAGCGGATGCTTGGATTGTCTTGTCCGCTAATACAGCGAATGATCTTTCAGTTTGCAGGTTGCGGCATCGTGGGTTATCTTATCTCGTCATCCAGCTCATGTAAGGAGGAGATGATGCGATCACCCGTGATCTTTGCAGCATGGTTGGCAATGACCCTGTTGGGGACGACCCAGCCGATCCATGCGGGAGATACGGTCGCGCTGCGAGTCGGGCAGCCTGCACCGGATTTCAGTCTGCCCGACCAGAACGGGAAGCTTCACGCGCTTGCCGACTACCGCGGCAAGTGGCTGACCCTGTACTTCTATCCCAAGGACGATACCCCCGGCTGCACCAAGCAGGCTTGCACCTTCCGCGACGAGATCGGCGAGCTCTCCACCCTGGGTACGGAAGTAGTAGGCATCAGCGTGGACGACAGCAAGAGCCATGCGGATTTTGCGAGGAAGTACAATCTGCCCTTCACGCTGCTGGCCGATACGAAAGGCGAAACCGCGGCCCGCTACGATTCGCTGCGGAGCCTGCTGAACTTCAAGATGGCCAAGCGCAACACGTTCCTGATCGATCCCGAAGGCAATATCGCCCGGATCTATCTCTCCGTCAGCCCCGCGAACAACCCGGCTGAGGTCATTGCGGATCTGAAGAAACTGAAGGGGTTGTGAGCTTGGTTTCCGGATTGTGGAAAATCGGGTTTGAGCCGTTATGGCTTATCCTGCGGCGAGCGGTGCATCCGCCGCCACGCGCCCGCACGAGAAAACTATCTCCATGAAAACGACACTCTGCTCCGGCCGATCAATCAGCCTCTGAAGATGTTGCAGACGCTGATGCCGCTCTCAGCAGCACCACTACGGCGCCGCTGCCGCCATCCTCGGGTCGTGCCTGGCAGAAGGCCAGCACGTCGTCTCGCTGGGAAAGCCAGCTTCCTACCCTGAGTTTCAGGATCGGCTCATGATTCCTCGAACTGAGCCCCTTGCCATGAATCACGCGGATGCAGCGCATCCCCTGCCGGTGGCTGGAGTCAAGAAATACCGCCAGACGGAGTCGCGCTTCATCCCGGTTGAAGCCATGCAGGTCCAGCTGCGCCTGAATCGGCCAATAGCCGCGCCGCAGCCGGCGCAACGTCTGACGCGATACGCCGGGACGCAGAAAAATCCATTCATCACCCGCCTCGATCTCCAGTAAAGCCTCATCCGGGAGAAACTGCCGCGGTGCGGGCGCTTCGTCCCCTTCACGCTTGCGAGGTATGGGAGGTGGACGTCGCCGGGAGAACGTGACCTTGTTTTGCGACGCAAGAGGCTCGACATCGCGCACCGCTTCCCCGAACAATGCAGCATCGTTGTTTCCGGTTCCAGATCCGGCTGTGTGTTCAGATACAGGTTTTTGTTCCCGCTTCTTCACTCAACCGCTCAGCACAAGCCGTCCAGGTATTTTTCCGCATCCAGCGCTGCCATGCACCCCGTGCCGGCGCTGGTCACCGCCTGCCGATAGATGTAATCCTGTACATCCCCTGCCGCGAATACGCCCGGAATGCTGGTCGCGGTCGCGTTACCTTCGTTGCCGCTGCGGGTGACGATATAGCCGTCTTTCATTTCCAGCTGCCCCTGGAAAATATCCGTGTTGGGTTTATGCCCGATCGCAATGAATACGCCTTGCAAAGGCAAGGTCTGGAGCATGCCGTCCTGCACGCTCTTGATGCGCATGCCCGTCACCCCTGAATTGTCGCCCAGTACTTCGTCCAGCACGTGATTGAGTTCCAGCTTGATATTGCCGTCCCTCACCCGCTCCATCAGTTTGTCTATCAGGATTTTTTCCGAGCGGAATTTGTCGCGCCTGTGCACCACGGTAACGTTGCGCGCGATGTTGGAAAGATAAAGCGCCTCTTCCACCGCCGTGTTGCCGCCACCCACCACTGCGACATCCTGCCCTTTATAGAAAAATCCGTCACAGGTCGCGCATCCGGACACGCCCCGCCCCATGAACGCTTCTTCGGAAGGCAGGCCCAGGTATTGTGCTGAGGCACCGGTGGCAATGATCAGCGCATCGCACGTATAAGTGCCTTGATCGCCGATCAGCGTAATGGGCTTTTCCGTCAGTTTCGCCGTGTGAATGTGATCGAAGATGATTTCGGTATTGAAACGTTCGGCGTGCCTCTGGAAACGTTCCATCAATTCAGGGCCCTGCACACCCATGGCATCTGCAGGCCAGTTATCCACGTCTGTGGTCGTCATGAGTTGGCCGCCCTGCGCGAGGCCGGTGATGAGCACGGGGCTGAGATTGGCGCGCGCGGCGTAGACCGCCGCGCTGTAGCCGGCAGGGCCGGAACCGAGGATAAGAACGCGGGCGTGTTTGCTAGTCATTCCTGATCAAATTATATTTGAGGTTATTTTTTTAAAAGAGTTGCTTCCAACCTATAAACGCAGCCGGACCCAGTCGGGCACCCTTTCCAGCGCGGCAGGCAGATTGTCCGGCTGCGTTCCGCCGGCCTGTGCCATGTCAGCGCGGCCGCCGCCCTTGCCACCCACCTGTTGCGCGACGAAATTGACAAGTTCGCCTGCCTTCACCCGATCCGTCAGGTCGGCGGTCACTCCGGCGATCAGCTTGACCCGTCCTTCCTCGATCGCAGCCAATACCACTATGCACGATCTGAATTTATCCTTGAACTTGTCGAGCGTTTCGCGCAGCATTCTGGAATCCGCCTCTTCCAGATGCGCCGCCAGGACCTTGACACCGTTCACTTCACGCGCTTGCCCGGCAAGATCCTCTCTCCGGGCATTCGCCAGTTTCGATTTCATGCGCCCCAGTTCTCTTTCCAGACGCTTCACGTTTTCCAGAATCTGCACGATGCGCGCGGCCGCTTCCCGCGGCTGCGCCTTGACCGCATCCGCCACCTGCTGTAACTGCCTCTCCTGTTCCTGGATATAAGCGAGCGCACTCTCGCCGGTCACGGCTTCCACACGACGCACACCTGCCGCCACTCCGGACTCGGCCACGATCTTGAAAAACCCGATGTCGCCCGTACGCCTGACGTGGGTGCCTCCACATAATTCCCGCGACGTCCCGATATCCAGCACACGCACTTCGTCTCCATACTTTTCGCCAAACAGCATCATGGCGCCGGTCTTTTTCGCTTCCTCTATCGGCATCATGCATGCCTCGGTCGCGGCGTTTGCCAGAATTTCCGCATTGACCCGCATTTCCACCTGCCGAAGTTCAGTTTCCGCAAGCGGCTGATTGTGCGCGAAGTCAAACCGCGTCTTGCTGGCGTCCACCAGCGAACCTTTCTGCTGCACATGGGCTCCCAGCACATCCCGCAGCGCCTTGTGCATCAGATGCGTGACGGAATGATTGCGCTCGGTCCGCGCCCGGGCGGTACGGTCGACTTCCGCAAGCACGGTATCGCCGGTAACCATACGTCCGCTGCACAAAAGTCCATAATGGCCGAATACCTCTGCCTGTATTTTCCGGGTGTCGGATACGGCGAAAGTGCCATTGGCGGCCAGGAGTTTGCCACTGTCGCCGACCTGCCCGCCTGATTCCGCGTAAAACGGGGTGCTGTCCAGTACGATTACAGCCTCGTCCCCGGCCTCGATGAAATCGACCCGGCTGCCTTCCTTATAAAGAGCCAGTACCCTGCCTTCGTGCTGCAAACTCTCGTACCCGTGGAACGCGGTAGAGGGTCCGCTATAGGCGACGCTTTCCTGCATGGTGAACCTGCTCGTCGCCCGGGCGCGTTCCCGCTGACGCTCCATGGCCTGCTCGAAGCCGGCTTCGTCTATGGAAAAACCGCGTTCGCGGGCGATATCGGCGGTAAGATCCAGCGGAAAACCGAACGTGTCATAAAGCCGGAACAGGGTTTCACCATCCAGCGTGTCCTTTTCGCTGCTCAGCGCGCCCTCCAGAACCTGCATCCCGTTTTCCAGCGTCTCGGCGAAGCGTTCTTCCTCTTGCTTCAGTACAGCCGCAACGCGAACCCTCGCTTCCACCAGTTCCGGATAGGCCTGTCCCATCGTGTCCGAAAGAGTTTCTACCAGCAGGTGAAAGAACGGCTGCTTCTGGCCGAGCTTGTAGCCATGACGGATAGCGCGGCGGACGATTCTCCGCAGTACATAGCCCCGGCCTTCGTTACCTGGGATGACCCCATCGGTGATGAGGAAGGAGCAAGCGCGTATGTGGTCCGCGATCACCCGGAGCGAACTGCTGGCAAGATCGGTCGTCCCCGTGATTCTGGCCGCCGCTCCGATCAGCTCCCGGAACAGATCGATTTCGTAGTTGCTGTGCACCTGCTGCATCACGGCGGAAACACGCTCCAGGCCCATCCCGGTATCGACCGAGGGTTTCGGCAGCGGGTGAAGAATCCCCGCGCCGTCGCGGTTGTACTGCATGAACACGAGATTCCAGATTTCCACGTAACGGTCGCCATCGGCTTCGGGCGTTCCCGGTGGGCCGCCCGCGATGTCCGGCCCATGATCGTAAAAGATTTCAGAGCAGGGACCGCAAGGCCCGGTGTCGCCCATCTGCCAGAAGTTGTCAGCCGTTGCAATGCGCGTGAAGCGCGAGTTCGCAACACCGATTTCGTTGAGCCAGATATCGGCGGCTTCGTCATCCTCCGCATAGACGGTCACCCACAATTTTTCTTCTGGGATCTTCAGTACGACGGTCAGAAAATCCCACGCGAAACGGATGGCATTGCGCTTGAAATAATCGCCAAAGCTGAAATTTCCCAGCATCTCGAAAAAAGTATGGTGACGTGCGGTATACCCCACGTTTTCCAGATCGTTATGCTTGCCACCCGCACGCACGCAACGCTGGGAGCTTGCCGCTCGTACGTAAGGGCGCCTGTCATTGCCGAGAAATACATCCTTGAACTGTACCATGCCGGCATTGGTGAACAGCAGGGTGGGATCGTTGGCGGGAACGAGCGAACTCGACGGCACGATGGCATGACCGTGCGCTTCGAAGAACTCAAGAAATTTCGTCCGTATATCGCTGCTTTTCATCCGTTTCCATGGCTGGTAATCAGTCATGCTGCTGCTAATGTCGCCGTATCTCGGTTACCGTTGTTCCCAACGGCTCACCTTCGATGATCGCGATGTTCTCCACCTTTACTCTCACCTCGAGTTCCTGGCCCGCGTGGGGCAGATCCGCATGCGTCAGGACGGTGATTTCGCCGCTGTCGTCTCTCAGCACATACGACTTCAAATTCAGTATGGGCAACCGGGTCGGCGCGGCTGCCACTCCACGCAGCGTGACTTCCTTGCCGTCGAAGCTGGCAGCGGATTTGTTGATTTCACTGACGGGCGTAGCGTTTATTGAATCGCAGCCCGCCAGCAATACTCCCATCACCACGACTGCGAATACGATCCGCGTCAGATGTCGCGTCGGATGATCCTTCACGCTTCTTCCTCGTCAGGATTGCGCAGCACCCGCCTTATCACTTCCGGCAAAAATCCGCGTCCCATCAGAAAACGTGTTTGTCTGCCAAGTTCCTTTGCATTGGCGGGAACTACACCGAATTTCTTTCGCCATACTTCGCGTGCGCTTTCCTGCTCGGTTTCCTTGATACCGTTCAACGCCGAGTCGATCAAATTTTCCGCAATGCCTTTCTCACGCAACTCATGCGCGATGCGCACGCTCCCAAACCTGCTTTTCCGCATCTGTACCAGTTGCTCGACCAGGCGCGCGGACGATAAAAAACCGCTTTGTTCGAGCCCGTCCAGTACAGCAGAAAGTTCTTCCGAAGACCGCGCATGAACGGCGAGTTTTCTTTCCAGTTCCAGTCGCGAGTGTTCCCGTCTGGCCAGATGACCCAGCGCACGCGTTTTCAGGCTTGGACTCCGCGCCATGGCTCCGGCTGGCAAGGGCAAGTATGCCGCATCCCGCTCCTGTGATTACTCGGCAGCGGCTACTTCCATGGGATTGGATACTCCTACGGCCGCACGTATCTTCCCTTCGATTTCCATCGCGACATCACGATGTTCTTTCAGGAATTCGCGGACGTTATCCTTGCCCTGTCCTATCTTGTCGCCCTTGTAGGCATACCAGGCGCCAGACTTCTCGATCAGCTTGTGCTGCACCCCCAATTCGATGATTTCGCCTTCGCGCGAGATGCCTTCGCCATAAAGAATATCGAATTCTGCCTGCTTGAATGGCGGCGCCACCTTGTTCTTGACCACTTTCACGCGGGTTTCGCTGCCTATCACCTCATCACCTTTCTTGATGGCGCCGGTACGCCGAATATCCAGCCGCACCGAGGCGTAAAATTTCAGCGCGTTACCCCCGGTCGTCGTTTCCGGGCTGCCGAACATGACTCCGATTTTCATTCGTATCTGATTGATGAAAATCACCATGGTGTTGCTGCGCTTGATGTTGGCAGTCAGCTTGCGCAAGGCTTGCGACATCAGTCTTGCCTGCAGCCCCATCTGAGGCTCGCCCATTTCGCCCTCGATTTCCGCTCGTGGCGTCAGCGCTGCCACCGAGTCGATCACTACCACGTCAATGGAGCCGGAACGCACGAGCATATCCGCGATTTCCAGCGCCTGCTCGCCATTATCAGGCTGTGAAATCAGCAATTCCTGCACATTGACGCCGATTTTCTGGGCATATTGAGGGTCGAGCGCATGTTCCGCGTCAATAAAAGCCGCAGTCCCGCCCATCCTTTGCATCTGTGCGATGACCTGCAAGGTGAGTGTGGTTTTTCCCGAAGATTCGGGCCCATAGATCTCCACAATCCTCCCTCGCGGCAAGCCGCCCACTCCCAGTGCGATATCGAGTCCCAGCGAGCCGGTAGAAATTACCTCGACATCCCTGGCAACCTCGCTCGCGCCGAGGCGCATGATCGAACCTTTGCCAAACTGTTTCTCGATCTGGGACAGGGCTGCCGCCAGTGCTTTGCTTCTGTTTTCGTCCATTGAATTTCCTTTGTAGAGTGGGAAATTATCTCACAGTAACCCCTGCCGGGAAACAGCGTACATGCGTCCATGCCGAATGCGATGCAGGTATCTGGATGTCATGTTTTTCCGGTCCGGCTTCATACCCGAAACATTTTTGAAGTACTTGCAGAAGCTGTCCAATAAGCTTATCCAGGCCCGCGACGACAGGGCAAACGTGTAAAATGTGCGGTTATCGTTCACCAAAAAAACGGCAACCGAATGGATAAATGGGAGAACCCGCACGAGCCGCAGTCAACAGCCCGCTCAAGAAGAATCCAGCCCTTGGCCTATTTCATTTTCACAACACGCTGGCTCCAGTTGCCGCTGTACCTCGGGCTGATACTTGCGCAGTGCTTATACGTATACCATTTCTGGGTCGAGTTGCTCGATCTGATCGGCGCGGTGATGGGTCATGAAGCGGCGTTACAGCATATACTGGATGTGGTGGCGATAGAAGGAGCAGAAAGACCTACCAAGATCACGGAAACAACCATCATGCTGGTTGTGCTGGGCCTGATCGATGTCGTGATGATTTCCAACCTGCTCATCATGGTCATCATCGGCGGTTATGAAACCTTTGTATCGCGGATGAATCTCGAAGGACACCCCGACCAGCCGGAGTGGCTATCGCACGTCAATGCATCCGTACTGAAGGTCAAGCTCGCTACTGCGATTATCGGCATATCGTCGATCCATTTGCTCAAGACCTTCATCAATGCCGCGGCGTATGACGAAAAAACCATTCTGGCCCAGACCGGAATTCACCTGGTTTTTCTGTTATCGGCAATCGCCATTGCCTATAGCGACCGCCTGATGACGCATAATGGCGGGGACAGGCAGGAGAGTAATTCGCACTGACAATACTGGTGTGTCAAGCAATCCTCGGCGGAACACTGTATAAAAGGTCGATCACGCCTTGCAGCGCTCCCGCAACCGATTGACGTCTTATTTCCTCCCGGCTGCCGCTGTAGTAGCGGGTTTCGGTAAGCGCCATGCCATCTTTCATCACCCAGGCAAAACAGATCATCCCGACCGGTTTTTGAGCCGTTCCGCCGTCAGGGCCCGCGATCCCGGTGATGGAAACCGCAACCTGCGCGTGGCTGCGCGCCACCGCGCCCGCCGCCATTTCGTATGCCGTCTGTTCGGACACCGCACCATATCGTTCGAGAGTGGCGTTGCTCACACCCAGCATCTCCTGTTTCGAAATATCCGTATAGGAGACGAAACCTCGATCAAACCATCCCGAGCTTCCCGCTATCGAGGTGATTGTCTGCCCAAGCCAGCCGCCTGTGCAGGATTCGGCGGTAACAAGCATCAATTCCTGGCGGGAGAGCGCTGTTCCGGCTTGCATGGCAAAATCCTGAAGCACCAAATCATCCATGTCGATCTCTCTTTACAGAAAACTCCCTGCAACGCAATTCCCCTGGCTGCATGCTCAAGTCTGTTCAGAAACTTCCAACTGCAAACGCTTTCCATGCGGCAAGACACAGCAGTGTCAGAAATGCGGCCAGCAGATCGTCGAACATCACCCCAAAGCCACCCCTCAGTTTCTTGTCGTAATATCCGATGGGCAGCGGTTTGATTATATCGAACAGGCGAAACAGCAAAAATGCCCAAGCCTGCCAATTCAAGCTGGGCGGTGTAAAGAACAGCACCAGCAGAAAAGCGGTGATCTCATCCCAAACCATGCCGCTATGGTCATCCTCTCCCAGTGCCTTTCCCGTCACACCGCAAGCCCAGACACCGAGGCTGAACATCGCGCCGATCAGCAGAAGAAAATGCAGCGGCTGAAGAGCATAATCCAGGAGCCAGAACAGAGGAATTGCCGCTAGCGTACCGGCTGTCCCGGGCGCTGTCCGGATTGAACCCACGCCGCCGCCAAAGGCAATGAAATGTGCGGCATGGCTTCGCACGAATGCCTTTCCGGGCTGCCTATGGCCACCCGGCATCCGATCCCGGGGAGGATGCCCTATGTCCTCTGCCGGAAGGCTGTTTTCTGCTCTTTTCTCTGGCTCGACCGGGACAGGCAGATGACGATCCTCGGGCGATGAATGTGCCCGGCTGTCGGTGTTTGTAGCCGAAGGCCCTTCAGTTTCTGAAGTGGTCATACCCTCGGGTCTCCATGTTGACTGTCCTGCCGTCTCCATCCAGCACAAGCAACCCCTTTCCTTTCACGATCTTGCCTATCCGTGCCAGCGGAATTTCCAGTTCTTCAGATAATATCTGCATCATTGCACGCCCGGATTCGGGTGCCGTGAAGCAGATTTCATAATCATCTCCCCCTGCAAGGAGATATTCGAACCCCACCTGCTGGGAAAGATACCTTTTCATCGCAGATGAACAGTGTATTTCGTTCGTGCAGATGACACCCCCCACATTCGAACACTCCAGAACATGTCCCAAATCAGCCAGCAACCCGTCCGAAATATCGATCGCGCTGTGAGCCAGGCCAATCAGGCGCTGTCCAAGCATGACGCGCGGTACAGGTAGCTGCAGCGCAGCCATGCAATGCGCTCTTTCACCGGGTTCAAGTATAAGCCTGCCTTGCTCATGCGCAAGCGCAAGGGCCGCGTTACCAATTTCGCCCGATACCCAGATATCGTCCCCCGGTCTTGCACCGCTTCGGCGCAATGCCTTGCTTCTCGGCACTTCACCCAGAATGGTCGCACAGATATTCAGCGGGCCGCCCGTGGTATCGCCCCCTACAAGCGCCACCTGATGAGCCTGTGCAAGTTCGTAGAATCCGTCTGCGAATGCCTGCAACCATTGTTTATGCGCCGCTACGATCGAATCCGGCAGCGCCAGCGACAAGACTACCCAGCGAGGCGTCGCGCCCATTGCCGCCATATCGGACAGGTTTATTGCCATCGCCTTGTAGCCCAGTTTCTGAGGATCAGCATCCGCAAAAAAATGACGGCCGGATACAAGCATATCCGTCGAAATCGCCAGTTCCATCCCCGTGCCGGGCTGGACAAGTGCCGCGTCGTCCCCCGCGCCAAGAATGATGCCGGGATACTTGCGTGTAAAATAGCGTTCGATCAGCTCGAATTCCGATAACACGCCGTTCCTCCTGAATAGGTGCGCTTTCCACTCCCCGATGAAGCGGTATGAACCGGAATATCGGTTGAGACGGAGAAAGCCTATCCGTCCGTTCTGCCTCCGCGCGACGCGACCCTGGCCTCGATCTCCACCGGGCGGAGCTTGCCCGCCAATTTGTCCAATACGCCATTCACATACTTGTGCCCATGGGTTCCGCCGTAGGTTTTGGCAAGCTCGACTGCCTCATTGATGACTGCCCGGTAGGGTATATCCAGGTGATTTTCCAGTTCGTAGGTTCCGAGCAACAGTATGGAAATTTCCACGGGGCTGAGCTCGTTGAATGGCCGGTCGAGATGAGGCTGAATTTGCTCCTCCAGCCTCGAAGCATTTGTGACGACACCATGCAACAGGCTCGAAAAATACTCTTCGTCCGTACGAGAGAATTCCGGTGCGTCATGCAGCTGAGCTTCGATAGTCTCCGCAGTTTCACCTGCGAGACACCACTGATAAAGTCCCTGTACAACCAGTTCGCGTGCGTGTCGCCGCCGTGTCTTACGATCCGGAAGCCGGCCTGCTGATGGTGATTTCGTCGAAGCCATCCGCAATGTTACTGGGAAATTTCATCGAGCATGCGCTGCAGATTTGCCATCTCGATCGCTACCCGCGCCGCTTCCGCACCCTTCTGGCTCATGCGTGTCAGGGCCTGATCATCGTTGTCGGTGGTAAGTATGCCGTTGGCGATAGGAATGCCCGTATCGAGCTGAACCGTGGCTACCCCGTTGGTCGACTGATCGGAAACCACCTCGAAATGATAGGTATCGCCGCGGATGACGGCACCCAGGGCAACCAGCGCATCGAACTGGTCGGTCAAAGCCATTTTCTGCAGTGCCAGCGGAATTTCCAGCGCACCTGGCACTGTCGCCAGCACGATATTCGACTCGTCCACGCCCCGCTGTATCAGTTCCTCCATGCAGGCGCCAAGCAGCCCCTCGCTCGCATCGATATTGAAGCGGCTCATGACGATGCCTATGTGCAACTGGTCTCCATTGAGATCTGGCTCAAGCTCAAGAATGTTGTCGTATCGGGCCATACTGCCTCCTGTAAGCTGTTCAATCGCTACAGACCGGGGTGGTCTGCTTAATCTGCTTTCTTGCCCTGCGTATTCGGTGTGACTTGCGGTTCGAGATATCCTGTCACTTCAAGTCCAAAACCCGCCATGCTCGGCATTTTACGTGGGATAGCCAGCAGCCGCATTTTGCCTACCCCCAGATCCTTGAGTATCTGCGCACCTATGCCATAATTACGCAGGTCTGTGCTGGCAGGAGCTCGGCGTTTGGTCTTGACCGGCATTACCCGCTCCATCAGCTCCGCTGGATTTTCCCGGCCATGCAACAGTACGATCACGCCGCTGTTCGCGCCTGTAATGACTCGCAATGCATCATGAATGCTCCATGAATGTGTATCGTCGTTGACGTCGAGAAGATCCATTACGGAAAGCGGCTCGTGTACACGCACCAGAATTTCGACGCCGGGGTCGATCGTTCCTTTCACCAAAGCGAGGTGCGTTGCACTGGCTGTCTTGTCAAGATAGGCGATTAGACGAAATTCGCCATGGATGGTCCGCACTGTCCGTTCTGTCACGCGCTTGATCAGGCTTTCCGTCTGGCTGCGGTAATGGATGAGATCTGCGATGGCGCCAATTTTCAGTCGATGCTTTGCGGCGAACTCGACCAGATCGGGCATTCGCGCCATGCTGCCGTCTTCGTTAAGGATTTCACAAATGACGGAGGCCGGCGCGAGCCCGGCAAGATGAGCCAGATCGCAGCCCGCTTCGGTGTGTCCCGCCCGCGCAAGCACCCCGCCCTTCTGCGCCATCAGCGGAAAAATATGCCCAGGTTGAACGATATCGTCTGCCTTGGCCTCGTGGCTGACAGCAACCTGCACGGTGCGGGCGCGATCCGCAACCGAAATCCCTGTGGTGACGCCGTTGGCCGCCTCTATTGAAACCGTGAAATTGGTACCCAGAGGAGAGCGGTTTGCCGCCACCATCAATGGCAGATTCAGTTGTCGACAACGCTCTTCGGTCAATGTCAGGCAAATCAGTCCACGGCCGTGCGTCGCCATGAAATTGATTGCTGCCGGCGTGACGAAATCTGCCGCCAGAACGAGATCCCCTTCATTTTCACGATTTTCCTCATCGACGAGGATCACCATTCTGCCCGCTTTGATTTCGGCGATGATTTCCTGAGCGGAACTGATAATCATGTGAAATTTTGGCTCATCGGGATTGCCACCAGTCGTTCCAGGTAACGCGCCACCATATCGACTTCCAGATTGACGTGGGCGGCCGCTTGCAGGCCTCGCAGATTGGTCATGGCCAGTGTATGCGGAATGAGATTCACCTCAAATTCATTCTTCTCTACCCGGTTCACAGTGAGACTGACACCGTTCACGGTAATCGAACCTTTCCTCGTAACATATCTCGACAATGAATGGGGGGCCCTGATCGCAAGCATGCAGCTTTCGCCAGCCTGT
This sequence comes from uncultured Nitrosospira sp., assembly GCA_964466955.1. Lineage (GTDB taxonomy): Bacteria > Pseudomonadota > Gammaproteobacteria > Burkholderiales > Nitrosomonadaceae > Nitrosospira. The sequence goes on from CAYXQR010000081.1 coordinate 21,521, forward strand.
TCGAATCTGAGGACTTCGCCGATACCATCCACATGACCGCTCACCAGATGCCCTCCCAAGCGGTCCGAAAGACGCAATGCCTTTTCAAGGTTGACCCTGCCGCCTTGTGCAGCCAATCCCGTGGTGCAATTCAGGGTTTCGCGGGATAGGTCTACCGTGAACGTAGCGTTTTCCGCCTTCGAGGTCACGGTCAGGCATACACCGCTTACCGCAATGCTGTCACCAGCTTTGACGTCACGAAGATCCAGGTCTCCCGCTGCGATACGCAGGCTCATGCCTTCCTGCGACGCGGTAATACTTTCGATTTTCCCGACTGCTTCCACGATTCCGGTAAACACCTGCTAATTGACCTCCTTTCCGCGTCGAACAGGATATGCCCGCTACCCCTTCCATGAAAAGTGCGTGCGGCAATTTGCCGCATGGTCAGGCTTGGCAATATACGCTAATGTTCAGGGATAATATACGAAGATGCCGCTTCCGCGTAGGGCTTCGGAAAAAGGTTCTGCGATAATCGAAATCAGCGCCGGAAATGTTTAGTGATCTCAGCCAGTCGCCTCTGAGTAAAAACCTTCATCGTCTGTTCCTGCTCAGAATCATTGTGATTGTGGCGCAATGCCTGACCTTTGCATTGGCGCACCGGGTATTGGAGATGAAGCTGCCATGGGCGGAGATGCTGTCGGTGACCGCTATGCTGGCCCTGATCAATCTTGCGACTTGGTTGCGCCTGCGGCGCAATTGGCCGGTTTCGAGCGTGGAGTTTTTCGTCCAGTTGCTGATTGACGTCTTTGCGCTGAGTGCATTGCTGTATTTCAGCGGAGGGTCGACGAACCCTTTCATTTCGCTTTACCTGCTGCCGCTGACCATCGCGGCTGCCGCCCTG
>CAYXQR010000082.1:0-19489 GCA_964466955.1 uncultured Nitrosospira sp.
ACGGTAACGAGGGGAAACAACAGAAAGAGATACCCGATCTGGGCCACCGTAGAATACGCTATCAGCATCTTTAGCCGCGTCTGACGCAACGCCATGGCTGAGCCCCAAAGTATGGCCGCCATGCCCAGAAAGCCCAGCAGTTGTGCTGCAACCATCGTCACGAGCGGTGCGAACGGATGCAGCCACAGGCGCAAAACGAGGTAAAACGAAGCCTTGACGACCAAAGCCGAGAGCAAAGCCGAAACCGGTGCGGGCGCTTCGCCGTGCGCGGGCGGCAGCCAGAAATGGAATGGGAACAGGGCGGTCTTGAGCAGCAGGCCCACGAGCATCGCTCCCGCTGCGACAAATACGGCGGGTGGCGCTTCGGCCTCGACGAGGGGCACAAGCACAGCCGTGGATACGGTGCCATAAGTACCGTATATCAGTGCCACGCCCAGCAGGAACAATCCGGACCCCATCAGGTTGGCCAGGAGGTAGCGCAGGGCGGCCCCGACCGATTCCGTACTGCCTCTTGCCGCCACCAGCCCCACCGCCGAGAGGCCCAGCAGTTCCAGCGTCACGTAGAGGTTGAAGATGTCGTCAGACAGGAACAGGGCGTTCATGGCCGCAAGCAGGTACCCTGTCAGGGGCCAGAAATAGCTGGCACCCTCGGCATGAGCGGCGAAGTAAGCGCGGGCATACACGACGAGCAGCAGCACGGTCACCTGGGCGAGCAGGATCAGGATGGCGCTCAGTCCGTCCGCATGCAGATCGATGCCGATGGGCGCGCCCCAGCCGCCTGCGGCATGCGTCTGCGTCCCGTCGGTGCCGATCTGCATGGCAAGCTCGACAGCCAGAGCTGTCTGAACCGCAAGGCCCGCCAAGGCAAGCCTTCCGCCATGTCCCGGCCCCCTCAGAAAAGCCAGTGATGCCCAGACAAGCGGGATCAGGATCAGCCAGGGGATGACATCAGTCATCCGGCCTGGTCCGCGCTGCCTCCTCCCCGGGTACAGGCAACTGCATTTCGCCCGTAAGTTCCAGCAGGCGCCGGGCCAGCGTCAGGGCCAGCGCGGTAGCGGCGACAGACACGACGATGCCGGTGAGGACCATGGCCTGAGATACAGGGTCGGGCGAGCCCTCACGCTGACCCAAACCCACCAGGATCAGAAATATGCCGCTGCCCATGATATTGAACGCCATAATCTTGCGCAGCAGGTGAGGCTGAAGGAGCAGCCCGGCCATGCCGGTCATGACCAGCGCGACACCCGCGAAAGGGTACAGGAGCGTCATGGCCGCCCTCCGGTTCCGCTGCCATCGTCGTCTTCGGCCAGCACCAGAAACGTTCTCGCAAGAATAAGGCCGAGCGAAAGGGTGAGGCCGGCTTCAATGAAAAGAATCGAGACTCCTGCCCAGCCGACCGGATACTGGAGCAGACCGCCCCGCTGTCCTGCCGTCGTTCCCGCCATCATCCCTGCCGCCGCCACGGCGAAAAAGAGCAGCGGACCGGCCAGCAACCCCACCCGCGATACAGGCCCGGGCAGGGCCGTCGCGTGCAGCATATCGGCCAGCCTGAGCAGCACGCATGCCGCCGCCAGCGCGGCGGCGGCCTGAAAAGCGCCCCCCGGCCGGTATGCGCCCACCCACAACAGATACCCCGAAACCATGATTGCCAGCAGTGCCACCCCCCGCGTGAGCCACTGCAGAACCAGCGCCTGCGCTGGAACAGAACCCGGTTCCTTCGGGGTGCGCTGCGCATTTAGACTCTTCGCCTGAGTCAGCATTGCGGTCAGGGCGACGAAAAGCACCGCCACTTCCAGCATGGTGTCATAACCCCGGAAATTCAGCAGCACGGCTGTCACAGGATGGATGACGCCACTGTCGGCAAGTTTTTCATTCACCAGTTCAGCCAGATGAACCCGCGACGCCGGCAGTTCCAGCATCGCGTGGAATAAAAGCAGCCCGAAAGCCGCACAGAGAATGATGACGGATATGCCGGCGAGTCGTCTCATCGTCTCATTTCATTTTGTCCTGCAGTTTCGCGCCCCATTGCCCGACTCCGTTAAGCAGAAGCGCCCCTGTGAGGCCTGCGCCGATGAGCGCCTCTGTCAGGGCAAGATCAGGCGCATGCAGCCGCACCCACGCGAGCGCCATGAACAGGCCGAAAACGATGAAAAACACCACGCCGCGAAACAGGTTCCTGGAAAGGAGCGACTGCGCGCCGCTCCAGAGCAGCGCCGCGACCAGAAGCAGATCGAGGGTCAGGCCGGTCATGATTTATCCTCCACCGCCTTCCATGGTGCGATTCCACGGGCGAAAGCCCGCTGAACGATGAGAAAGTTTGCCGTGGCGCTGGCGAGCATGGCCAGCACCCATATCAGCATCAGTTTCAGGGCGGCAAAGGTGCCGGGCGCCTGAATCAGCAGGCCCATGACAGTAAAACCGAGGCCAAGATTGTCGACCTTGGTCAAGGCATGCAATCGCGTATAGACATCGGGAAAGCGCACCAGGCCGATGGTGCCAGCCAGAAAGAAGGCCGCTCCGATCAGCAGGAGGAGATTGCTCAACAGTTCAGAAATGCTCATTTCCTTCTTTCCTTTTTCTCTTCCTCTGCCCATTCCCGGTTCCAGCCCCGCTGAACGAAGGCCACGCCCGTAATCGAGCCAAGCAACGCCAACACCAGTGCGATATCCACCAATGCGGGCGCATCTTCCGCATGGGCGAGCAGCAACAGCAGCGTTACCCCCGTGGTTCCGAAAAGCAAGGCTGCCAGCATGTGATCGGCGGGGGTGGGACCACGCGTCACTTTCAGCAGGGCAACCAGAAGATTGGCCAGCAGGAAAACCGCCAGGGTCAGCGTCGGATCGCTCATGGCCGGCCCAGAGTCAGTCCAAGCATGCTCGCAACTCGCGTTTCGGCAATACGGACTTCCCTCTCTATGGAACCGCGCATGTCCAGAATATGCAGTTGCAGATCGTTTGCGCTCAGATTCAGGACAAGGGTACCGGGCAGCAGATTCAGGGTATTGATCAGCACCACGCGTCCGATACCCTCCGGCAGGCGCAGGCTGACCGTCTGGATACCCGGACGGATATCAAGACGCGGCCGCAGGGCCAGTAGCGCCACCCGGACGCCGGCCTGAAACGATTGACTCATGAAAAAAACGAGAAAAAGGACCAGGCCGGCTGGAGAAAACCGTATCGCGCCCACCGGCAGGACGGCAAAGCTCGCCAGCACGGCCAGAACCGTGGTGATCGCACCTATGCCCCAGTTGACGATACTGCCTTCGACAAGTATGAACCACAGCGCCGCGAACACCCCGCCACGCCACAGAATGGCACCAGGCACCATAGATCAGATTCTCCGCTGAATATCCGCTTGGATAGACGTTCCGGCGCAAACCGTACGACGTCCGTCACCAAAGCATTCGAACAGCCCGGCCTGTGCGGCACGGTCATGGCTGGCCCGCCCGTCTTGCGGATTTCAAGGCTGTACGGTTCTCTATCTATGTATAGCATATCCCTCGATTCGCGGCCCGGTTCGTGTTCCGCCAGAGCGTGCTTCCGCCCCGGCGCGCAAGCCAACCAGCATATATCGGCGGCAACCTGTACTCGCCCTGACTATCAGTCAGCCGGGGGCCGTTTTCATCGCGGCCCAAAGCTGTTTTCGGGCTGTCTCAGGGCACGACCCTTTCCGCTGCCTGTTCCGCCACGAGTATGTCGCAATCCCCTTCATGGATCACCTGCCTCGTGACACTACCCAGCAGCATATCTTCCCAGGCGGATTGTCCGTGTTTGCCGATCGCGACGAGATCCGCCCGCAGCGAGGCCGCCTTTGCCGCGATCGTGGCTGCGGCGGGGCCGAATTCCACGGCAGGTGCAAGTGCGCAGTTCGCATCTTGCCATTCAGAGACAAATTCCCGCAGTTCCTCCTCTTTCCGGGCTTTCAACTGGGCACGATATGCGAGAATGGTAGGCGGGCTTACCTCATCGGCGCGCATTTTTGCCTCAAGCGGCGCCTCGAACGTATGCAGAACAGTTATCTTCGCATGAGGAGCAATCCGCAGCGCAATTTCTACCCCGCGCCTGGAAGATTCCGAGAAATCCACCGCGGCAAGGACTTGCCGATAAGGCGACAGAGGCTCCTGCTTCACGATCAGCACGGGGCGCTCCAGCAGGCGCAGCACCTTATCCACAGTTGAGCCGACGAACATTTTTCGTATGAAGCTTCCTCCGTGCGCGCCCAGCACAACCAGTCCCGCTTCTATGAATCCTGCATAGCGGACGATCTCGGCGTGCACGCGTCCGGCATCCAGCACTGTTGTGGTAACCGCTATGCCGTAATACTCATGAAGAGTACGCGCGGTTTCCGCGATTTGCCGGCTGGCCGATTCTTCAGGAGACCGGATCACGCCATGCAGCGATCCAGGCACTGAAGAATCCTGTATGTGCAGCACATCCAGCGGCTCGCAGCCCAGTTCCCGCACCAGCATGGCGGAGCGTGCCTCCGCATGACGGGCAAGCAGAGACATATCGGTGGCAACCATTACTCTCTTTACGGGACGCGCGTTGCTGAAGTTCATTCAGAAACCTGATCCTTCGCCGGGGGAAGGCGCAGTTCATCCCGCACCCGCTTGCGCCAGGACTCGATCCACTTGGGCAGATCGGCCGCAGGCATGGGCGGGGAGATGAAAGCGCCCTGGGCGAGGTCGCATCCCGTGTGCTGCAGGAGATCCCAGTCATGACGGTCTTCCACGCCTTCGGCCACCACTTCCATGTTCAACTGCCTGGCCAGCGCCAGGCTGGCGTCATACATGGCGCGCAACGTCTCGTTTTCCCAGGCGCCATGCACGAAACCCTGGTCGATCTTGAGTTCATCGAAGGGAATATCGCGCAGCTGGGCCAGGGACGAATGCCCCGTGCCGAAATCGTCTATGGAGAGACGGAAGCGCTTCAGGCGCAGTCGGGTCAGGATCTCCAGCGGCGCGCGCGTATCCTGCATGAGCCGCGTTTCCGTCACCTCCAGCACCACGTTTTGCGGCGCAATGCCCAGTTCGGCTGCACGCTCCGCCACGAAATTCAGGAAATCCAGCGATGCCAGGTTATCCATCGAAACGTTGACGGAAACCCGCAGCGCCAGGCCGGAATCCTGCCACGCTTTTGCCTGGGACATGGCGGCGCCGAATACGCAGCGTGTCAGTTCATCGATCAGGCCGGCCGATTCCGCCACCTGAATGAACCGGTCCGGAAAGACGATGCCATCGGCCGGGTGGTTCCACCGCACCAGGGTTTCCACTCCCGTCACCGCACCGCTTGCCACCGCCACCTTGGGCTGGTAGTAGTTGACCAGCTTCCCTCCCTGCAAGGCGGCACGTAATTCTTCGGCAGCGTAGACCTTTTTCACCATGCCGGCCTCCGCCGCCGCGGGCGGCGTCCACTTGTCCAGCAGGGCCGACAGCGCCTCCGGCTTCACCGGCTTGTGCAAGTAGCCGAGGATGGGGATCCTGTGCGCGCGCACCAGTTTCACCGCCGTCTGGAGCATGCGCTCGTCTTCTCCGCTGACCAGAATGAGGCTGCCGGCGTAATTGCGCTCCACCAGATGGCGCACGAACTCGATCCCGTCCATTTCCGGCATGTTCAGATCCAGCAGAATCACGTTCGGCGCATCCTGACCGGATGTCTTTTCCAGTGCGGCCTGCCCGCTGTCGCACAGCACCACGGAAGAGAACCCCAGGTTCGACAGGATGCGGCCCAGCAGCTTCAGTATGAAAGGCTCATCGTCCAGCACCAGGATTTTCACTGCGGATCGTTCTACCATGGCCTATTTTTTTCCCTTTTTCACCCACTACAGGCTGATCGCGTTTTGGTTCCTGCTTTGCAGTATAAGTCCGATTATGCCAATGATCCGATGAATTGATCCACTGCGGCCAATTCGGCTTCGAACCGCGGCAGGAGATCGGCCAGTGCGTTGTTATCGCCCCCTTTCCCGGCCTGTTCCATTTGCGCGCACAACTCGCCCAGCGCGAGGGCGCCCACCGAACGCGCCGAGGACTTGAGCTTGTGCGCCGCCGCCCCGGCAACTTCAGCTTTCCCCGCCTCGCAGGCGGCGCGCAAGTCTGCCGCTATTTTCTGTGAACTGGCGCGAAAATCCTGCAGAAATTCGGTAATCATGCCGGGATCGTCACCTATCAGCTGCTTCAGCACGTTCACGTCGACCGGCTTTCCTTTTGTTTGCCTGGGCTGTTCTGGTTGTTTCCGTTGCTTTGGGTGCTTTGGTTGCTTTGTTTCCATCATTTTCTTCGTTTCCTTCGTTTTCTTCTTTGCCTCTTTTCTAACGGGAGCAGGTTGTTTCTGTTCGGGGGCAGGCATTGTGCCGTCATTTCCCGCGGTTTTATCAGCCGAAACACCCGGAATACCCGGAATTTCCGGCCTGGCCGGGGTTTCTGCGGGTTCGGTGGATTCGGTGGGTTCGGAGGTTCCGATGAGTCCGGGTGTTTCGGAAATCCGGGGCAAGGCCGGGGCAGCGGGCAGAGATGGGGTGAGCGCGAGCAGTTCCGTGCTGGTGGGGGGAGGCAGCCACTTGTGCAGGATGGCCTTCAGGTGCGTGAGCTGCACGGGCTTGCTCAGGTAATCGTCCATGCCCACCGCGCGGCAATGTTCGGCCTCGCCTTTGAGCGCATTGGCGGTGATCGCGATGATGGGCGCGCGCTTTTTACCGTCCTCCGCAAGGCGGATGGCGGAAGTCAGCTGGTAGCCATCCATCTCCGGCATGTGCAGGTCAGTGAGCAGCAATCCGTAATTGCCGCTCTCCCACCGTGTCAGCGCCTCCTTGCCATTCGCCACGATATCGGCCGCATATCCCAGTAGGGTAAGCTGTTGCCGGATCACCTTCTGGTTGATCTCATTATCCTCCGCTACAAGGATCAGCCTGTCCTCCTTGAGCGCCTTTTCTCGTGAAGGCGCGACGATGGCCTCGACCTTGCCCTCCTCCGGGCCGATTTCCTCGACCTCGCTCGCGCGCCCGGCGGCGATGGCAACAGCCCGCAGGAACGCCTCGCGATGCATGACATCGCCATCAAGCGTGACGGTATCCACTTCCTCGGAGCGCTCGTGGCGGCGCCTTCCCCGCCGGATGACGACAAAGCGCGGCTCGATGTCCGGCTGGTGGTGCCCATGCTCGAGCACAACGAAATGCGGGTCCAGGTCCGGCCGGCCACGGAAGGCCGCGCGCAGCTTTTCCAGAGGGGGTGCGTCGTGCCCGGCATCGATGATGAGCAGCCACAAGCCGCCCGGAAGGACCGGGATGCGCCTTAACGCGGTATCCACGTCTCGCACGCGCTCGGCGGTTGCCCCGCTGTACCTCAGGTAGACAGCCAGGTCATCCGCCAGTCCCTTCTCATCGCCCAGCACGAGGCAGGAAACGCCGGTCAGGTCCACCACCCTGGGCTCGGGCTGGACAGCTCCCGGCAGTTCGAAGGAGAGCCCCACGGTGAAGGTGGAGCCTTCTCCTGGCGCGCTCGTCACGCCGATGCTCCCGCCCATCAGCTGCACGAGGTGATGCGAGATGGCCAGCCCCAGGCCGGTGCCGCCGTAGCGGCGGGTGGTGGAAGTGTCCCCCTGCGTGAAGGAAGTGAACAGGCGCGCCTGTACCTCCTCGGTCATGCCGATGCCGTTGTCGATGATCTGGAATTCCACCATTACGTGGTGCGTGTTCTGCTCCATGAGCGTGGCGCGCACATAGACACGGCCCGGCTCCGGCAATCCGCTGGAAAACTTGATGGCGTTGTTCGCCAGGTTGACCAGCACCTGGCGCAGGCGCAGCGCGTCGCCGAGCATTTCTTCCGGGATGGCGGGGTCGAGAAACAGCGTAAGTTCCACCCCTTTTCTCGCGGCCAGGCTCTCCAGCATGGCGCAGGCTTTCTCCACCACCTTCACTACCGACATGGGCGCCTGTTCGATTTCGAGCCGCCCCGCCTCGATCTTGGAAAAATCCAGGATGTCCTCGATGATTTCCAGCAGTGCGAAAGCCGATTCCCGGATGAGATCGACCATCTCCATCTGGTAGCCGCTCAGGCTGGTCTGCTGCAAGACGTCCGCCATGCCGATCACCCCGTTCATGGGGGTGCGTATCTCATGGCTCATGGCGGCGAGGAAGATCGACTTTGCCTGGTTGGCCTGCTCCGCATCGCTGCGCGCCTGCTCCAGATCCTTCAGGATACGCATGCGGTCGCTGATGTCGATGCCGGAAGGGATCAGCTTGATGATTTTGCCTTTCTCGTTGCGCACCGGCACGAGCATGAAGTCGATCGTCATGAGCCCGCCGTCGGCAACACGCACTTCCAGGTCGTGGCGCACGACTGCACCCGCCCGTGCGTGCTCGATGTCGTCGCGTATCTGCGTCTGCACCTCGGGCTTGTAGGAAAACCATCCCGTCTGGTCGAGCGGCTTGCCGATGACCTCCTCGCTGCGGAGGCCGCCCATCTCCAGGGCAATGCGGTTGATCTCGACCAGCACGCCCTCCGGCGTCAGTTCGCCGACGATGGCCGCCATGTTGTCGACAATGGCGCGCAGGCGCTGCTCGCTGCCGCGCAGCGCCTGCTCCACGCGCTTGCGCTCGCGGATATCGCGCAGGATGCCGGTGAAATAGCGCTTGCCGCCGACGAAGTATTCGCTCACCGCCACGTACAGATCGATTAGCTCGCCGTTCTTGTGACGCCCTTCGACCTCCCGCCCCATGCCGATGTTGTGCACCCCCTCCACTTCCAGCGTGAGGATATGGTCGAACTCGCAGCGCCCCCGTCCCGTCCGGTAGTAGCGGTTGACGTAGCCCTCGTGCCCGCTGCGGTGGGGCTCGGGCATGAGGATGGAAATGGGTTGCCCGATCACCTCCTCGCGCGTGTAACCGAACAATTTCTCGATGACCGGGTTGACGGAGCGGATAATGCTTTTGTCATCGATGGTGATGATGCAGTCGACCATGTGCTCCACGATGGAGCGCATTTCCTCTTCCTTGCTGATCAGCACCGCGTTGGCCTCTTCCAGCTCGGCCGTGCGGGCCGCCACTCTGTTTTCCAGGTCCTGGTTGAGCTGTCGCAGATCGTCTTCCGCGACGTCTCGCTCACGGTTGCTGGCGGTGAGCCGTTCCGTCATGGTGTTGAACGTGCTGGCAAGCTGGCCGATTTCATCCCATCCTGCGACCGGCACGCGCTGCCGCAGATTACCGGCAGCGATGGAGTGCGCGCTGCGGCTCAGGTTTTTGAGGGTCGTCACCACGCGGCGGCTGAACAGCAGCGCGCCCAGGAGGGCGGCAAGGAAGGTGAGGCCGAGAATCAGCAGGCTGAAGGTGCGCACGCGCTTCGCGTAGGCGAACACTTCATCCGCATCCATCTTCACCTCGATGCCCCAGTTCATGCGCGGCAGGTAGCGCCATGCCGCCACCACCTCCTTCCCGCGATAATCGATTTTCACCCCGCCTCCGCGCTCCCCGTGCACCCCGCTCTGGCTTGCCATCAGAAATGGAGGGCTGTGCAGGGGAATCTTGAATTCCAGTTCCGCGTTCGATTCGTGCTTCAGGGGCGCGATCACGAGCGCAGTGCGGTCATTCAGAAGCCGGGTCACCACCGTTTCGCCGCTCGCGCCCAGCCCCAGGTTGTCGGTCACCACCTCGAACACGCGCTCGCTGTAGATCTGCAGCGCCAGCACGCCCTCCAGCTTTCCTTCAATCACGATGGGAAAAGCCATGAAAGCCGCGATCGCCCCGCGCGAAGGGGGGTAGTATTCGAAATCCGATACCCCGTCCTGCAACGTATTGATGGCTTCGCGCACAAGACGGGCAAACCCGCTGTTCCGATAGGGACCGGTAATGAGGCTGGTGGCGAAATCGGATTCGTGCGCCTGGCTGTAGACGATATCGCCTTTCGGCGAAATGAGAAAAAGATCGTAGTAGCCGGCGTCTCCGACAAAACGCTGGAAATGCTTGTGGTAATGGGCATCCAGCTTGTGATAGGCCGGCGACTCGACCCCGGACTCGGTGAACACGCGGTTGAATTCCTGCATGGCCGTGCGGGTGGTGCCCGTCGTCTGGATGACTCTGGCATCGAGCAGGCGCTCCCGCAGGTAGCTGTCGATCTGCTCCGCCTTCATGTCGGCAATCGCCGACACCTGCTGAATGGCGGTCTTTTCCGTCTCGATCTCGAAAGTATGCAGCAGGCTGTAGCCGATGATCAGGATGGGCAGAAGTGAAACGGCCACGAACCAGATCGCGAAACGCTGCGTGAGCGACGTGAATCTCAGCATGGCGTTACTCCGGCGGGACCGCAGGCTGCGCGACCGGCACCCCTTCTGTCGCACGCTGCGGCGCGGAGGGTCCGTTCATGGGCGGGTCGAGGAGCTGGCTCCATTCTTCCCTGGAGCGATACGTGGGAAAAGGCTCCGGTTCGAGCGGCTGGCCTGAATCCCACACGACGTCGAACTGGCCATCTTCGCGCGCCCTGCCGATGCGCGCGATTTTCCAGGCATGCTGGGTGATCGGATCGAGCGCCACTACGCCTTCCGGAGCAGGCAGGCTCTGGCGCAGGATGGTCCGCTGCACCTTGTCCAGATCGCCTGCGCCTGCTTCCAGCGCCGCCTGTATCCACATCCGCATGTTGATGTAGGACGCTTCGGAAGGGCTGTCGATCACGGCGTTCTGCCCGTAGCGTTCGCGAAAGCGCGTAACGAAAACTTCATTTCCCGGCGTGGCGATCGACTGAAAATAGTTTCTCGCCGCGTAATGGCCGGCCATGGGGATGGCATCGGGCGTGGTGAGCCCCACTTCGGTGAGGCTGAACGACAGCACCGGCAGCCTGTCCGCCGTGATGCCGATCTTTGCCAGTGCCTGAAAGAAAGCGGCGTTGTCGGTGCCGGCAATCGTGTTCAGCACCAGATCAGGCCGTTGGCGGACGATATCCGCAGCCAGATCGTCCATGTCTGCCGATCCGACGGGAATATGGCGCTCGCCCACCACCACCGCGTCGTGAGTCGCAAGCAGGTCCTTGATCAGGATCGTCAACACATGCGAAAACACGTAATCGGACCCGGCAAGGTAGACCCGCTTGGCCGTGTTTTCGGGATACGTTCCCGGAAGCGTCCTTTTCCTGTTACCCAGATTGACCAGTCCCCAGTGCACCGCCGGCATGACCAGCTGGTTGGGAACCGCACCGCCATAGATGATATTGGGGGACTGCTCCATGCCCTCGTACCGCAGCGCGTAAAAAAGCAGGTGGTCATGCTTCTCCACCACCTCCTTCACCGCCTTGCGGCAGGCCGACGACCAGCACCCGAACAGCGCCTGCACCTGCTCCCGGACGATGAGATGCTCGGCCTGTTCCGCGCAATAGGCCGCGTCCGACCGGCAATCCACCACGATGGTTTCGATCCGGTGCCCGTGGATGCCGTCCACCACGTTGGCTTCCTCCACCGCAAGCTGAATCGCTTCCATCAGCGGCTTCTCGTTGATCGCCAGCGGACCGGTCAGCGAGTGCAACACCCCCACGCGGACGCTCGGCCTCGCGCCCGCCAGATGCTGCCAGGTGAAGACAGCGCCGGCCAGCAGCAGGACCCCCAGAAGCAGGGAAATACGCGAAAGGGGCGGAAAGGAACGAGGCTGTCCGCCTGATTTCTCGGTACGCAAACGGAAATTGCCAGGTAGCGGACTCATCGTCTTATCATAGACACAATGGCCGGGTTATGAAACCGGTGGATCGGCTTCCGGGCGTTCATCGCAGAACTGCGGCATGATCCCGCCAGCCCCGCAGGTCATGAATGATCAGCCAGCGCCTTCACGTGCGCGGCCACGCTCCGCCCCAGCGCGTGGAGATCGTAACCGCCTTCCAGCACCGATACGATCCGCCCTTCCGCCCAGGCGTCCGCCGCCTCCCTGATACGCTCCGTCACCCAAGCATAGTCCTCTTCCAGCAGGTTGAGGCCCGCCAGCTCGTCGTCCCGGTGCGCGTCGAACCCCGCCGAGACGAACACCATCTGCGGCCGGAATCGCTCCAGCGCAGGCAGCCACTCGTCGCGGACGGCCCGGCGGAATACCTCGCCGTCGCTGCCGGCCCTGAGCGGAATATTGACCATGCGCCCGGAGCGCCCGCCCATGCCGCTGCCGGGATAGAATGGATGCTGGAACGTCGAAACCATCATGACGCGCTCATCCCCGGCGAAGATGTCTTCGGTGCCGTTGCCGTGATGCACGTCGAAATCCACCACGGCAACCCGCTCCAGCGCGTACGCCTCAAGCGCGTGGGCAATGCCCACAGCCACATTGTTGAAGAGGCAGAACCCCATTGCCTCCTCGCGCGTGGCGTGATGCCCCGGCGGGCGCACGCTGCAGAAGGCGCTCGCGGCAGCCTGCCGGATGACCAGGTCGGTGGCGAGGACGGCCGCACCCGCGGCGTGGCGCGCCGCTTTCAGGCTATACTCGTTCATGGCCGTATCCGGATCGAGATGGATCAGGTCCGAAGGCCGGGTATGGGGAATACGGCGGATACGGCGATCCGCTTCTTCCAGACGGGCGATGTGAGCGGCCGAATGCACCCGTCGCAACTGTTCCGTTGTCGCCATCGGCGCGAGGTGGCGTTCCAGCCTGTCCGTGAGGCCCGCCGCGAGCAGGGCGTCGTCGATCGCCCGGAGCCGCGCGGGGGATTCCGGATGCCAGCCCCCCATGTCGTGCAGCAGGCAGCCGGGATGAGAAATAAATGCAACGGTCACGGGTTATCTGCTCTCGTGTCTTGTGGGATAATCAAGAGAAAAGTTAAGGAATCCAATGTCCCTGTTCTGGCAGCTCCGGCTCACCATACTGCTGATCACGCTGATCAGCTTTACAGGCAGCCTTGTCATCAGCCTGTTCGCCTCCCAAGGCTATCTCGAACAGCAGCTTCATCGCAAGAATATCGATAGCGCCGATTCGCTGGCCTACTCCATCTCCCATCTGAACAAGGATCCGGCCATTATCGACGTGCAGGTGGCCGCACTGTTCGACAGCGGCCAGTACGAAAGAATCACCGTCAGCTCCCTCGAAGGCGTGGTGATTTCCGAACGAACGCAGGAAGCGGGGGAAACCGGCGTCCCGGACTGGTTTGCCGGGCTTTATCCCATCAGCGTCCAGCCCGCGACCGCCCAAATATCCGATACCTGGATGCACTACGGCACGGTCAGCGTGGCAGGCAATACCCGGTTCGCCCATCAGGTGCTGTGGGACCAGGCGGAATCGCTGCTCCTCTGGTTCCTGATCGGGGGCATTGGCTGCGCGCTCGCAGGCATGCTCATCCTTCTGCGGGTCAACAGGCCGCTGGGCGCGATGATGGAGCAGGCCCATGCCATCATGGACCGGAATTTCCTCACCATATCGGAACCGCATGTATCGGAACTGCGCAGCATCGCCCGCGCCACCAACGATCTGATACGCCGCCTGCACAACCGGGGCGTGGAAGAGGTGGAACGCATGGAGTCAGTGCACAGGCTGGTCAACTACGATCCGGTCACGGGCCTGGCCAATCGGGAGCACTTCATGAACCGGTTTCTCCAAATCCTGGGGGGCGGGAATGTGCCGGCGCCGGTTGTAACGGTTGAAAGGCGGTCGCTGCCTTACGTCCGGGGCGGCGAAGAGATCACTGAAGTCCGCCCCTTTGAGGATGTGCAGGAAACCCGGGCAGAACAGGCAGCCGCCGCTGTGATGGAGGAAACCGTCCCCGATACGGGAGCGGATTCAGGCACAGCCGGGGAGCCGCGGGACCGGAAGGAAGCTGCCCGGGGAGAACTGGCAGGGGGAGAAGCCGCGGAAGGTGAAACAGCCGAGGGGGAAGCAGCTGAGGCGGAAGAGGACGATAGCACAGCCGCGGCCCAGGACGGTCAGGATGATCTCGCGGAGCTCGCGGAGGACACGGGCGCCACGGCGGATTCCTCGCCCGCCAGCCCGGGTGTGCCGGACAGCGTGAAGAGCGGCATCCTGTTCCTGATCCGCGTGAACGATCTGAAAGGGATCAACCACACGCTCGGCCGTACGGCGGCCAATGAATTGCTGCGCGAAATGAGCACGGTTCTGGGCAAGGTGGCCCAGGAGGCCTGGAGCGGCGAAGAAGGCGATCCGCTGGCGGCGCGCCTCAACTGTTCGGATTTCGCGCTCGTCGTTCCCGGCGCCAGCTCTGCCAAAGGGCCGGCGCAACAGTTGACGGCGGAATTCACCGAACTGTCGCGCCTGTACGGGAACAGGATTTCCGACCTGTATCATATCGGGGCCGTGCGGTATCGGCATGCGGACCAGCTGGGAGAATTGCTGGCCTCCGCCGACGCCGCGCTGGCGGCAGCGGAGCGCAAGGGCCCCAACACGTGGCACGCCGCGCCCGCCGATGCGGATCGCGCGCCTCCTCCCGCGCTCAATATCGGCGACTGGCGCAACATCTTCGACAGCGCGCTGGCCGAGGACCGGTTCACGCTGGCGCTCCATCCCGTGATCGACCCGGCGGGAAGCCTTCTGCATCAGGAAGCCATGGTGCGCATGCAGGCCCAGCCCAACGGCGGCTGGCTCGATGCGGGCGATTTTATCAACATCGCGGCGCGCCTCCAGCTGGTCGTTCCTATCGATCTGATCGTCATCCGCCATGCGCTCGCCATGCTGGAGAAGGAGTCTGGCGACCTCGCCATCAAGCTGTCCGCTGAAACGATCAGCGACGCAGCCGCGGGCAACCGTATCAGGGAACTGCTGCGCCCTTACCCCGAGCGGTGCAGGCAGCTTTGGCTGGAAGTGTCCGAGTACGGCGCTTTCCGCAACGCCGAAGCGATGAGGGATTTCTGTCAAAGCTTCGGCACATTGGGCTGCCGTATCGGCATCGACCACTTTGGCGGCCGCATTGCCGACGCCAAGGCAGTCACGAGCCTCGGGCTTCATTACCTCAAGGTGGACGCCAGCCTGGTGCATGGCATCAACCAGAGCAGGCGCAACCAGAGAGCGCTCCAGTCGCTCTGCGCCTCCGCCCATGGCGCGGGCATGATGATGGTCGCCAGTGGCGTGCAAACCGCGGCGGAGCAGCGAACGCTGGTGAAGCTCGGCTTTGACGGCCTGGCCGGCCCTGCGGTGAAGCCAATCCCGACCGGGGCGGCCGCGCGCAGCGTCAACGATGGGGCCTCCTGATTTCGCGCTCCCCATCTTCCCGCTGCCGTCGCCATGCCCGCACTTACACGCCGTCAGAGTCTTGCAATCTCGTGCCATTAAGCTATAAATAAATACCTGAGAGCCTTCGATTTTCAAATAATCAATAACAAAAAAAGGAGAACACATGACTTCCCCGCACACATGGAGGTTTTTCCGGGCAGGCGGGTTCGATCAGGTGCAGATCGACAGTGGCGCGGACCTGCTGGCGCTCAAGGAGCTGGACCAAAAGCTGTGGGTGGCATTGAGCTGCCCCACGCGCGGCATCGAATTCGATACCCGTACGCTCGACCTGATCGATCAGGATGAGGACGGTCGCGTGCACGCGAATGAAGTCCTTGGCGCCATCGCATGGGCCGGGAGCCTGCTGAAAAATTCCGATCTGCTGGTCACGGGCGCCGGCCATGTCACCCTGGCCGATATCGACGACAGCAGCGAGGAGGGGCGGCAGGTGCTCGCCTCGGCGCAATATATCCTGAGCAACCTGGGCAAGCCTGACGCCACCGAAATCTCCCTGGCCGACATGGCCGACATCGAAAAATTCGTGGCAAGCCTGGAATTCAACGGCGACGGCGTGATTTCCGCCGCCCGGATTGGAGATACCGCAGTGCGCGCAACGGTCGAAGACATCATCAAGTGCAACGGCCCGGTTCCGGATCGGAGCGGCGAGGAAGGCGTCAGCCAGGAAACCAGCGACGCGTTCTTTGCCGAAATGGCGGCCTGGTCAGACTGGCACGCGAAGGGCGATGACGCAAGCGTGCGATTTCTGGCCGGCGACACGCAGGCGGCCGCGGATGCCTTCAATGCCGTCAAGGAAAAAGTCAGCGACTATTTCACGCGCTGCCGGATGGCCGCCTATGACACCCGCGCAGCCGCGCCGCTGAGCCGCTCCGCGGACGACTACAAAGACATTGCCGCGCAAATGCTGTCCGCGCACAACAGCGAAGTCGCGGCTTTCCCGCTGGCGACCATCGAGCCCGACAAGCCCCTGCCGCTGACTTCCGGAATCAACCCGGCATGGCAAAAGCAGATCGACGCGTTGCGCGCTCGGGTCATTGAGCCGCAATACGGCAAGCAGAAGGAATTCCTGCCCGCATCGGAGTGGGAAGCCATTTGCGACAGGTTTGCCGCATTCGAAGCCTGGCAGGCAGACCGGCCGGCCGGAAGCGTGGCGCAGCTGGGCGCGGCGCGCCTGGCGGAGATTCACGCCAGCGGACACAGGGAAGCCATCGACAGCCTGATCGCCCAGGACAAGGCAGTGGAAGGCGCGGTCAAGGCGATTCACTCGGTCGAAAAACTGCTGCGCTACAATCGCGACCTCTACATCCTGGTGAACAATTTCGTCTCGTTCCGCAATTTTTACACGGGCCGGGGCAAGGCGCTTTTCCAGCTGGGCACGCTGTATCTGGACGGGCGCAGCTGCGACCTGTGCGTGCGCGTGGAAGATATCGCCAGGCATGCGGAATTTGCCCAGACGAGTGGCGTCTACCTCGCATATTGCGACTGCGTGCGCAAGGGAGGCACGGAAAAGATGAGCATTGCCGCCGCCTTCACCGCCGGCGACCCGGATTTCCTGACGGTGGGACGCAACGGCCTCTTTTACGACCGGAAAGGCCAGGACTGGGACGCCACGATCGTGCGCATCCTGGATCACCCCATCAGCATTCGCCAGGCTTTCTGGTCACCCTACAAGAAACTGGTCAGGTTCGTCAGCGCGCAGCTGGAGAAGATGGCCGCCTCGCGGGCTGCCGCGGCGGACGAGAAGCTGCTCAAGACGGCGGGGGAAGTCGGCGCCCCGCCGGTGCCTCCCGCGCCCGGCACGCCCCCTGCGGCCGCGCCCGCTCCTTTCGACGTGGGCAAGTTTGCCGGGATATTCGCCGCCATCGGTCTGGCCATCGGCGCAATCGGCGGCATCCTTGCATCCATTGTCAGCGGCATACTGGGGCTGGAATTCTGGCAGATACCCCTGGCTCTCCTCGGCCTGATCCTGCTGATTTCCGGACCGGCCATGCTCCTTGCCTGGTTCAAGCTGAAGAAGCGCAATCTCGGGCCGGTGCTGGACGCGAACGGCTGGGCGATCAACGCCCGCGCACGCATCAATATTCCGTTCGGCACCTCCCTGACCAAGGTGGCGCGCCTGCCGGAAGGCTCGCGCCGCTCGCTGGCGGATCCGTACGAGGAAAGCGGCCCGAAATGGCCCTACATCGTGCTGATCGCGGGAACCCTCCTGGCGCTGTTTTTAATGTGGCAGGCCGGCTTCTTCGGCTAAAGCCCGCAGTACCCGCCCGCAGGCGGACGAATGTCCGGCTGCCGCCGTTGGGGTCTGCACGGTTCTTTTATTTTTCTGGTCCCTGAGGGTAACAAGGGAAACAAAGGAAACAAGCCATGGATATTGACGAGTTGAAATCGGTCGCGGAAGCCATCGTCGCCCGCCAGAAGGGAATACTGGCAGCGGATGAGAGCAGCCCGACCATCAAGAAGCGGTTCGATTCCATCCAGATGGAATCGACCGAGGAAAACCGCCGCCGCTACCGTGAAATCCTCTTCACCACCGAGGGCAGCGAACGCTATATCAGCGGGGTGATCCTGTTCGATGAAACGCTGCGCCAGAACGCGCAGGACGGCACGCCCTTCCCTGCCCTGCTGTCCGGCCGCGGCATCATTCCGGGCATCAAGGTGGACAAGGGGACGAAGCCGCTGGCTCTCCAGCCCGGCAACCGGGTCACCGAAGGCCTGGACGGGCTGCGCGCCCGCCTCGAAGAATACAGGCAGCTGGGAGCGAGATTCGCCAAATGGCGGGCGGTCATGGATATAGACGAGCGCGATGTGCCATCGGCGTATTCCATCCGCGCCAACTGCCACGCGCTGGCGCGATACGCGGCGCTCTGCCAGGAAACGGGCCTCGTGCCCATCGTGGAACCGGAAGTGCTCATGGATGGCGGGCATGACATCGACCGCTGCGAAAACGTGACCTCGCGCATGCTCGAAACCCTGTTCGCGGAACTGGATGCGCACGGGGTCCTGTTCGAAGGCACGCTGCTCAAGCCGAACATGGTCCTTCCGGGGATGAAGTGCGCGCGCCAGTCGACTCCGCAGCAGATCGCGGAAGCCACGATCCGCTGCATGAAGCGCTACGTGCCGGCGGCAATCCCGGGTATCGTCTTCCTCTCGGGCGGGCAGAGTGCGGAAGATGCCACCGAGAATCTCAATGCCATGAACGCGCTGGGGGCGCATCCCTGGCAGCTCAGCTTTTCCTACGGCCGCGCGCTGCAGGCGCCGGTGCTGGCCGCGTGGAGGGGACAGGAAAGCAACGCGGCGGACGCGCAGCGCGCATTTTTCAAGCGCGCTCAACTGAACGGCCTGGCTCGGGAAGGCCTCTACAGCCGCACGATGGAAACGGTGGAATGACCCTCTGTCGTCCCTGATCGCCGATGGGTATTCACGCTGTGCTGGCCGTGGGCGCAGGCGCGGCGCTGGGCGCGTGGCTGCGCTGGGGCCTGGGCATGATGCTGAACCCCGTGTTCCCCACCCTGCCGCTGGGCACGCTGGCCGCCAATCTCGGGGGCGGCTATCTCGTTGGCGTGGCGGTCGAATATTTTCACCACAACAGCGTCTTGCCGCCGGAAGCGCGGCTGTTTCTCATCACCGGCTTCCTCGGGGGACTGACGACGTTCTCGACCTTCTCCGCTGAAACCGTTGCGCTGCTTTTGCGGGAGCAATACGGCTGGGCCTGCGCGATCATCTTCGCGCACCTCGCCGGGTCGCTGGCGATGACCGTGCTGGGTATCCTCACCCTCAAATGGCTCGCGCAGCACTCGTGAATCCTTGCCTCTGCCCGCGAATCGACTGCGGAATCGAAAGGAGGAGCACGCAATGCATGGCATCTGCCTGAAATTCTACACCAGCGAGTTTCGCGAGCATCAGGGCATACTCCTGTACGAATGGCTGCTGGAACGCGCAAAGAAATGCGGATTCGACGGGGGCACCGCAACGCGCGCGATCGCCGGTTACGGCCGCCGCGGCGTACTGCACGAAGAAACCTTTCTCGAACTGGCCGCGGACCTTCCGGTCGAAGTCAGCTTCGCGCTCAGCGTGGAAGAAGCCGAACACTTCCTCGAACTGCTGCAGACGGAAAATATAGACCTGTTCTACGTCCGGTTTCCGATCGAATACGGATTCCTCCCGGACTGAAAACCGTCCACCCCAAGCTTAACCCGCAACGCGCCCGCGGAGATTAGTTCAGCGGTTCCCTATATCCGGTAACGGCGGTAGTTAGTCATGTGATTGCCAGCGAAAAGAAAGTGGCCCGACACAGGGGCACCGTGCC
>CAYXQR010000083.1:0-41110 GCA_964466955.1 uncultured Nitrosospira sp.
TCCCTAGGAAGCGCCCCTTGCGCGCCATTGAGGGCATTCAGCGCCATTGCGACCGAGCGCAAGCTCGCGCCGCTTCGGCATTGGCAAGCCCGGATCGGCGAAGCGTTGGCGGGACGCATGGATATCGAACAGCATTTCCAATGCGGTCGTCGAAACCTTGCGGCCTTGATTTCAATTCACCCCGCACGGGTGGAGGATACATCACCGGCCTCGTCTTGACCCCCCGCGGCATTCCGGCCCGCCGCGTCCGCGCAAAATCCTTTCGGCCCCTGTCCCTGATCCTGGGCGGTGTGCCCGCGCCGGACAGGGGCCAGACAATCAGTCATCCATGGATTTGCGCATATGCGTCAATGCTTCTTCGATATGCGTGGTGGCCATGGGAGCATGTCCCGCCTTGGCATGCTGGATGGCTTCCTTCAGATGCTTGATGGATTCGGATATGTGCTTGTGCTGCTCGGCGTGCTCTTTTTCCGCGGCTTCGGCGTGCTTCAGGCTTTCTTCCGCGTGCTTGAGCAGCACCTTGGCATGGCCGTCCTCTCCATGCGCCTGGGCCATTCCCGCATGCTCCATCGCCTGGGCGGTATGGTGGCTGTGCGCAGCGGCTGGCGCGCTCAGAAAAAGCCCTAGAATGCCCAGCGCAAAAACTGAGGATATCGCTTTCATGATAATCGTCTCCCGTGGTTGATCAATCGGTCCGGTTACCGGCAGCACGGTGATGCCGCCGCAGCGAGCCTGCCTGATGCTCGTCCTTGTCAGTATAGATACACCTATGGATATTGCGGGATTTTTTCATCTCCCCCGCCCCCAATGCGGATAATATCGATGGCTGGCCACCATGGCCGCTGCGGGCCTGGGAGCATGAGGATCAGCGCCCGGCGGGATTGTAGCTTGCCGGATCGATATAGCCTGCTTCCTTTTGATGCTTGAATGCCGGTATGTATACCATGTCGTCACTCGTTGCATGAGCAAGGTTGAGAATGCGCCGGGGAAACGGGATCATCCGAAGGAAAGGAAGGAATCAGGTCAGCCGGGCAGTTGAGTTTTTCGGGTTTGGCGCGGGCCGCGCCTGCATGTTTCAGGTTTTTGGACGATCTTTCGAGGGCGCGTGTTGCGCGAAAACGACTGAAGAAGGGGAATCCCGGATGAAGGGAGCGGTATCGAGGCGCGGCTTCCTGAAGAGGTCCGGAGCAGTGGGAACATTGGCCGCGCTGGCCGGGCCGGGCTGGATTGTGCCGGGATGGATTTCCCCGGCATATGCCGGGGAAGGCTGGGCCAGCTCCGTTGCACCCACCACCCAGTTGAGCGGGGAAGTGATCGATCTCGTGATCGCGCCGACCCCGTTTCGCATCAATGACCGCGCGGCCACCGCGATCGCCATCAACGGCACCGTGCCGGGGCCGCTGCTGCGCCTGCGGGAAGGGCAGGACGTCACCCTCAACGTCACCAACCATCTGCCGGAGACTTCTTCGATACACTGGCATGGCATCCTCCTGCCACCCGGGATGGATGGCGTGCCGGGGGTGAGCTTCCCGGGCATCGCGCCCGGCGCCACTTTCACTTACCGCTTCACGCTCAGGCAGTACGGCACGTACTGGTTTCACAGCCATTCCGGAGGCCAGGAGCAGGCAGGCGCGTATGGCTCGATGATCATCGACCCGATCGTACCGGACCCGGTCCGGTGCGATCGCGAATATGTGATCATGCTTTCCGACTGGAGTTTTTCTTCCGTGGAATCCATGATCGGAAAGCTCAAGAAGCAGCCCGGCTATTTCAATTTCCAGAGGCGCACGCTGGTTGATTTTATCAGGGACGGGCTGCGAAAAGGCTGGGGCGCCACGCTGGACGATTACCTGATGTGGGCGCGGATGCGGATGGACCCGACCGACCTGGCGGATGTGACCAGCCATGCCTACACCTACCTCATGAACGGGCTGGACCCGGCGGCCAACTGGACAGGCCTGTTCCGTCCGGGCGAACGCATCCGGCTGCGCTTCATCCAGGTGGGCGTCATGACTTTTCAGGACATTCGCATTCCCGGGCTCCGGATGACCGTGGTGCAGGCCGACGGCCAGAACGTGCAGCCGGTCGAAGTGGATGAATTCCGCATGGGGCCGGCGGAAACCTACGATGTGATCGTCGAGCCGAAAGAGGACCGCGCCTACACCATCTTTGCGGAAACGCTGGATCGCAGCGGTTTCGCGCGCGGCACGCTGGCCCCCCGCCCGGGGATGGCCGGGGAAATTCCGCCGTTGCGCCCGCGCCCGCTTCGCACCATGGCGGACATGGGCATGGAGCACGCGCATGGCGTGGACCGGGAGAGCCACGGCGGCGGCGCAACCGTCAGCGCGACCGACCTCGCCACGCTCAGCGAACCCACCAGCGAACCGGAAAAAGGGTCGCGGCACGAGACGTATCGGGACCATGGAGAGCACGCCGAACATGGCGGTCATGGAGAGCACGAAGGACACGCTGAGCACGGAGGACACGCGGGGGACAGCATCCGGAACAGGCGTCATGAGCGCGGCCGGGCATCGATTCCCGGCAGCGAGCCGGTCCGGCACGGGCCGGACGATCATGGCACCGGCAACCAGTCCATTCCCGATTTTACGCAAAGCCGCCTGGACGAGCCGGGCATCGGCCTTGTACGGACACATCGCGACGGCCGCCGCGTGCTGGTCTATGCCGACCTGAAGAGCCTGCAGCCCTATCCCGATCAGCGGGAGCCGGAACGTGAACTGGAAATCCATCTGACCGGGCACATGGAGCGCTTCATGTGGTCGTTCGATGGCAGGCAATACCCGGATTCCAAGACGATCCGCTTCCGCCACGGGGAACGGCTGCGCTGGACCTTCGTCAACGACACGATGATGGAGCACACGATGCATCTGCACGGCATGTGGATGCATCTTGAAAACGGGGCAGGGGAGTATCTTCCGCGCAAGCACACCGTCATCGTCAAGCCGGCCGAACGCGTCTCCGTCGCCATCACCGCCGATGCGCCCGGCCCCTGGGCCTTCCATTGCCACCTGCTGCTGCATATGGAAACCGGCATGTTCCGCGTGATCGAGGTATCGGACGCCATTCCTCCGGCGAAATCATGAAGTTTCTCCCTCGTCTCGTCGTTGGCACGGTCGCGGGCATCTGCGCGGGAATGGGCATCGGCCCGGCGACGGCAGGCGCGCAGACACTCGGCGGGTCGCCCCTGCATCCTTCCGAAGCGGTGGCCCCGAATTCTTCTGCCTTGCCAGTCGCAAAGCACGGGCACAGGATGGATGGCAGGGCGAGCAGCGGGGCGGGCGATGTGAAACGCATCCTCGCTCACCCGTCTGCGCCGGATGGCGGGCACCATCATCCGACCCACAGCGATCGCAACCATGCTTTTTTTCGCGCGGAGGTGCTCGAATACCGCCCGAGAAGCGGCGACAGCGATTTCCGATGGGACATGCAGGGCTGGTACGGAGGAGACTACAACCGCGTGTGGATCAAAAGCGAAGGCGAACGCAATACCGCCTTCAAGGCGGATTACGACATCGACATGCAGCTTCTGTACGGCAGGTTCATCGGGAAGTATTACGATTTTCAGGTCGGGGTGCGCGGGGAGACGCAAACCTACAGGGGAGAAAACGTGGCCCGCGCCCATGCGGTCATCGGCTTCCAGGGGCTCGTGCCCTATCGCTACGAAGTGGAGTCCGCACTGTTCATCAGCCAGGATGGAGATGTTTCCGCGCGCTTCCAGACATCCCGCGATCTTCTGCTGACACAGCGGCTGATCCTGCAGGGGCGCATCGAGACCCATGCGGCGGTGCAGAAGGTGGAGAAATTCACCACCGGCTCCGGGCTCAACAACATCGAACTGGGCTTGCGGCTGCGCTATGAGATCAGGCGCGAAATCGCGCCATACATCGGGGTCTCCTACGACCGCAGCTTCTTCAAAACCGCCGATCTCGTGCGGGCAGAAGGTGGCGACCCCGGCCAGGTTCGCTTCGTTGCTGGCCTGCGGCTTTGGTTCTGACCGGAGATGTTTTCCCGGCGTGATTCAGGAACGGCTGAAGCGCTTGCGGTCGTTCCCTTTGTCATCCGGTCACGACTATCCAAAAGATTCATCGCCGGGCAACAGTGGCTGTTTGCTGTTCCCCAGGAAACAGCGCGTCCCATCTCTTCTTGTCTATATTCATCCCGTGCCACAGGAGACTTTATTGTTCCCGGGCAATGCACAAAAAGCGTTTGTTGCGGCTCAACCATGCGGGGCTGAATTCGCTGACTCCGGGCAAATCCCTTTCCAGAGGGGCCGGGTTTCAGGGACGGAAGCGCCAAGGAGGATTTGAACTGCATTACTGAACCGACATCGAATATCGAAAAGGACGAAAAGGGAGACTGGATCATGAGAGAGGGAAAAGAGTACCTTGTGGGGTTGAATGAAGCACCGGCCATCGAGCCTGAAGAAGGAGGCTGGGCTCTGATCAGGTATGATACCGGCGGCTCGACGGCAGTCAGCCCGGTGGTGACCACCCGCACCCCCTGGGCCAGATCAGTGCATATTTTTGCGCTGGCGGATGGGCCCGATCCTGTCCTGAATCAAGATCAGCTCGTTTACCGTAACGAGGCAGGGGACGGGGAAAGTCGAATCATCGTGTCTTTTGCTTTGCTCGGCTGACGCCTGTATCTCCGACATCTCCGAGTTTCTTGACGTTTTCTCCGGAAAACGGGCCAGCCCGAAGCGGCACGTTCAGAAAAGTCCTGCCCTTTGGTTTCGACCTGTTTTTTTCGGGAGAAAGTCATTGCCTGTTCCTGTTCCTGTTCCTGGTTCTGTCTCTGCCTCGGGCCGGCGGAAATCACGATTTGCCAAATGAATACTGAAGCAGCCCTGGAAGAGGCAGGCGGCGCGGATTTGACCATCCACGATCTTCAGCTTGCCATGATGGATTCCAATGAGGCGGGGCGGACACGTAATGATTCGCTGCGGGCTGAATGACAGCCTGCCGGGGACAGGCCTGTTCGGCCCCTTCTTTTTCCGCACTCTTCCCGGAATCGATACTTTGCATGAAATCCGCCTGCCGTGAAATTTGAAGATCGCCTCCATGCCATAACGCGATGCCCACTGCTTCATGAATTAGACGAGCATACCCGTGAGCATCTGGCGCGCAATGCCATCCCTCATACTTACGAAGCAGGTCATATGCTTTTTCAGCAGGGCCAGTCGGGCGGTTCCCTGTTCCTGATCACCTGGGGCGCGGCGTGCCTGTCGGTGTCGACCGCCCTGGGGCGCGAATTCATGATGGATATCGCAGGCCAGGGAGATTTGCTCGGCCTGCTGTCCTTTTTCGACGGCGGGAAGCAGGAAGCCGCCTGTACCACCTTGCAGAGAACCCAGGTTTTAAGCATCAGCGGTTCAGGCATTTCTCCCGTGTTCAGGAAAAACATCGAGTCCCATTTCACTTCGGCGCTTTATACGCAGCTGCGCATGACCACCGCCCTTCTCCAGGACATGACCATGTATCCGCTGGAGACGCGTCTCGCCCGCCTGCTGCTGCGGCTGGACAGGCGCGCCCGCACCCGGCCGATCCTCTCTCCGGACAAGCTGCACCAGGGGCTGCTCGCATTGATGGCCAACGCGACGAGACCCAAGGTGAACGCGCAACTGCAGCGGTTCGATATGCTCGGAGCCATTCAGCTCAAAGCCGGCGCGGTCTTCATTGTCCAGGAAGAAATACTCGAAAAAATCGCGGCGGAATAAGAGCGGTTTTCTGTTCCCTGCGGAACAGCCATGCATCCACCCTTTCTTTATCTTCCTTCCGGTGTGGCGGAAGCGTGCAGTCCGGCTTCCAGCGGCACACGCAGCGGCGTCTTCGAGCATTCGGCCGGGACGCTATATGACATTTCATTCAGAAAGGAAACAGGCATGAAAATATTGATGGGCAAGGCACAGATCCAGGCAGGCATGTCGGTCGCGGCCAGTCAGCCGTATACACTGACTGTCCTCAACGAGAACAAGGCATTTCAGCAATTCGCGCTTTTCCAAACCCTGCCGGATCTCATCGTTCCGTCACAGGATCCGCTGTCACTGGCCTGGATGCTGGGCGCGGCTGCTGGCGGGAGTTCAGGCAA
The DNA here is from genome assembly GCA_964466955.1 of uncultured Nitrosospira sp. Taxonomy (GTDB): domain Bacteria; phylum Pseudomonadota; class Gammaproteobacteria; order Burkholderiales; family Nitrosomonadaceae; genus Nitrosospira. The sequence goes on from CAYXQR010000083.1 coordinate 6,106, forward strand.
TCCCAGCAGATCGCAGTTTTCCTGGGTGATAGACTATGCCGCCAGCACCGGGTACATCCAGCAGTTCAGCAGCAGCTCTCCCCGCCAGTACTCGACATCGAGCAGCGTCAGTGTCGGGGTCAGCAGCGATAACAAGGTTATTGCGCAATATGTCGGGCAACCCTTCCCTAAAGGCGCTCCCGCTTTCGGGCAGCCGGAGAATGGAACGAGCGGCCTGATCCAGGTCCAGGCGGACGATTCCATTCCGACTTCAGTGCAGCAGGACAGCAACAAGATGTTCATCAGCGTAGGCATTGCCATGGATGGCAAGCCCACCGTGGCTGTACAGCTCCTGCCCAACCTTGCCTATCAGTTTACCCCCAAGCCGAGCTATTACATCGTATCCGGGTCCTTCATCGAAGGACAGGTGATCGATACCGCCGTCATCAGCCAGGCGTTCAAGGTCGAATTCGACGGGGTGACCGACCGCACGCTCGTTTTCACTGAAAAGAATCAATTCAGATCCGCCTAGGCGGAATTCCCGGCCACCCCGGCTTCTGGCCGGGGCAGGGCGTTTTACTGAAGGACACTGCAATGAAATTCGTGGAATTGAATAAAAAAATGGAAACCATGCTCATCGTAACCGGTATCCTGCTTTCACTGATTCTGCCTGGATCATCGGACGCATACTCCCTGCAGCCACCCGATCCGGAGCCAGAGCGGAGAACAGCCGGCCCGCAAATACCCGCAAGCCCGGATACGCAAAAGGGGATGGGGGACACGGCAGAGCGCGCCAGGCAGGAATGCTGGAGCGGAAGGGATTGCACCGGCGATATGCTCAATCACAAGGATCGGCATAATTGCAAAAGAAGTGGCGGCCACTCCTGGCGCAGCAGAAGCGGTATTTGTACGAATCATCTGAATTAGGGCCTGTTAACACTTGTTTCGCACTCGCGTGGCTGCGCAGAAAAGCGTGAAGGCAAGGCGCGAGGCGCGGAGCATAGCAGGTCTATGGTCAAGCTTTGCAACGCCGCCTCCGCGTTTTTCTGCGCGCAACCCAGTGGGACGGGACGGAATTTCATCCAATCCATCGTTACTTGCCGTTTACAGAGCTCGCTCTGCTGCACGGCTCGCGCCTCGTTCTGGATGAAATCCGTTACCGTCGCGAGCGCGAAACAAGCGTTAACAGGCCCTAGCAAAGCTGCTGTTTACCCGAATTCTCCGCCGGCGCGCAGAGCCCGCCCTACAGCTGGCCTGTCAGTTCAAGCGCGGCGCCCTGCATGGGTCTTTGACCCCGGGCCCTCAGTTCCTGCATGATGTCCTTCAAGGCTCTGCGGAAATCGGAGTCCGTCAGGTGACGCACTTTCGGCGACACGACAAGCTGATGATCTCTCCGCGTCCGGCTCCATTGCCCCATCAGCAGGCTTTGCTCGATCGCTTCCGCCCGCTTGCGATCCGAGAGGTAAAAGAAATCGCAGCAGCATCTCCGGCCTGAACCGTCGGGGGGAGGCGTGCGGCACGACCCGCAAGCGGCGAACAGCGCCGGGAGTGGCGTCTTAAGCGGCTCGAAACCAAATCCGGCGGTATTGGCGCACGAATGCTCGTTCGATGGCTTCACTCCGGTGATCAGGGCTGCATAGCTGATATTCGCGCCCCGGTCTGCCTCCGCGGGGACCTGGCCGAGCGTAGCCGCGCATACCCTGATCTGCAGTAGAAGAGTCTGGAGGCCATAGCCGCGCCACGGCTGTTTTACATAGCACATCCCCAGTTCCTTGTCCCGGGAACCCGCAAGGTCAAACACGCCTGCACCTGCCATGAAACCGCCGGTCTCGTCTTCCACGACAAAAAAGAGACCGTTCTCCACGGCTGCCTTGAACTCATCGTAAGGGCGCCACAGCAGGTTGGCTGATTCCTCCAGCGGCAGTTCGCAGATGGCCTGCCGGTATTCGGCCAATATACGTCCCACATCATTTACACCCGCCGCCCGGATCGTGGCAGAGGTGACCATAGCCATATCGCTCTCCTGCTCTGCTGGACTCATTCCCTTCCGCCAGAGACTTATGGCGGAATTTCCTCGTTCGTCTTGTTGCCGCATGAGGACGATCAGACAGAAATCCTCGCTTAAGATTCAATTTCCGGGGTCGAACGGATCAGTATTCCGCACCTCGAAATAAGCCGTTGACAAAACGATCTGGCAGAACTATAGATAATTGCATCATGCAATTTATTGCATCGGCCGGAACGAGGATCGCACATGACTACCATAGGGCAGTACCGAAAGATCTGTAGCGACTGGAAGGGGAATGCAGCGGAATTTTCGTGGCTGGTTCGTCAGGGGGATGTCATCGGTGTATCCCAGCGAAGCATTGCGGATGAATTCGAGTTCGCGCCATCGACGGTTTCACGCTGGGCGGCGGGCGAAGCGGTACCCCACAGGCGCATCCAGCAACTGGTGGTCGCTGATCTGGAAAAGAAGGCGCGACGGCTGGAGCAAGCCGCCGCCAATGCAGTTCCTCCTGGAACCGGAGCGCCGGGAGCCGACGCGCCTTCTGATACAGGCTCTGGCGCAGATGGATCCGAGGCCGCGTCATGACGGCGCATGAGGTCAATTTTGATGGCCTGATTGGACTGACGCATAATTATGGTGGACTGGCAGTCGGAAATGTCGCGGCCGCCGTGAATGCGTTCTCCGACTCCAATCCCAGAGAGGCTGCCCTGGAAGGCCTGGCGAAAATGAAGTATCTTGCGGACCTGGGTATCAGACAGGGCATGCTGCCGCCCCAGGAGCGGCCGGCGGTGGCCATGCTCAGGAGATTGGGTTTTCGCGGTGACGATATCGAGGTGATCGGGAAGGCTGCTCGACTGGCGCCGGGTCTGCTGCGCGCCTGCTGTTCCGCTTCCAGCATGTGGGCCGCAAACGCGGCTACGGTTTCGCCAAGCGCGGATACGGAGGATGCCCGGATCCACATCACGCCGGCCAACCTGCCTTCGCAATTTCACAGAAGTATCGAGACACCGGTAACGGCTTCAATACTGAAGCGGATTTTCCGCGATGAACGCCATTTCGCCCATCACGAGTTTCTGCCACCGAATCTTTATTGCGCCGACGAGGGGGCTGCGAACCACATGCGCCTGTGTTCAGAGCAGGGCGAGAGGGGTCTGGAGGTATTCGTCTATGGCCGTGCCGCCAGTTGTGAATTGCCCCGGCCGGCCAGGTTTCCGGCGCGCCAGTCGCTGGAAGCCAGCCAGGCCATTTCCCGGCTCCATCGCATCAAGGAGGGAAAAAGTCTCTTCCTGCAACAGAATCCCGCGGCGATCGATGGCGGTGCGTTTCACAACGATGTGCTGGCGGTAACAAACCGTAACGTGATGCTTTATCACGAGAGCGCATACCTCGACTGGCGGGATACCGAAGAGAAAATAACGGCGGGATGCGATCATCCGGTCCATTTCCTTAAGGCGCGTGAAGCGGACATCAGTCTGGAGGAGGCGGTGCGCACCTATGTATTCAACAGTCAGTTGATCAGCTTATCCGACGGGGGCATGATGATTCTGGCGCCTTTCGAATGCAGGGAGTCCGACGTTGTGCGTGCATTCCTGGAGGGCATGGTGCAGGATACCGCCAATCCCGTCAGCTGCGTGGAGTACGTCGATCTGCGGCAGAGCATGAGAAATGGAGGCGGTCCGGCCTGTCTGCGGTTGCGTGTCGTTCTTGATGAGCCGGAGTTCGATTCCGTTGCGGCCGGGAGCAATGTCTTGCTGGATGACCCTCTTCATAATGAACTGAAAGCGTGGATCGAAAGGCACTATCGCGATCGCATTTCCCCAGGCGACCTGGCGGACCCGGCCCTCTTGCGCGAGGGTCGTACCGCACTGGACGAGCTGACGGGTATCCTGTCGCTGGGTACCCTGTACGAGTTTCAGCGGGTATAAGGCCCAGGACCAGGCATACTGTTCGTTCGGTTTCAGGGCAGGAATTGGATCAGCAGAGCGCGTTTTGCCTGCCGCTGGGTGGCCTGTGCGGAGTGATGAAACGGATGTGCGAACCATTTTTCTTTATTGAATGATCAGTCGAATCGGTCGAATTGAATTGCGACGGAACTTTGCAGGCGGTAAACTTCTCGTCAATAATCGAATGCGATGTTTTCCGGAATGCGGGACATGAGCCGGATGCTGATCAGTTTCTGTTCCTCTGTTCCCTTCGTATCTGCGGTAGAATCGCCGATCCGCACAGGAGGCTGCCATGAAAAGCGAATTCTGGATAGCTGGTTTGTTTGTTCTCGCAGTATTAGCCGGCTGCGGTCACACGTCCAAAAAAGGTGCCAAAGGGGTTTCGGAGGGAAGCCCGGTTCAACCGGTCAGAATTGAACCCGGTATTGATCTGAGCGACTCCGGGATGGTGAAAGCTGCGCTGTATGAGCAATACGAGGAATGGAAGGGCACGCCGCATGGGGACGGCGGCATGAGCAAGCGCGGCATCGACTGCTCAGCATTCATGCTGGTGACGTTCAAATCGAGGCTCGGTATCCTTTTGCCGCGGACGACCGATTCGCAGGTGCTGATGGGTTCCTCTGTAAAAAAGAGCCAGCTGAGAACAGGTGACCTCGTGTTTTTCAAGACGGGGAGTTTCCGCAGACATGTGGGCGTTTATCTCGAGAAGGGAAAATTCCTCCATACTTCGAGCAAATACGGCGTTTCCATTTCGAATTTGAATCATGGCTACTGGAAGTCGGCTTACTGGAAGGCAAAGCGGCTCGAAATGTGACTTCGCTGCCGGAAAACCCGCTTGCGGGATGCTCTGCGATTGCCGGGAGCCTCGACGCTGCATAAGCCGCACGACCGAATCAGTTGTTCCCTCCTGATTTCTGAAACCCATCACCTGAAGAATTCCGCGGCTTCCTGATCCGGTACCTCCTGTAGAGATCGTTACGCCATTCAATTTTCCTGTTTTTTCAATCAATCCATATTGTCAAGGTATGCTGCCTTCTATCGAATATCGTCTTGCCCATGAACTCGGGGCAAAACCCGCGCAGGTTGTCGCTGCGGTCGGCCTGCTGGATGAAGGTGCGACAGTGCCTTTTATCGCTCGTTACCGCAAAGAGGCAACGGGTGGACTGGATGACAGCCAGTTGCGCGTGCTGGAAGAGCGGCTGGGTTATCTGCGTGAACTGGAGGACAGACGCGCCGTCGTCATCGCATCCATCGAGGAGCAGGGAAAAATGACCCCGGAATTGAAGGCCGCCATCCTGGGAGCGGAAGACAAGACGCGACTGGAAGATCTATACCTTCCTTTCCGCAAAAAGCGGCGCACCAAGGCGCAGATTGCGCTGGAGGCGGGGCTGGAGCCTCTGGCCGATGCGTTATTGGCCAACCCTCTGCTGAGCCCGGAGGAAGAGGCCGGCAAGTACCTGAGGGCGGCTTTCACTACCGATCAGGGTGACAACCCTGGTGTTCCCGACGCCAGGGCGGCGCTGGAGGGGGCTCGCCATATCCTGATGGAGCGCTTTTCGGAAGAGGCGGCATTGCTGCTATGGCTGCGGGAATATCTCCAGGCCCATGGAATGGTGGAATCGAAAATTCTGGAAGAAAAGGAAGAAGCAGGCACCAAATACGCGGATTATTTCGACTATGCCGAACCGATTGGAACCCTTCCCTCGCACCGCGCACTGGCCATGCTTCGGGGGCGTCGCGAAGATGTGCTCCGGGTTTCCCTTCGGCTGGACTCTGAAATGAGGAAACCGGGTGAGGACGCGCCAGGCGCGCCTTCGCTCAATTCTTCCTATAATCCTTGTGAAGCGCGTATTGCGGCGCATTACGGCATTCGCGATGAGGGCAGGCCGGCGGATGCATGGTTGCGCGATACGGTGCGCTGGGCCTGGCGCGTGAAAATATTCCTGCATCTGGAAACCGAACTGATGGGCGCGTTGCGCAAGCGAGCGGAGACCGAGGCGATCGAGGTCTTTGCGCGCAATTTGAAAGCATTGCTGCTTGCGGCCCCCGCCGGCCCGCGCGTGACGATGGGCCTGGATCCAGGTCTGCGGACCGGTGTGAAGGTGGCGGTGGTGGATGCGACCGGCAAGGTGATAGATACGGCCACCATCCATCCGCACCAGCCGAGAAATGACTGGAATGGCTCGTTGCTGGCGCTGGAAAAGATGGCGGAAAAGCACGGAGTCTCCCTGGTCGCCATCGGTAACGGAACGGCTTCGCGCGAAACGGATAAGCTGGCGCGGGAGCTGATCAGGAAGCGGCCCGATCTCGGACTGACATCGATCATGGTTTCCGAAGCGGGGGCTTCAGTCTATTCCGCTTCAGAATTTGCTTCGCGTGAATTGCCGGAACTGGACGTCTCGCTGCGCGGTGCCGTATCCATTGCGCGCCGTTTGCAGGACCCTTTGGCCGAACTGGTGAAAGTGGATCCCAAATCCATCGGAGTGGGGCAATATCAGCATGATGTAGCCCAGACCCAACTGGCGCGCTCGCTCGACACCGTCGTGGAGGATTGCGTCAACGCTGTGGGGGTGGATGTGAATACGGCTTCGCTTCCGTTGCTGGAGCGTGTGTCAGGACTCAACAGCACGGTCGCGCAGAGCATCGTGACTTATCGCAACGAGAAAGGCCTGTTCACGTCGCGCGCTGCCCTGCACGGGGTTCCCCGCCTGGGCAGCAAGACTTTCGAGCAGGCCGCGGGATTTCTGCGCGTCATGAATGGCGATCATCCTCTTGACGCCTCTGCTGTCCATCCCGAATCCTATCCCGTTGTAGAAAGAATTCTCCATGACCTGAAACTGGAGGATATCCGCTCGATCATCGGCAATGGCGGACTCCTGAAAACCCTCGATGCGGCGAAATATGCCGACGACAAATACGGGATTCCCACGGTCACCGATATTCTTGGCGAGCTGGAAAAGCCAGGCCGCGACCCCCGCCCGGAGTTCACTACCGCTGAATTCAGGGAAGGGGTCAACTCGATCGGGGATTTACAACCGGGCATGCTGCTTGAAGGGGTTGTCACCAATGTCACCGCATTTGGCGCATTCGTCGATATTGGCGTGCACCAGGACGGGCTGGTCCATATCTCGGCTATGGCGGATACGTATGTGAAAGACCCTCACAAGCTCGTGAAGGCAGGCCAGATCATCAAGGTGAAAGTGCTGGAAATCGACGAAAAACGCAAACGCATCCCGCTTTCCATGCGGCTTGAGGATAACGTGGAAGGGGGGGAGCGAGAGAACCGGCGACCCCGGCAGGGGAGTGGAGGAAGCGGGAAATCCCTTCGGCCAAGCCAGCAGAAACAGAAGCGGAAGGAGGATTCCCGGCCCGATACGGCGATGGCGGCGGCTTTTGCGAAGTTGAGGGGCTGACGAAGGATTGATAGAGTATGGGCAACTGGGTTTTCCAGCGTACTGAGCAGCTCCGGTGAAATCCTTCCTTCCTAATTTCAGCGGTGCCGCGGGCGCGGCCTTTCTCCTGCGAACGCCAGCCCGAAAAGGTTTCACATTTCAGCATGGCACGGCTGTGATTGTAATTCGCGCAGGTGGCATATACGCGACTGTCGGGTTGTCGGACATTCCTTCCGACTGCACGTTAAGAACCCGGGCATGGCAGGTTTTGCAGGAGGCGCTCGACATTTATGCCCTTACGCACCATGAGATCCTTGCTACCTCTTACGGGAGCAGGGAATACCTGCTATGGACGCTTGGGCATGCGGGATACGAACTGACCTGCGTCGACACGATGGATATGCCATGGTTCATGAGCGCTCACGGAAAAGGCGGCTGCGCTGACTTTGCGTCAGCGGTTACGGCCATTCCTTACCACCCTTCTTTCCGGTTCTATCGATTGTCGCATCTGACCGACGATCTTTTCGATGCTTATCGCAACGCCTATCTCTGCCTGGAGTGCCTCGTCAGCGAGGAATCCCCCAAAATGATGAGCGAAAGCGAAATAACCTGGCTGAAGCGGGTACTGGAAAACTCCTTGTCTCGGGCAATTCCAGCGGAAATGGATGTGAACGCCACGATTGACGAGATATATGAACTGGGCCGGCTGCCATTGTTTCACGCAAGGACGGGCAGGATTTTTCATATCCCTCAGGGTGAGGAGCGGGAGCGCATACAGTCTCTTTTCGAGAAACTCATGATGCTGCTGACAGCGCTGCTTCGATACAAATTCGGCAATCGCTTTTCAGCAGGAGGGGCTGAAATGGCGCAGGACGTTTATGATGCTCAGCCTCACTCGGCTTTTCAATTCGACAAAGTCGTGTACAAATACGGGAGCAAGCAGTTTTCCGCTGCGCCGAAGATCGAAATAATGGAAAAACCCCGCAGGCTTGACCATCTACAGGTCCGGCTTGACGTCGAGAAACCCAGGAATCTTACATGGGTGGACGAAATCGATTTGCTGAACAAAGGAGAACCTCGCTGCAGGCTGCGGTTTCCGGAATATGTGCCGCTTACGCAGGTTTCCAAGGTGCGGTTCGAATTCAATCTTCTTCAATATAATCCGCGATCGCAAAATCCATCTTATGCTCTGTAGCGGGAGCCTGTGGCTGATCGAAGCGGGAGCCAGCCTGATTTCCCTTTTTCAGGGATTATCGCTTCCCGAGGAAGATCTCTGCCCGGATCAATTCGGGGCGCGCGCTGTCCCGATCGGCCGTTACTGCCTGAAGCCTTGTGTAGTAGTCTGCGGCAGCTTCCTGATCTCCCGACATTTCTGCGGCACGGCCGGCACCATAGAGACTTCGAAATCGATTGGGGTCGCGCTTCAGGGAGTGCTCGAATTCCGCAAGCGCCTGTGCCGGCCGATCCAGTTCCAGCAGCATCTCGCCTAACAACTGGCGGCAGGTGGCGACATTTCCGGGAGTGACCGGATGCTTGTCGCTTGCTTCTTCGGCGTCCGCAGCGTCATGCATCAACCGGATCGCCTCGTCATGGCGGTTTGCCGCAAAAGCGAGCCATGCGCGCACGGTCTTGATCTGGAAATCTGCCTGGCCTGCCCAATAATCCAGGCCGGCCTCTGTCATCCTTTCCCTGAGCGCCTCCAGCCTTGCCATGTCATTGCGCGCAGCTTCCGTATTCCGGCTGCGGGCCGCGCCCAGGCCGCGGGCAAAAACAAGAACCGCTTCGGCCTGGGGGAACCTGCTCCATGCCAGTTCGGCGGTTAACGGCTCGAGCGCGGCAGCTCCTTTCCAGTCGCCGCGCTCCATTGCAAAGCGAGCTGGAATGGCGGCCAGCGCGTATGCCGCGGGGAGATTTTCAACGGTGACCTCGCGGATGGCGAGGGCTTCGTCCACAAGCTGTCTTGCGGCCCGATCCTGTGCTTGCTGGAGGTGACCGAAAACCATATAGTCCATTGCGTGGAGGGCGTCGTAGGCGCCGACACCAAGGGTCGCTTCATTCCTGGCGGCGCGGTAAGAGGCCTGATTGCTTCTCACCATCTCCTGCCAAAGCCCGACCCGGCTAAAGATATGGGATGGCATGTGAAGGGCGTGCGGCACGGAGGGCGCGATTGCGGCATACTCCCTGGCCGCGGGAAGACCCCGCTCGGCCAGTCCGGCATAATCGTACGTGTGGATCAGATAGTGCGCGACCCCGGGATGACGCGGGTATTTTTTGAACAATGGTTCCAGGATATCTGCCGCCTTGAGCTGATTCCCGAAGGTTTTATCGGTAGCTGGGGCAGTCGCGTTGAGCACGAGAGCATACAGGATCTGCGCTTCGATATCGTCGGGATAGCGCGCCGCCAGCCTTTCCATCTCTTTCTCGAAGGCCAGCACTCGCGGCCGGTAGTCCATCGTTTTCCAATCCTTGAAGAGCACATTCAGCGCAGCGATATAATCCCTTTCCCGCTCGCTTCCGGCACTTACCCGCCGGGCATCGGCAAGAGCCGTCGCACCCGCCTCCCATGCCTTCGGATTCGCCGGCCACGTGAAGGGGTTCCCCAGGGACATCATGGCAATGCCCCAGTATGCCATGCCGCAACTGGCGTCATGCTGAAGCGCGTTACGGAAGGACCTGGTTGCGGGATCGAACCAGAAAGAATGAAAGAGCGCCATGGCGCGATTGAATTCTTTCTGTGCTTCGGTATTGCAAGTGACCGGGAATTTCACCTCACCCAGTCTTTCCGCGAAAACATACTCCGCGGTATTTTCGCCAAGCCCGTGTTCTTCATGAGCACCGCCGTGAGCCGGGATACAGAGAGAAAGCGCCAGCAGCCATGGGGCCGTTTTTACCAATTTCATATTCTCCTCCTCGGGCGCAGGTTCGTCATGGACCTCTTTCCGCTTCGAAGCAGCGGAAAGAGCAGGAACAGGCTGATCATTTTGCCCGCCGCTTTACTGCATAACCGTACTGAGTCGGCCATCCCGGCTCTGCTCCGATGGCGTGTTGCGCCTTGAGCCCCCAGTAAGGTTCGCGCAACAGTTCCCGCCCGACAAAAACGAGATCCGCCTGACCGCTGGTGATGATTTCATCCGCATAGTGCGGATCGGTTATCAGCCCCACGCCGCCAGTGCGGATTTGGGCCTCATTGCGGATACGGCCGGCAAGTGGAATCTGGTAGCCTCGGGCCACGGGTATCCTCGCGTCTGGTGTCGTGCCTCCGGAAGAAACATCGATCAGGTCGACGCCTAGCATTTTCAATTCCTTGCACAGCGTAACCGACTGCTCTATGTTCCAGCCTGTATCGATCCAGTCGGTGGCCGAGATTCGTACGAAGAAAGGGAGATCCTGGGGGATAATCTCGCGCAGCCGGCGAGTAGCACGCAACAATAACCGCATGCGATTTTCCAGGCTGCCTCCATAATCGTCTGTACGATGATTGCTCAAGGGTGAAAGAAACTGATGCATCAGATAGCCGTGGGCCGCGTGGAGTTCGATCACCTTGAAGCCCGCTGCCAGTGCGCGTCGTGTGGCCATTTCCCAAGCATCGATGCAATGCTCGATATCGGCCTCGGTCATGGACATGGGAACCGGGTCGCCTGCATCAAAGGCCAAGGGACTGGGGCCGATTACCGGCCAGCCGCCTTCGGCGGCTGATTTCAGGCTTCTTCCGCCTGCCCATGGCACATCGCAGCTGGCTTTGCGCCCGGCATGAGCGAGCTGAATGCCGGGAACCGAGCCCTGTTCCTCCAGGAACCGTGCAATCCGGGCAAGTGAATGGATATGCTCATCTTTCCAGATGCCCAGGTCACCGGGGGAAATGCGCCCTTCTGCCGTGACGGCAGTGGCTTCGACGACTACCAGTCCCACCCCGCCCATCGCGCGGCTACCGAGATGAACAAGGTGAAAATCGCTGGCAAAACCATCCGTTGCGGAATACATGCACATGGGCGACATCGCGATCCGGTTGCGGAAGGTGATTCCGCGCACGGTTAGAGGGGACAGGAGGTCCACTTCCGGAACTTCACGATCGTGCTCGCTCTGACATTGGCTTAGAACCGCGCTTTCAGCATTGTTTTCACCTGCGGATCGACTGGCTGTGTTCATGGCAACAGCGGCTGCAGCCCGCTTATTGCCCGCTGGTATATCGTCTTCAGGCCTGTCGGCTTTGTTCGGGTCGTAATGGGACATGATTCACCGCTCCTTCGTCTTTTGGAAAGGGCCTCTACCGGATCAGCCAATCGCGGATACACGGCTCCGAAGCCAGGGGCTTCAGCGTCAGCGCATATGGCCGGCGGAACGCTGCCGGTCGGGTAGCAGCTTAAACTCCCTCACTCCATCATAGAATAGGATTTATCGAATGTCCCTGTCGAGGGGCGGATCATCGATAATGAAGAAGATGATTCCGGAAGATGAATCAGGAGATGAGTCGTATTTACGAAAAACAGGAAGAGGCAGGGAGAAATCAGGCGTACCAGCGCAGAAATGCGGCGGCAGCCAGCGCAGTGACACCCAGTATGCCGAGAAATTTCCAGGCGGCGCGCCGTTGAGCGACGGTCCAGTTCTCCGCCCGGCGCACGTACAGCATTGCCGTGGCGATGCCGCCCACCGCGCAGAGTATCTTGATCAGCAGCGCGGCAAAGGCGACCCCGCTCAGGTCAGGCAGTTTTTCGTAGTAATAGTAGCTGACCGCGCCAAAGCCCGTGCCGCTGATCGCCTGAACTGCCCAACTCAACCCGACCAGCCAGGCGAACCTGCGCTGCACCGGAGCGGGTTGCGCCGCCGGATATAACGCAAAAATCGCAAAGCCGATCACGGCGGCAGCGCCGAAATTGTGCACGAGCTGCACGATGGCATAGTTCAGGTTTTCGAACATTATACTGCTACGCTTCTACGCTGACATTGACGCACTGCTGCGGACCGATGGGGGTGTGCGCCTTGTTGACCACTTTGATGCAAATATCATGCTTGCCGGCGGGAAGGGTTCCCAGCGTATGGCTGCCTTTCAGGTTGCGCAACGTGAGAATTTCCTTTTCATCAACATAAAGATGGGTATGATCGCCCTTGTCTCCCAACGAGATGTCATAGACAAGCTCGATATCACTTTTCGGGCTGAATTTCTCGCCATCCTTGGGGGAGGAAATGGCCACCGAGCCGTCCGCCGCGAGCGCGAACGGGAACTGGCAGACAAACGCCAGCGAAGCTGCGAGGGTACAGAGTTTGCGCATCATTCATTCTCCTTATATGTAAACCGGATATTCCGGAAAAAACAAACGGAAGCCGCCGATTCCGCCGGGGGGCCGAACCGGAAACCGTAAAAGCCGGGCGTGAACCGCACCCGGTTTTACCGTCTGGATTATACCTCAGCCTGCCCTTCACTTAGAGACCTGGAATGACGGGGTAAAACGGCCTCGTTCCGGATCGACGCTCAGGAGGCGGGACAGCCGAAATTACACGGTATTGAATCCTGCATTCCACACGTTCTTCGCGGCTCAAAACGACGCTGCTTTTCAGCAGCGCAGGGCATAGTTTGATATGATAACGCGTCGTTAAATAATTGAATGGACCATCTGAATGAAATCCGATCAGAAGAAGAAAATGGCCGCCTGGGGTCGCGTGATACCCATCGCGTTGGCCTTGAGCCTTGCCGCGTGCGGTGGTGAAAGCGGTTCGGGCAGTGGTTCGAAAAGCGGGGCTCCCACAGGTCCAACAACGGGGAGGCTGCTGGATTCAGCAGTGAGCGGAGTGGCGTATGCCGCCTCTTCCGGCGCGGCAGGCCATACCGATGAGAACGGGGTTTTTCACTATACGCATGGCGATACGGTCGAGTTCAAGCTGGGCGGGCTGGTGTTGGGGAAAGTAAAGGGCGCTGCCATCATTACACCCATGGAACTGGCGGGAGACAGCGAGAACAGGTTGCAGAACCTGCTTATCCTGCTGCAGTCCCTGGATGAAGATGGCAATGCCGTGAATGGTATTTCCATCCCTGCCAAAGCTGCAGCAGCGGTAGGCGCATCGATCGACCTGGAGAGCGACCCGGCAGCATTTACAGCTTCGCCCGAGCTGCAGATGGCAAGAGAGGCCGGCAAGGTCGCGGGTCCGGTCAAAACGGCCGAGCAGGCAAGAGCCCATTTTCTTTCACAGGGGATCCCCTTGCTCAGCACGGATATCTGGGTAAAACACGATGACTCCTCGGCATCGGTCATTCGTATTTCAGCCGCACGTGGTGGTGAATACCTGCAAGGCGATGCTACGCCGGATGACTCGTGCGATGCCAACCGGGTATGCGGGGGCAATCTGGTCAGCAAGGCCGGGGTGGAATACGGCGTGGCAAGCGTGGCCTCGTTCGATACGAGGGGTTTCAAATTCGTGGGCCGGCCGGCCATGGATACCAATCTTCAGGCGGGCCTGTCGCATCCCCGGCCTACCTGGCGCATCCGCACGGACGGTGCGCGGCTGATCGCTTCGGATGTGTATACGGTACAGCGGGAGAAGAAGCAGGCCAGCCTCTTCGGCGAACTCTTCCACATTGCCGGCACGCTGGAAATCAGTTCGGATAAGGAACCCATCAAGACGGAGGTCAGGGAGAGCCGCTATGAGAGCATGGAGAACGATCCGAAGGGGATCGTCGGCGCATGGACCGAGAATCCGGCGAATATCAAGACCCCGACCTACTTTTTCTTTTCCCACGGGAAATTCATGCTGGTCGATCCTGCCGGCAAGCCCGCTGAAAACTGCGGCCCGGGCGTGGAATTTGCCTCCTATAGCTACGATCCTGCTGACAAGACCTTGAGTATCAAAGGCTTTACGTACGACACCAACGGTTGCGCGGGTTTTTCGGAAACGGGTGCGAGTTCGTTCACACTCGGCGCGGACGGGAAGACAGCCACACTGGAAAAACAGGACAAGAGCAGGATTTCCCTCTATCGCATATCGAAATAAGGCTGACAGCGGAAATTGTTCCGGGCAGGCGCAGGTCGTCGGGCTTTCCGATAATCGGGCTCAATCTTCTGTGCCGGAGCCCGACCCGCATTACAGAGGATGCCGAGGCGGCACCAGCCGCCATGTAACCCGTCCCACTTCATCCCGTTCATATATCTGACGCGCAAAAAGCTCGAATTCGTGCTGGCGCATGGCTTCAGGAATTTTTACCAGAAGCCGCAGCGGGATACGGGCCTTGGCGGGGAAGGCCACCTCAGGGAAGCTCGTGCGCACGCAATGATTGAGAGAGATATGGACCATGCGCGGGCAGCCGGACTTCGAAACGTTCGGGGGCGAGAAGGGCATGGGGCGCGGCCTCACCCGCAGGCGTTCGGCGAATTCGAAGGGCAGTTCGAGCAGGACCTCGGCGCCAGCGGGCAACCGTGGAACGATTTCGAGGCGCATGCGTCTGGCTTTGTCCGGCGCGCCTGCCGCGAGGAAGGGCAAGGCAACGTAGCCTGGCGGCTCGGCGCGCGGAGGAGGCACGTTATTGACGACGTTGAAATTGCGCCAGGTGACATTATTATTGTTGCGGATGAACGTAGTGAAGTTGCCCCAGTCCATGAAATCGGCAGGCGCCGGACCGGGGTCTCGGGGTGCATCCAGGATGCCGACAAAGCAGTAATGACCCGGCGCGGGAATAGCTGCCGCCGGCCAGGTGATGGCATCGCCGACCGTCAGCAGATCGCCGGTCGGCACCGAGCTCAGCATTGTCGATCCCAGCAGGGTCCAGAGATCGGGGGTAAGCAGGGTGGATGGCGGTGCCCAGTAGACCGTTGCCTTCACATCAGAAGCCGCGGAACCTCCCCGGTTGCGCACGCGCACGTACACGTAATTGTCCTGCCCGGCTTCCGCCTCGTATCCTAAGGTCATATCGTTTTCGGTGCCGCTGCCAGCGCCGAAAGCCGCCTGGGGATCAGCCACCGCAATCTGGCGCAGGATGATATCGGGGCTGGCCGAAATGGCCCCGGCGTGCGGATCGCCATTGTCCCCGATGAAGTCCCGTAAATACACGTCAGGCGCCAGGTTGAGTATGGTGCCGTCGATGATGGCGCGCAGGTTGGGCATGACGCCGATGCGGTCGGTGCGCGGGCTGGCGGAAGGCGTGCCATTCGTGGAATCGGAGAGGATCATGCGCAACTGCCAGGGTGCGAGCCTGTCACCGGTGGCGGCTTCCATCAGTCCCTGCACTGCAAGCGCGGCGCCTGTCACGATAGGGGACGCGCTGGACGTGCCGCTGAAACCTGTCGTATAAAGATTGGTGGCGGTATTGGTGCTGTCGGACGAGAGGGTATCCACATTTTCACCCCATCCGTAGCAGTCGATGCGGCTGCCGTGGCAGGAAAAGCCCAGCCGCGAGTGTGGCGCCGCGGAACTTGCCGCACCGATCAGGATCGCCCCCGAATCCAGGAAATCCGGGCTGGCCCGGTTGAAGATCTGCTGTCCGGCAGGGTTGACCACTGTATCCAGATCGACGCCGCCATTGCCGCCCGCTTCGACCACCGCAATACCCAGCGATGTCGCCAACCGGATCACGTCGAAAACCGCCGGCTCGATCTCTACGGGAACGAGGTTATAGCCGAACAGGCTGGTTTGCGCCTCCAGCAGCAGAACATCTCCGAATTCCATGACAGCGATTGCATCCAGGATCGGCTGCGCCGTACTGTAGCCGCCGCCGGGCAGGTGCTGGCCCACGCAGCGGATGGAGGCGAGGGCGGGCGTGATGCCGATACAGCCGACGGTGTTATCCGCAGCGGCAATTTCCCCCAGTACAGCGCTGCCATGGAAAAAATAGGAATGGTTCAGGCCCGAAATCAGGGTAATCCCGTGGGCCGCCAGGTCTTCATGGTTGAGCGTCCAGCCCCATTCCATGTCTACCAGTGCCTGACCGGCTCCGTCTCCGCCGGGAAAATTCCACGCATATTCCGCATCGATGCCGTCCGGGGCAGGGTCGAGATAGCCCTGGTTGGCGCTGCGCGGATCGTCCGCGGCATTGACGAACGGTGGCTCCACCGGCGGCGGTTCCACGTATGCCGTCGCCACGGATTCCCACTGGTTCAGGGTGCTGGCCAGCTCCTCGGCATTCGTATCCGGCGGCAGATTCACAGCGAACCAGGCGTTCAGGCTAGGCGCGCGAAAGCTCGAGTCCAGCGCCTGGGCCCGTTGCGTCATCGCGGCGAACCGCTCGGGTTTGAAGGACAGCAGTGGTTCAACGGAGATATCCGGAAACCGGGCGGCCAGCGTTCCCCAAGGACCGGCATCGCCGCGTTCCAAAGTTCGGAGCGCATCCTCGCGCGGCACCCGCACATGATCCTTGAACTTCACAATCACCCGGCGGCGAAAACCCGATGCCGGGCGCGGCTGCTCCATGCCGGGTGTTACCGCCCCTTCATTCCCGTTCGTAGCCATATCGTTTCCCTGAGCGATTTTGGTGGTTGTTATATAACCAATAGCAGAGAATCCGGGAAATGCAAGACCGTCGTTTTTACTTTTTGCTGACAAACGTCATTCAACTTATGCATCCAGGACGTACTTCTTGACGCACGTACGTAAATGCGTACAATGAATTTGGATAACGTACTGGAGGTATGTCATGACTGTAATTACGGCCAGCGAAGCCCGCGCCAACCTTTATCGCTTGATCGATGAGGCCGCATCGTCGCATCGACCGTTGCTGATATCGGGAAAGCGTAACAAGGCGGTACTGGTTTCCGAAGAAGACTGGGAAGCGATTCAGGAAACGCTGTTTCTGCTATCTGTCCGTGGTATGCGCGAATCTATCCGGGAAGGCATGGAGGCGCCCGTTGACGAGTGTGCCGAGGATCTGGATTGGTGAGCTGGCGACTGGTCTATACCAGGCAGGCGCAAAAAGACGCAAAGAAGCTGGCTTCGAGTGGATTGAAACCAAAGGCGCAGGAATTATTGGCCATTCTTGCTGAAGACCCCTTTCAGAAGCCACCTTCTTTCGAGAAGCTCGTGGGCGACCTCGCCGGGGCTTATTCGAGGAGAATCAACATTCAGCACCGATTGATATACCAGGTGCTGGAAGAAGACCGGATTGTCAAAGTGCTGCGGTTATGGAGCCACTACGAATAATGTATGGCAGCGGCCTAAAATGATGGCAGATCAGGTCTGCCATTTTTTTTGATAAGTGCTTTAGGGAAAAACTGATCTTTATCCTGCTAAACGACACTTAAAGCCGCATGGCGAGTACAGGGAACAGCAACGTTCGTTGCACGAGTAACCCCGCGTGAGCAGGCGCGAGCGCCGATTGGGGAACGATCGGAAAGCACGACCTAAAAAACTTGTGATAGCATCGGACGGGTTAAGCGCCTCAGATGAGGCACCGAGCCGATATTGCAGGGGGTCCGACCAATTTCGGTATGGTCCGCTATTGAGCCTGGAAGCCCTGTCGCCTGCGGCCGATATCTGTTCCGGTATCTGTCAAAGGGAAATGACGCCGCAGTGTATGCGCAGGATGCCTCTGCTGCCGGTTATCCCATCTGTGTCGATACTCCATTTGTTTCTCGGAAATTCATCATGTCGCTAGCCTGGATCGTCATCCTGCCATTCGCGGGGAGCCTTTGTGCAGCTTTTCTGCCATCACATGCGCGCAATGCCGCGGTGTGGCTGGCAGGACTGACGGCGCTGGCCTGCGTGGCGTTGACTGCTCACTTCTATCCGCAGGTAGCAGGCGGCGAAGTTGTACGCATGGCCGTATCCTGGATGCCCGCATCCGGCCTGGATTTCACGCTGCGCATGGACGGTTTTTCCTGGCTGTTTGCCATGCTGGTTTCCGTGATGGGCGCACTGGTTATTCTGTACGCACGCTACTATATGGCGCCGCAGGACCCTGTTCCACGTTTTTTTGCTTTCTTCCAGGCATTCATGGGGGCGATGCTCGGGGTCGTGCTGTCCGGTAACCTCGTTCAACTCGTTATATTCTGGGAATTGACCAGCCTGACGTCGTTCATGCTGATCGCTTACTGGTACCATCGCGTGGATGCTCGCCGCGGCGCCATGATGGCGCTGACCGTGACTGGGGGAGGCGGACTATGCCTGCTGGGGGGCGTGCTGATCCTGGGTCATATCGTCGGCAGTCATGATCTCGATGCCGTGCTTGCATCGGGGGAGCTCGTGCGCGCGCATGAATGGTACCTGCCGGCACTGATCCTGATCGCGCTGGGGGCGCTGACCAAAAGCGCACAGTTTCCGTTCCATTTCTGGTTGCCGCACGCAATGGCCGCCCCTACCCCCGTGTCGGTCTACCTGCATTCGGCAACCATGGTCAAGGCAGGGGTGTTTCTTTTGACGCGGTTATGGCCAGTGCTCGCGGGGACGGAGGCGTGGTTCTGGATCGTCGGTACAACCGGACTGCTGACCCTGGTGCTGGGGGCATATGCAGCCATGTTCCAGCAGGACATGAAGGGCGTGCTCGCGTACTCCACCATCAGTCACCTGGGGTTGATCACCCTGCTGCTCGGACTCAACAGTTCGCTCGCCTTGCTGGCCGCAATTTTTCACACCATGAATCACGCAACATTCAAGGCATCGCTGTTCATGGCCACCGGAATCGTCGACCATGAGACAGGTACGCGCGATCTGTCGCGGTTGAGTGGACTTTACCGATCAATGCCCATTACCGCCACGCTCGCCGTGGTCGCCGCAGCCGCAATGGCCGGTGTCCCGCTGCTCAATGGTTTCATTTCCAAGGAGATGTTTTTTGCCGAGACGGTATTTGTCAGCGGAAGCGCGGTTACACGCATCGGTTTGCCCTTTCTGGCCGTGATCTGGGGAATATTCAGTGTCGCTTACTCGCTGCGTTTTATCATGCAGGTGTTTTTCGGGCCACCCGCGCATGATCTGCCGAGAGAACCGCATGAACCGCCGGGCTGGATGCTGCTGCCAAGCGCGCTGCTGGTGATGGTGTGTCTGCTGGTCGGAATGTTTCCAGGAAAAACCGTTGGTTCGTACCTGGACATGGCCGCACGTTCCGTGGCAGGTGCGGATATGCCTCATCACAGCTACGCCGTATGGCATGGATTCAATCTGCCCCTGATGATGAGCCTTGCGGCAATGGTGGTTGGGACAGGCCTGTATCTGGTGCTGGGAAAATACCGGGACGGTGCCTCGACCGTACCTCTGATTGGGCACTTCGACGGCAGGCGCATTTTTCAGTTCCTGATACAGAAGCTGGACATGGGCGCAGCCTGGCTGATGTACCGGTTATCTACCGCGCGCCTGCAAACACAGATGCTGCTCCTGATTTCCGCAGTGTTCGCGATTGCGCTGGTGCCGCTGCGTGGCGGATTGCCGCCGGGGAATCTCCCCGGCCTGCCGCTGCATCACGCATTCGCGCTGATGTGGCTGGTGGGGGCAGTCTGTGCGATCGGCGTGGCCAACCAGGCCAAGTACCATCGGCTGGCGGCGCTCAGCCTGTCCGGTGCCACGGGGTTGGCGACGGCGATGACGTTCGTCTGGTTTTCAGCACCCGATCTCGCCCTGACACAACTGGTGGTGGAGTCAGTGACCCTGGTGCTGATCCTGCTGGGCCTGCGCTGGCTGCCCCGCCGTTATGTCTGGATCGACGATGAGTTGCGCACGTTTCGTGCTCGCATGCACGCTCGCAGCCGGCGCCTGCGCGACCTCGTGCTGGCTGGCATTGCCGGTACCGGCATGGCCGCATTGAGCTACAGTGTACTCATGCGACAGGCAGGAGAAGGTATTTCGCCGTTCTTTGTGCAGAATTCGCTGCCACTGGGCGGCGGGTCAAATATCATCAACGTGATCCTGGTCGACTTTCGGGGTTTCGATACCCTGGGCGAGATCAGCGTGCTGGGTATCGTGGCGCTGACGGTATTCGCCTTGCTGCGCCGCTTTCGCCCGGCACTCGAAAGTATGGATGTGCCTCGCCAGCAGCGCGAGCAGGATGTGCACCCTGGCGGCCGACTTGCGCCTGCGGACCCGAATGCGGCCCTTCCCTCCGGACCGATGACCCCGCCAGCTGTTCTGGTGCAGTTGCTGATGCCCGTAGCTGGCGTGGTATCGGTTTTTTTCCTGTTGCGAGGTCATAACGAGCCAGGCGGCGGGTTCGTCGGCGGACTGGTAATGACTCTCGCCATCATTCTGCAGTATATGGTGGGCGGTACGGCCTGGGCTGAGGCGCGCACCCGCATTTTTCCTCAATACTGGATTGCCCTGGGCCTGTTGTGCGCGGCCGGAGCCGGTTTCTCGGCCTGGCTGGCGTCGCGCCCGTTTCTTTCTGCCCTGGCATGGCATGGAACTTTGCCGCTCATCGGCGAGCTGCATCTTTCCACGGTGCTGCTATTCGATCTGGGAGTCTACTTGCTGGTGATTGGTGCATCTGTGCTGATACTGGTGGCGCTGGCCCACCAGTCGCGGCGCGCGCGCAGCAAGTCGGCAATTGCCGAGGCGGAATCCATGGCAGGCACCGCCACAAGTTCCGCAGCTGGCCCTCCCGGTTATGGCGCTGTGCCGGGAGAACCCGCCGGCGTGCCCGGAATCATGCCGGGAACGGTTGCGCGCATTACCCCAGCAGGAAAGGAAGCCTGATGGAATTTGTGCTCGCCCTGGCGATCGGTGTTCTCACCTCATCCGGCATCTGGCTGCTGCTGCGGCCGCGTACCTTCCAGGTCATCATGGGGCTCACACTGCTGTCTTACGCAGTCAATCTGTTCATTTTTGCGATGGGCCGCCTGACCGTCGGGGTGCCGCCACTGGTCGAACCCGGCATCGATTTGTCGCCATTCCCTGATCCGGTGCCGCAGGCGCTGGTTCTGACCGCGATCGTGATCGGTTTCGCCACCACCGCGCTGTTTCTGGTGGTGTTGCTGGCATCGCGCGGGCTGACCGGCACCGATCATGTCGATGGCGAGGAAACCGAGCCATGAGCGGGTGGCTGGCGCATCTGCCCATATTGCCGGTCGCAATTCCGCTGATTGCAGCCGCTGCGACACTGCTGTCCGGGGAACCGCATCGCACCGCGCGTACCGTCATCGCGCTCACCGCGACAGTGGCAAATCTGGCAGTGACAATGATTCTGGCTTATATGGCTGCCGGGGGAATCCCCGCGGCCTGGCCGGAAGGAATCGCGGTGTACCGGCTGGGAGAGTGGGAGGCGCCTTTCGGTATCGTGCTGGTTGCGGACCGGCTGTCCGCAGTCATGCTGGTGTTAAATGCGGTGCTGGCGCTGGCATCGCTGGTCTACGCGCTGGCGCGCTGGAAGCGTATGGGGTTCTATTTTCACGCTTTGTTCCAGTTCCTGATCATGGGGGTGAACGGCGCCTTTCTGACAGGCGACCTTTTCAATCTGTTCGTGTTTGTGGAAATACTCCTGGCCGCTTCGTACGGCCTGCTGCTGCATGGAATGGGTACAGCCAGGGTCAAGGCGAGCCTGCACTACATCGCTCTGAATCTGGCAGGATCCTTTGTCTTTCTGATCGGGGTGGCGCTGATTTATGGCGCGTGCGGAACGCTCAACATCGCCGATCTCGCAATGCGTGTGCGGAGCCTGGATTCCGCCGACCGCACCCTGTTCCAGGCCGGGGCCGCCATACTCGGCGTGGCATTCCTGGTCAAGGCGGGGGCGTGGCCATTGAATTTCTGGCTTCCTTCCGCGTATTCCGCAGCAGCGGCTCCTGTGGGCGCTGTTTTCTCGATTCTGACCAAGGTGGGATTCTACGCCCTGTTGCGCCTGGGATCGCTTCTGTCCGGTTCATCCGCGGAAGGCGCGCCGATCCCGTTCAATGACGGATGGCTCTTCGGTATCGGCATTCTCACGCTTGCGGTGGGGAGCGCCGGCATGCTGACAGCACAACAGCCACAACGTCTTACGGCGTACGCCATTATCGTCTCTTCGGGCACGTTGCTGGCGGCGCTCGGGTTGGATATGGCTGGGATGAAAGGCGCGTTGGTATATTACCTTGTCAATTCCGTTCTGGCTACCGGCGCATTTTTCATGCTGAGCGAGATGATCGATCGTGCCGGCCAGCCACAGGAAACGGGTCTGGAAGCTGCGCTCGAATCGTATGCTGCCGATTTCGACGAGCCCATCGATCCTGGTCAGCCGGATGAAGTCATTGGCATCGTCATTCCCGCAGCCATCGCTTTTCTGGGTATGAGCTTCGTACTGTGTGCGCTCCTGGTCGCAGGATTGCCGCCGCTATCGGGTTTTGTCGCAAAATTCCTGATTCTGTCCGCCGCGCTTGGTACCGGGCCGCTCGATACCGTGCCAGCCTCCGCGTGGGCATTGTGGGCGGCCGTACTTGGATCCGGTTTCATCAGCATTATTGCGCTTGCCAGAATGGGGATACGGCTCTTCTGGAGTCCTGAAGAAATTGCAGCGCCGCGACTGCATCTGGTTGAAGCTGCGCCGGTTGCCTTGCTGCTCCTGTTGAGCGTGGGTCTGACAATCGAAGCGGGACCGGTAATGAGCTACCTCTCGCTCGCTGAGGCAGCACTGGCTGCGCCACAGCTTTATATCGACGCGGTTCTGCGACCGGAGGCGGGTGGTCTGCTCCCTTCTGCCCCGGGAGGGGGCAATCCATGATGAACGGGGCTTGCCTCTTGCCGCTTCCAGCCGTGCCTTATGGCATCCGGCGTCTGGGGTTCGGGCGCCTGTTGAAGATCCGCTGCACCGGGCGCAACTGATGTTGGAGATTTATGATGGGATAACTCTCCGTGGCAAGGGCGGCCAGCGGCATCCCAGGGTGCGGGCCTTGCGTCTTCGGATGAGAAAACCGCGTCCGCATTAAGTACCGTGATGAACATCCCCTGATGGAGATTTTGGAATGAACCTGTTACCTTGGGCAATATCCTTCGCACTGATCGCGTTCGGGCTGGCCATGATCTGTGCGGCGATACGTCTGCTGCGGGGTCCCGCTGCGGAGGATCGTGTACTGGCGCTGGATACGCTGTATGTCAACTCCATGCTTTCGATACTGACGCTGGGCATCCAGTTCGGCTCCAGATCGTATTTTGATATCGCTCTGCTGATCGCATTGTTCGGCTTTGTCGGCTCGGCGGCGATGGCTAAGTTCCTGCTGCGCGGCGAAGTAATCGAGCCATGATCGCTCCCGAATTGCCTGTCTGGGCTGATATCGTGGCCTCGTTACTGCTGATGCTGGCCGGCCTGCTGGCCCTGACCGGTTCATTCGGTTTGCTGCGATTCAGGAATTTCTTCATGCGCCTGCATGCTCCCACACTGGGAAATACACTTGGCCTCGGCTGCGTATTGCTGGCGTCGATACTGGCTGCTTCCGTTCAGGCGCACCGGCTGGTTTTTCAGGAAGTGCTGATCACGCTGTTTGTCATCGCGACTTCACCCGTGACCGCCATATTGCTCATGCGCGCAGGCATATTCCGCCGAAGGACGAATGGAGAGAAAAACTGACCATCGCAGGTTCTACCGAGATTGCCGCTCTGTCACGAATCCGACGACAGGGCCAAGGGGAAGTCAATGACGCAGCCAATAGGCGATCCCGCCGAAGTCAACGCGACTGTATTCGACCTTCTCGCTGTCCGGCTTGTCCATGGATTTCCTGTATTCTTCGAGATAGCTGTCGCGCACCAGGTCGGTGCCGGGAACGTAGGTTGAAGCGGAGGAGACCGCTTCAATATTTTTCTCGAATGCATGAAGCGCCTCCAGTTCTTTCGTGTACGCTTCCGAAAACCGGTAGTTCAGTGCCTGCCTGAGCCAGTTGATACGAGTGAACAGGTCTGTAGAGGCGATAATATTAGCGCTATTGGTGATGGGGGAGGATTCCATGAAATGTTCCCTGTCTGCCTTTGCTGGTCAAAGAGAAGCGCTGGCGCGTGCAATGGAAACGCGCTCTCGGGATCCGCTTCCTCGTGAACGCATTTTGATCGGCAGGCCTGAAGTATATAAGGGAAGGTTTCTCTCCCTCAACTGCCAGGCGGGAATATGTTCAGCGGTTCCAGAAAGGCAGTCTCCCAAGGTTGCGCAACGTTACGGGATCAGCTTTTGCGGCCGGGCCTCACGATCATTCTGAGGGACTGATCCTTTGTGAAGTACGCCACGGCCCAGTTGAACATGGTCATGAGCCGGTTGCGATACGTGATCAAGGAAAAGAGGTGCACAAACAACCAGGTTATCCAGGCGATGAATCCATTGAAATGCATTTTTGGTTTCGGGAGATCTGCAACGGCCTTGCTGCGCCCGATGATCGCGAGAGAACCTTTATCGACATAAGTGAAAGGGATCATCGGACCGCGGCGGGTTGCGGAGATGAAATTATGCGCCATATTTTTGCCCTGCTGTAGCGCGACCTGTGCCACCTGTGGATGTCCCTGGGGAAATTCAGAATCGGAAGTCAGGATGCAGGTATCGCCGATCGCATAGATATTCTCGGTTCCCGCCACCTTATTATATTCATTCACGATAAGGCGGTTGCCTCGCCCATAACTTTCCTGCGGTATGCCTTCATATACCGTAGCCGTTATCCCCGCCGTCCACAGCAGCGTGCGGGCCTCTATGCTGTCGCCATCCGTGAAAATGACTTTATCGTTGACATAATCCTTCACGCGCTTATTGAGTTTCACTTCGACCCCCATCTTCATCAGCTTTTCCCGGGCATATCGCTGGGATTTCTCGCTCATCGACGCGAGGAGGACAGGTGCTCCATCCACGAGACAGATCCGTACATGTTGAGCGGTCAGTTCCGGATAATCCCTCTCCAGGATGGTTTCGCGCATTTCGGCAAGCACGCCTGCAATCTCGACGCCCGTAGGCCCCCCGCCTGCAATGACGATGGTCGCAAGCCTTCTTTTCTCCGCTGTGTCCGTGGTAATGGTAGCTTCTTCGGCGATCTGCAGCATGCGATTACGCATTTCTATGGCGTCATCCACGGTTTTCATCGGCAGAGCTGCCATGCGGATATTTTCCATGCCAAAATAATTGCTTATGGTGCCGGTCGCAAGCACGAGACTATCGTATGCAAGCTCCCCGTTCGACAGGAGGACCCTGTTTTCCTTCGGCAGGATTTTCAGCAGGGTGGCGAGGCGGAAGCTTATGTTTTTACCATGGAACAGCTTGCGGAAAGGGTAGCAGATATTGGAAACCTCCAGGAAGGAGGTAGCCACCTGGTAAAGAAGCGGAGGAAAGAAATTATAGTTGTTCATGTCAACCAGGGTGACATGAAAGTCTGAAGCCTTGGCAAGATGCTTCACCAGATTCAGTCCGGCAAAGCCGCCACCAATAACGATAATTTCCTTTTTCATCGTGGCTGGTTCCGATTGGATGAACGCCCGCGATACCAAGTTGAAAAAACCATCTTACGCATTTTTTCTTGTACTTATGCCGCTCATCTGCTGATAAGCGGTTCACGCGGATGCAAAATTCCTGCACTCACGCAAGGGCATACCCATCCACCGGCGCAGGAAGCCGATGGACCGAGATGGCGCACTGGCGCGTATCGGAGGAAGGTTGACGATTCTGTCCTGCTGATCTATTAGTTAAGGAAGCGCCGGATAAATCTCCTCGGGCGCGACCAGATTCGTTCAATGGTCCCTTGAGACCAGGCGTGTTCCTGCTGATCGGCGCATCGGCCTCATGCTGAAACTATAGCAGAAGGTGCGCGTTTCGCATGGCCGGCGCAGGAAGCAGGGGATACGATGGTTCATTTTTCCGGGAGAATCCAATGCTGGGTGATGGAAAGACTGTAATCCTGTCGTTTGACGATGGCCCGGCACCTGTGATTGCCCTCGACAGTATTCTGGCGACGCTGGACGAAAATGAAATCAGGGCGGAGTTTTATGTCCTTGGAGACGAGGTTAGACGCTATCCGGACGCAGCAAGAAAGATCGTTCGTCTGGGACATCACATCCAGAACCATTCATGGAGCCACGTTGATCTGGCCCAGGCGACGGAGCGAAATGTGCGGCTTGAGCTTGAGCGGACGCAATCGGTCATTGAAGAATCCACGGGAGTCATCCCGACAAAAATCCGTCCTCCGTACGGAGCCGGAGGATTTCGCGGCCATCTCGACCCGGAACTGGCAGAAGTCGCCAGAGACCTGGCGCTGACTATCGTGACGTGGGATATCGATACCGAGGACTGGAAAGCGCCCCAAGGGCTGGGACCGGAAAAAATAGCCATGATCGAGAAACAGTTCACGCAGCACCAGCGCAAGGTCTCGTTCAATATCCTCATGCATGTCCAGGCGGGAACGGCAAGGGACCTGCCATCCTTTATCTTCCGGCTGAGGGAATGGGGATTCGAGATCGCGAGTCCATGATGGCAGGCGAGCGGGTTTGCTGCGAAGCTTTCCTGTTCGCATATGCATCGCTTCTGTTCTTCACGTGGCCGCCGCTGGTGTGCGCGTCGGAAGAGAAGAAATACCGTTGCGTGCCGGAGGTCAAGTACGAGTGTGACCTGGAGCGCTGCGAGCGCATGAGCAGCGATTTTCAGCATGCTGAATCCTTTTCCTACAATCCAGAGACAGGCGAGCTTTCCGCCTGTCTCTGGACGAATTGCTATGCCGCACGGGCGATGGCAGTCCTGAATGAAAATTCCAGTTCCGTCACGGCCATCGGCAAGCTGGAGCCAAAGATTCATGGGGGAAATGACCCCATTGTCGTTTCTCTGACCATCGACAAAAACATTGGGCCCGGCGAGGGACACAATCCCCGCTTCACTGCAGCGTGGGGCTACCGCAGCAACGGATTGACCCTGGATTTCGGCGAATGCATCCGGCAGCGGGATGATCAGGGAGGATGATGCATGTGCAACCAGGAGCAGGAAGGTTTCGATGTTCTACCTGGTCTTAAGGTAAGCTGAGGGATAACGGACTACTTCGTCGGGCAAGCGGACACCGGCGACGCGGTGGTACCACCTCGCTTGTCGCAACAGTTCCCGTTACGCTCCGAACACGGCCGTTCCGCTGACCGACATGGTTTATGCCAACCGCGATTTACAGAGTCCCGGAACGTCTTTCGCTCTTCGGTAATTCATGGACGTCGCGCGGTTTAGACCTCTGATCGAATGAAAGAATCGCCCTGCAATGCCGGCAGGTCAGCAGTCAGGGATCGGATCGGGCGCGCTGAACGGCAAGAGTTGCCAAGTCTTTTCATGCATGCGACACTCTCGCAGTTTTTGCCGCGGCCGTCATTCATGGCGAAACATGGTAGACGCTGCTGCAACCCCTCATGCAACATGCGATGCCTCGTGCAGTGATATTCCGAGCCATACCCGTATTTACCATTAACAGGACAAGGAGAATCAATGAAGCGACTGATCTGGTGCGGGCTTGTCCTGCTCAGCGCGGCAGTTTTTGCCTCTAACGAAGAAAAGCCGATGGACTATGTGGGTGCAGCTGTTGCTGCCCGCGAAAATGGCGACTGGGACGAAGTGCGTCGGATTTATGCCCGTGCGCTGGAGGGAAACAGCCTTGATCAGGCTGATCATCGTTTCAAGGCGACCCTTCATTACGAGTATGGGCGTGCGCTGGGCGTGACCTGCCACTTCAATGAAGCGGAGCGCCAGCTCAATCTCGCCAATGAACTCGATAAGCATACCGGCGGGGTTTTCTATCTTTCTCTCACCGAGCTTGCGCGCCTTAACCTGGATCAGCGCAGATACGCGCAGGCGCTTTCCTATCTCGAACGCATTCTGGCTGAACTGGACCCCGTCATCACAGCCCGGCGGGTACCGGTCTTTTACGCCAATCTGCTGGATGACTATGCTTCCGCGCTTGCAGGGGTCGGCCGTGAAAAGGATGCGGAAGCGGCGAGCCGAAAAGCCAGCGAGACGCGCGGAGACACCCCGAAACCCCCGATCGACCCGCACCGCACGCCCTACGGCCAGCAGTGTGGCAAGCCCTGAGCACCCTGAGTAATCTTCTGAAATCTGTCCTTGAAAATCGCTGAACCAAGCTGCGGTGCAACGGCGGCTTTGCAGCGCGCTGCCGGGCAGTTTGGGAACCGGTACTTGATCAAAGGTGGCGTGTCCACCAACGGTGGCTCTCGAGCGTTATTCAGCGGCTCTCCGGAATTTCGAGAGCCGACCGGATTGCGTTTTGCAAAGAGCGATGGATCATGGAAGGGAACCTGCGCATAAAAAATCTGCTGCTTCTTTCGATGACGATGTGCCTGGCCGCGATGATCATGGCCGCTCCCGCACTTGCTGATAATGCTGTCAAGCTGAGGGTATTGATTATCGCTACAGGCGACATGACGGAAGACATGGGGTTTGCCTATATCAAGCCTGTTCTCGACGAAATGGACGTTCAATACGACGTTCTGAACGCGAGGGAACGCGATCTGACGGCGGCAATGCTTGCCTCGTCATCAACCGGGGTCGCCTGCAAAAGCGAGGACGCGGGCTGCGCAGGCAATTATAATGGCATCATCCTCACGGACTCCGACCTGGTTCCCGGCTTCACACCGGGCGAATGGGAAATTCTGCACGATTACGAAAAAAACTTTGGAGTCCGCGAAGCGGTATTGTCAGGATGGCCCGCGACTTATTCGGACCTGGGGTCCCCTTCCGGCGTCTACCTGGATTATGGCCTTGCCTATTCTTCCAGTATGAGCGATGGCGAAGGCAGATGGACAGTGCCGGCCGCTTACAGCCAGGAGGTTTTCGAGTATGTGAATCAGGCCAATCCACTTCCACTTACCGGCTTCGCTTTCGCGACGAGGGCCCGGAATGATGCAACAGGCTTGCGGGACGGTTCCGTTCCCAGCGTTGTGCCGCTGCTGCGAACGCAGAATGACGAAGCATTGGTATCGATCGTGCGATACATGATCCCTTCCCGGCTGACGCCGGTACGCGAAGTCATGATTTCCACCATCAACCAGGCTTCATTTCTCATTCATTCGAAGGTTCTGGCCTACGAGTTCGTCAACTGGGTAACGCAAGGGGTATTTGTCGGCGCGCGGCGTGTCCATATGGCCGTTCACCTGGATGACCTGTTTCACCATACACCGCTTTGGGATGCCGCCTTTGACAGGAACAGTCCGGTGGACAGGTATCGGCTGAACAGCGCTGACATCAGGAATGCAGTGGACAGGCAGGCCGCATTCCGTGCCGCGCATCGCACGGCAGGAGCTTTCAAACTGGATTTCGCATTCAACGGTTCCGGAGCAGTGGTTGATCCGAAAGCCAGAAAGCTGGTGGCGAATTTCAAGGAAGATCTGGTGGCAGCGGTAATCGCCAACAAGGCATATTTTCGTTTCATCAACCACACCTATACTCACGCGCACATGGACAAGGCACCCGTTCCGGCTGATGCCCCGTGCGACTACCGCACCTTTACCCGTCTCTCCTCCATGCGGGCGGAAATTACCAGGAACCGCACCGTCTGGAAGCTTCTGGGTCTTCCCGAGAGGGGGCAAAATAATCGGGTGCTTGTGACAGGGCATCATTCCGGCCTGAAAGATCCCCATTGCACGGATGATCCGGTTTCTCACCCGGATATGTTCAATGTCCAGGCGGATGATCTCGCGTTTGACGGGAACGGGGCCAATCCGCTTTTCCTGCGCGCTGCCGCCAGCGCCGGCGTTGCCTACGTTGCCTCCGACTCATCGCAGCGCGGTCAGGATGTCGAGCAGTACATTACCCATTACGATGACGGAAGCCCGGAAAACCGGGTCATGCTGCCACGCTGGCCGACCAACGTCTTCTTTAACGTGGCGACGCCCCGGCAACTGGAAGATGAATACAACTATCTTTACCACTGGAGATTTGTCAATGCAGGGCAGAATCCATGCGAAATGCCGGGGGCTGCCTGTGTTCCCCGGAGCTATGGTGAAATTCTCAAGACCGAAGCGGATATCGCGTTGCGCCACATGCTGAGCTTCGCCAAGTGGCCGCATTTCTTCCATCAGGCCAATCTGGCCAGATATGACGAGAGCGGCAATACCCTCCAGTTTGACTGGCTGAACGCCACCTTCACGGAGTATGAACGGCTGGTTACGCTGCCGGTCAGGAACTATCCATATTATCGGATCGGCGATTACACTGCAGAGCGTCTCAATGCAAAATCCGCATCGATTCGGGCGACGTGGAATCGAACGACCAATCGGGTGACTCTGGCGGCAGACAGAACTTTAAGGCATCTTCCTGTGACGGGTCTTTCCGGGGGGGAATTGTATGGCGGACAGTTGATTCGTGAGGTGACCGTGAATATGCGCTCCAGGACATTCGAGGTCAACCGGGCACTGTCGCGGTGAATACGGAATCAGGCGTATCCGCGATGAGGCGGCTAGGCCGCAGTGTCAGGTTAGTTGTCATTCTGCTTTTTGCTGTTCTAAGCGCTGCACCCGGGAGCGTGAAGGTTTGGGCCAATGAAACCCGCGAAAAGGCGGATAGGACGGACACAAACTCCCGGCAAGCCGACAGTGAGATGGGCAGGCATACGATAACGATAAGAAAGGCGAATGATGATTACCTGAAGGCGGGAGAACCGTTGTATTCCCGACAGTCAAAATCGCTGGCGCAACAGTACCGCGAGACGGCAGAGATGGTTGCTCGCCAGGGCGGCGACCCTCGACCGATTCTGGATGCCGCTGCCTATTTCGAGAAGCAGGCTGAACCGGAGTCCCGGAAACCCTTAAAAGAACCTGTTTCTGCTCGACAGGTAGTCGAATAGTTGCAGGAATCCTGCTGGTTCAAGAATGTGTATTCCGGGAGAGAGACTGCCCCCGTATGAAAACAGGCGATATGTCACGTAAGGAGATGCGGGTCGGCATGTTTTCCGGATCGACGGACGGTTCTCAAAGCGGCGGGAATGAACCCGCCAGCAAGGAGCGCTACGGTTTCACACCTGTAACCAGGCTGTAATAGCCAAAAGCGGGATGGGTTTCGATCTCCATGAATCCGGCATCCGACATCATGGTCGACAGTTCGCGAGCGGAATACGATCTTCCCTCGGTCCATCCCATCATCAGCATGCTGAATGCGGCCGCCGAGAAGGGCGCGGTTTTCTCGTCGTTGTAGAGCATTCCATGAACGATGATGCGCCCCCCGGACTGAAGGCTGTTGAAGCTCTTTGCAGTGAGGAAGTTGCATTTCTCCGGAGGCCAGTCGTTATAAACCGTGGAATAAAAATGAAGATCGGCTGAGGGCAGCGGATCGCTCCACATATCACCTTCGCATATCCGTATCCGGTGCTGCAAATCGTGCTGAGAAATATACTCTCGCGCGATTTCGCATACGAGAGGGAAGTCGAAAATGGTTGCCTTTAAATCGGGAAGCATCGATACCGCCCCGATGGAATGCGCACCGGAGCCTCCGCCGATATCGAGCATGGCGCGATATGTCGATAAATCCATGACTTTAGGCCAGTGAAATGCGGAGGTAATGCTGAAGCTGTACATTGCCCGGGTAAAACGACGCACAAGCTCGACCTGATCCTCATGAGGCTGATAAAGCCCTGGTCCGCCGTATACCTGCGGCATGTCCGTGAGGATTGCCCGCTTCAGGCTGGCAAAAGAATGAATCTGGTCATTGTCGATCATCAGATCCCAGAAATAGCCAAAATAAGAAGGACTCGTCTCAAGCAGATAATGTTCGGAGAGTGGAGTCAGCCCGTAGCGTTCATTCCGGAACGACAGGAAGCCGAGGGCCGCCGCCGAGGTCAGAAGCGCCTCGGCGGCGCGGCTCTTGATGTTCAGTTTTTCGCAAATTTCCGGTAGCGTCAATGGCTCGTCTGCAAGGAGCGGAAAAACCTTGAGCTTGTGCGCCAGGAGCAGGGCGGGATAACCGTAGCATCCCAGCACGACATCCCACAACGGCCGATCGTCCTCGACCCGCGTCAGGTCAATTTTCGTGGAATGTTCCTGAGTCATGGCGAAATCCTCGTTTCTCGTAGGGGAGAACAGTGTCGAAGTGGGGAGACTTCAGCCGGCACGGCTTGACTCCACCAGGCGCTTTATATTCCGCACGGTTCTCTCCGCACCATCCTGCACCGCGGAGCGTATCAATTGTTCGAACGGGCGCATCAGGGTCTGGATTTCGAGCAATTCGAATGTGAAGACCAGATTGGCAGAGCCGGGGCTGGCGTCATCGCGCAGTTCGTAGATGCAGCGGTAGGGGTCGCTGATTCCCGCAAACGCCACACGTTTATGCGGTTCAAATACCGTGATCCTGAATCTGGATTCCGAGCGGTGTCCCTGATCGACACGAACCTGGCGCGCGAGGGTGCCCAATTGCACGGGGCCGTCCGTGAGCTGGTCCAGTTCCTTTACTTCGGGAGACCACTTGGGGTAATTTTCAAAAAGTCCGTCTCCGAGAAACTTGAATAGCTCTTCCGGGGAGCAATCCACATGGACGCTTGCCTTGCCGACGACGGGCTCGGCCGGTCCCAGGTTGAACATGGACCCCAGGTTGAACATATGGCGACTCCTCTTGGATCTGGAGAACTTTAACGTAACAGCTTGAGTCGAGCAAGATTGCCCGACTCGCTGGCCAGAGCCAGGGGAGGGCATACCAATCGGCGGGAAGCACCCGGCCGATAAGCTTAATTCAGTTTGCTTTGTCTAACAACTCCTTTCGATAGCCTCATGTTAACTTTTGCTGGATTCGAGGCAACAGGCGTGGTCTCGTCAAAAACGGTCAGCCGTTTACGATGGTGCCTCCATTTGGATGAAGGGTCTGTCCTGTCATATAACTGCAATCCTGCGAGGCCAGGAAAACATAGCAAGGCGCGACTTCATCCGGTTGCCCGGGCCGCTTGATCGGAGTGTTTTTTCCAAATTCCGCGACATGATCAGCGGAAAAAGTGGCCGGTATGAGCGGGGTCCAGATCGGACCCGGCGCAACGGCATTGACATGGATTCCGCGTTCGATCAACTGAAGCGCCAGAGATCGGGTGAAAGCCACGATCGCGCCCTTGGTGGCCGAATAATCGAGCAGATAGGGACTTCCTTTGTAGGCGGTGACAGATGTGGTATTGATGATGCGCCCTCCTTCCTTCAAATGGGGGAGCACAGCCTTTACCAGGTGAAACATGGAGAACAGGTTGGTGCGGAACGTTCTTTCGAGCTGTTCATTGTCGATATCCATGATGGATTCCCGCACATGCTGCTCCGCCGCGTTGTTCACCAGAATATCGATGCGGTGGAAGGTGGACACCGCTTTTTCGGCAACCTCTTGACAGAAGCGTTCCTCCGCGACATCGCCAGCAATCAGCAGGCATTTTCGCCCACATTGCTCGATTTCTTCTTTTGTGCGCTTGGCATCTTCATGCTCGTTCAGGTAGACCACGGCCAAGTCCGCTCCTTCTTTTGCAAACGCGACTGCCACTGCCCGACCAATGCCGCTGTCCCCGCCGGTCACGATGGCGACTCTGGATTTCAGCTTGCCGCTGCCGCGGTATTCCTCCATGGTTGAGTCCGGCCGGGGGGTCATTTCCGTTTCACGTCCGGGTTGCCCAGGTTGCTCCTGCGGCGGTATCTTCCTGTCTTTCGTGCTTGTCTTGTCTGTCATCTTTCCCTTCCCGTGAATGTTAGGCTTTCGTATGCAGAATCAAGGTATGACCCGATCCTTTCGATTCCTGCCGCTTTTCCCTCTTACAACGCCCCGGCCCCGATTCCTCCCAGGCCGGGCTCGTGCCAGGCTTCGTCACTATCCTTCCCCTTACTCCCTTTCTCCTCCTTTTCTTTCTCTTTCACGGGCGCTGAATTCTTTTCGGGGAGCTTTTTGCCGGTTTTGACCGCTTCAATCAGAGTCTTGCAATCGTTGTCTTCACCCAGTCCAATGTCGATGAGTGGGATCAGGGCGGCAAAGGGCGTGGCGAACACGCCCAGAACCACTGCCGCGCCGATGCGGGCAGCGAGGACCTTGTCGGGAAAGATGGTCGGATCCTTGAAAGTGCCTCCGATGTGAATTGGCGTACGGAGACTCGGGAAGGTGACATCCTTCGGCTGGGGAGACAGCTTCAGATCGAGGGTTTCTTCGACCAGGTTCACCTGACCTTCACCCAAGATATTGGTGTCGGTGGTATCGATAACGAAGACTTCGCTGGTCATCATTCCATCCTTGATATCGAAACCGCTCACTCCGCAACGGATCCGGGCATTCTTGTCTCCCGCGAACAGAAACTTGATCGTCTCTCCTGCATCCAGCCCGATTATTTCCAGCATCATGTTACTGACTTGCCCTCCCGACATAAACAGGGCAAAGCGACCGTCAGCGGATGCCAGCAGCGCGCCCACGGATTCGCCTCTGCCCTTCACCCTGGCCTGGCCTCCGAGCAGTCCAACGCTGTCCTTAGTGATCTCAGTGTCAGGAAGCAGTTTGGGCAATTGCAGTTGCTTGAAGTCCACCTGGGCTTCGCCGGACGGCACATCCTTGCGCGCATCGATCTTCATGCGTGTAACGATATTTCCCCCCGCCACCGCGAAATCGGCGGGATCCAGCGTCATCAATCCGTTTTCTATTTTAAGGTGAGTGACAAGCTGCTCGACCGGAAGCTTTTTGTTGCTGATCGATGCGCCCCTAAACTTCACATCCGCGTCCATCGCCCGCAGGCGCTCGACGCTGAACTGCTTGTCCGGCAATACGCGGTCTTTCTGCGCCTGCCGGGAGGCTTTTTTCCTCCGCTTTTCTTCTGGAGTATCCTCCGGCTTCGGTCCCTGTCGTGCTCCGATGAATCCCTTGAGGTCGTTCAGATCCAGCACTT
>CAYXQR010000084.1:0-3809 GCA_964466955.1 uncultured Nitrosospira sp.
CTCTGAGCATGTCTATGCGGAAATCAATGTATTCCTTAAGCCACCCTTTCTCGTTTGGATTCATTTTCGATATCGTGTGCTGACCAGAGAAACCCCGTGCAAAATAAACGCCTTCGGAATGATGCTCTCCTGTCGGGTGGCTCAATTCCGGGAAAAGGACTTCAACGTATTAAGTTAGAAATTAAAAAGCATTTCCAGAAACCACTTATTTAAAAGAGGCTTTCCAGCCCTTCGAATCAAGACTTTTTGCCGATGTTTCGACCTTTTTCTGGAGTGACTGTTTAAATTTATCCAACTGTTTTGCGAGGATTTTATCTCCTGAACTGATGATCTGCGCTGCGAGTATCCCTGCGTTGCGCGCGCCGTTTAACGCCACAGTGGCAACAGGTACCCCGGCCGGCATCTGCAGGATGGAGAGAACCGAGTCCCAGCCGTCGAGGGAATTTGAAGACTTGACGGGGACACCGATTACCGGCAGAGAAGTGAGGGAGGCCACCATGCCGGGGAGGTGGGCTGCCCCGCCAGCTCCGGCAATGATCACCTGCAACCCGCGCTTTCGCGCTGAAGATGCATACTCCACCATCCGGTGTGGTGTCCGGTGCGCGGATACAACCGTGAGCTCGTAGGGAATCTGAAATTCTTCCAACACCTCTGCCGCATCTTTCATGACTTTCAGATCGCTTTCGCTGCCCATGATGACGCCCACCAACGGTTTTTTCATAATTGCCAGGTTTACTGCAGTCCGTCTTTTCCAAAGACTCAGGCCAC
Organism: uncultured Nitrosospira sp.; assembly: GCA_964466955.1. GTDB lineage: Bacteria > Pseudomonadota > Gammaproteobacteria > Burkholderiales > Nitrosomonadaceae > Nitrosospira. Next base: position 769 of record CAYXQR010000084.1, read on the forward strand.
AACTTTGAGTGTTCGTTTCACAAACTCAGCCTTCCGTCTCAGCTCCTGCACATCCTTGTCAAGAATGGTGACATGTCCCATTTTCCGGAAGGGCTTTGTTATCTTTTTCCCGTATAAATGTACATAAACCCCGGCGGTCTTCAGCACCTCGTTGAATCCCTGGTATCGTGCAGGCCCCGAATATCCGGGTTCTCCCAGGAGATTTACCATGGCTCCCGGCATAATCACGGCGGTGTCTCCAAGCGGAAGGCCCAGAACGGACCGAAGGTGTTGCTCGTATTGAGAAGTTATGTTTGCCTCAATGGTGTGATGCCCGCTGTTATGCGGACGTGGGGCTATCTCATTTACCAGCACTTCGCCGGCCCGTGTGACGAACATTTCAACTGCGAGCACGCCGGTCATATTCAGTTCCGCAATGATCTTGCGGGCGATCGCATCGGCGTTTTTAGCGACCTTTCCGTTGAGTTCCGCCGGGGCAAACAGATATTCGACCAGGTTGTGCACCGGATGAAAAACCATCTCTACCGCGGGAAAGGTCCTTATCTCCCCCCCGGGGTTCCGGGCCACGATGACTGAAATCTCTTTTTCAAAGTCGATGAGTTTTTCAACGAGCCCCGGGGCATCAAAAGCTTTTTCGAGATCTTCCTCCGTTCGCATGAGCTGCACGCCCCTGCCATCGTAACCCTCCCGACCGAGCTTGTTGACAAGGGGTAGCCAGTGACGATATGCTTTAACCGATCTGGCATTCTCGGTGGTGAAAAATTCCGCCGTGGGTATGCCGTGGTCCCGGTAAAAGACCTTTTGCGAACGTTTATCCTGGATGAGTTCAATAACGCCGGGCTGCGGATAGACTTTTTTTCCGTTTGCCTCCAGTGCTTTCAATGCCTCCGTATTAACGTTCTCTATTTCAATTGTAATGACGTCGCATTGTGATCCGAAGTCCATCACCGTTTGATAGTCTGTCAGTTTTCCGGGATGGAACTCCGCCAGCGTGGAGCACGGGGCCTGCGGGTCGGGGTCGAGCACGGCAAAGGGAATATTGAAATCGATACCAGCCTGAATGAGCATACGGCCAAGCTGGCCTCCGCCCAAAATGCCAACTTTAAAATTCTGTTGAAATGCAGACACCAGGTACTTGAGTTTACATTGCGAATCACGGAAAAAATTATCGATCCCTGAAATCCTGAATTTTCACTCCTGTGATCCTGTCGCCCACCTCTAAAATATCGACGACAGTCTGGCCCTCGCAGACTTCTGCAAAGAGCGTATACCGACCATCTAAATGCGGCGTGGGTGAATGGGTAATAAACCATTGGGTGCCCTCCGTATCTTTTCCCGCCGAGGCCATGCCGACGCTTCCCGTGGTATAGCGTCGGAGTCCGAATTCAGAACGAATCGAATAGTCTTCGCTGCCCCAGCCATCCCCTCTGTTGCATCCCCCCTGGATGACAAAATTGGGGACTACGCGATGCACGGTTTTATCGTCAAAATAGTTTTTCTCCGCCAGTTCGACAAAATTCGCTACCGATCCCGGCGATTCGTTCACGAACAACCTGATGGTGATGCTGCCCCGCGTTGTGGTGATGGTGGCAAGCTGACCTTCGGGGATCGTCCTTACCAGATCCCAGTCAATGGGATGGTTGAATTCGTTTTTGACAGGTTCCGGTTTCCGGTTTTCTATCCGGGCGATGGCCGCTTCTATCGACTGAAGCGCTTCATTGTGCCGGGGGAGGGTTAACTTTTCCCTTGCCACATAGAGGAAGGAGGCATCCTTGATAGGGTTGCGGTAGCCCAGGGAAGAATCTGCCAACGCAATGGCTAGCGTTCCCAATACTGCGGGATCTTGTTCTTCAACGAAAAGATCGCGGCACAGACGGGCAAACGCAGCTGTCTGTTCGCGTGAAAAGCCCGCTGTGTGATTCATCCCGACCAACGCAGCGGCAGCCGACGACCGGATGATCGGATTTTCGCCATCGCGCAGGGCGCGCTCCACGAAAGGAAATGCAGTGGGAGCGTGCTTGAGGGTCGCCAATAATGCCGCGCGCTGATAGCGGTCAGAACTCTTTGTATAGCGATCCTGGATTTCTTTGGCGAGGTCCGGGTTCTTTCCCGCCTTTAGTGCCGCCTCGTAAAGGTTAGCCTGAATTCTCCAGTTGTTCACTACATTCGTCAATGACGAAACCTCTATCCAGGCGTCAGCAGAAATCGCCTCGATGAGGACTTCGGAGGCGGCAATTCCGACATTTACATCTTTATGGTGGAGAGATTCGTAAAGGTAATTTTTGATCAGGAGGAAGGGAAATGACTTTAATGCGCGGACGGCGTTGATGATCACGCGTGTATCGCTATCATTTTTTACCAGGGCTTTGAGGGTTATCAGTGTGGTGTCCGATGGGATCTTGCCCAGCGCCTGCGCGGCGGCCATACGCACGGGCGCGGAGGGATCGTTCAGGGCAGCGGCAATCAGAATATGTTCAGCCTTTTCAAAGCCGCTGGCGCCGCGGCCGAAATAGTGGGCCGCTCCAAGCCGCGTGTTGCGTCCATATTTTTGTTGGAGTAAGCCAACAGCCACAGCGTTGGCAATGGAGTCCGTCTTGCCCCGTACTCCCGCGCGATATAAGGACCAGGCAAGTCCGGCGGATTTTACCGTGTCCTCCTGGAAAGCCACAGGATCCAGTTGCCAGTGGCGTGTCGTTTTTCCGTATGCCTGCAGGATTTCAAATGTGATGGTTGGAATTTTTTCCTTCACCAAAGCGCCCAGGAGAATCCGCTCACATGAAGGATGCTGAAGCTGGCCAAGAGCAAAGGCTGCGGCTTCCCTGACAGAGGCGTCTGTATCCATCAGCAGCAACTTGCCGATCCTGTCGACCTGCTGCGAATCCTGCACAGATCCGAACGCGAGCGCAGCCTCCCTGCGATAAAGCGCGTTGGAATGATTCAGGTAAGCATGCAGGCTGTCGGCCATTCGGCGGTCTTGAAAATCGGCTACTTTCAAAAGCACAGGATCGAAGAACTTGTTTAAAGGCTTATCCGGAGATTCG
>CAYXQR010000085.1:0-22558 GCA_964466955.1 uncultured Nitrosospira sp.
CGCCGGTTCCGGAACCGGGGATATACGCGATGATGCTGGCGGGATTGAGTTTCATGGTGACCATGGTTCGTGTCCACCGTCGCAACGACCGCTAAACAGCAGGTTCCCTCTGCTTCGACTGTGGAATGTCCGCCTGCGGACATTCCACATATCCTGGTTTCACTCATGCTACGGCAAGCAGCCTCCATGCGTACCTGCAACACCGCTATTCAAATCGCCTGGCAGGACAATTTCGACGCAGGTCTGCTGAAACCGCTGGACAAGGGAAAAACCCCGCCCGTGAGAGCGGATGGGCAAAGGCGCCAATACTGATCACCCTAATCGCCGTGTCCGATCACCTCCGCCGAGATGAAGGTGGGTTTGATTTTCTTCATTTCATCCGCGGCCTTCGCGGCCTCCGACAGATTCTGCGAGAGCGCGGCCGTTGCCTTGGATACATCATCCCCCTGAGAGGTGGCGCCTGACGTAGTTGCGGTGGCAGCGCTGGCATCCGCCACCGGGGTGCCGGTGGAAGTACCGGCAACGGAAATATTGTCCGCACCCAGTACGACCTGGGCCGCGATATTCAGGTTTCCAGCGCGAATCCCGGCATCGCCAGCGTTCACCGTGCCGGTGGGCGCGATCAGATCGATGTCGCCTGCAACCACGTTTCCACTGGAAAGCGCTCCGATCCCGCTGCCGGAAGCAGCCCCCTGCAGTTCCTGGGTGACATTGCCCTGCGCATCCACCTTGACAAGCGGCGGCGGTACCGCCGCCGCGGTCTTCTTGCCTTTTCCGGCATCGATATCTCCTTCGCTCGACCATAAAAGCACATCACCCCCGCCCACAGTCAGGATGCGCGACTGGTTGACGAGGATATCGTTCCGTGCAAAGCCGCGAATATTACCGTCGGCGACTGTAACCATGCCCAGCACGTCATTCCCGGTATTGATCAGCACTTCCGGCGTGTTGCTGAGGCCGACGATCATGTCGCCTCCCGGCACCATGAACTCGATGCCGCCGCCCCGCTCGGTCTTGATGCGGCTGGCGAACAGGTTGATCTCGCCTCGATAGTTCTTGAAGGCACCTTCCGCATCTTTCTCCCTCAGCCCCGGAAACAGCAGTTCCAGGGCGGCATAACCGCGCTCGTAATCCGCGGCATAGGGACTATCCGGGTTATTGGAATCCCGCCCGGTAACGAGCAAGGCCGTGTAGATCATTTCACGCACCAACGCCCGCTGGGTATCGATATCCATCGACTGGACCGCTTTCACAGCCTGCAACGCTTCCGGTCCCGTGAGGACATCCTTTCCGACCAGCCAGCGCGCCTGCCACAACAGGGCGTCATCGGGATCGGCGCCCGCTTTTTCCAATTCCGCGACAAGCCGGTCCACCGCTCCGGTGTAATCGATGGCCTGCGCCCCCATTCCGGCGGCGACATGAATATCCGCACCCCCGCTGGGCAGTTGCGCATTGTCGAGATCGCCCCGGCTGACGATCCCGGCCGAGGTGCCGAGATCGATGTTGCGGCCTGCGGTGATTTCCAGCCGCCCCAGCCCCCCCACCCAGATTCTGGCGTTGTTGGTCCGGTCGTTGCCGGAGCTGAAGCTGACGTCCCTGCCGGCTACAACCTGGCTGAGATCATTCCGGTTGACATGCTGCGCGGCAATACCGACGTCGAGTACATCCTGTCCTGCGCGCAAGCGGAATGCCTTGGCGAGATCGAGGAGAAGTTCGTTGAAATTGCCCTGGATACTTCCGCCTACGGCGTAGATTCGCGCCGGCTGGGTGTCGCCCCGGTGAACGGGCGTGGCGGCGTGCACGAGTTCCCGTTCGGCGGCGCTCACTGTTGAAATCGGAAACTCGGTTGGTCTCGTGCCTGGCCTGATCGCATCGGGGACCAGATCCGGATCCCGGTCGCTCATGATCACTGGCGTATGGATGTTGACCGAGTTCGAGGCAAGCAGCTCCAGGTTTCCGCGAGCGGCAGGACTCAGCACGATGGTGCGCGAGTCCGGCAGGACGATGTTTCCCTGGAACGCCGTAACCGTCAGGCTGGGCGGCAGGATGGACAGCAGTTCTGTCGTGTAGGTGCTTGGGGACACGCTGAAATTCAGCGGGGCGCGGTACGCGCTTCCCAGCAGATTGGTATCGTTATGCAGCGTGACTGCGCCGTTCACGCTCTGCAGATGCGCGCCGCTGTCCTCGCCATAGGATGAAAACAGGCTCCAGCCGGGAAGCGTGGAACTGGGGGTGGTTGCATTGAGATTGAATGTCGTGCCCCTGCCGGTGGACTGGATTACCAGGTGCGGGTTCAGCACGGTGTGGATATTGACATCTCCTTGCGCACGCACCCGCGCCTGCGCGTCGCCCAGCGCCAGAACGGTATAGAGCGGGCCGCGCGGCAGATTCTGTCCGCTGTCGATCCCGCCTCCTACATCCAGTACCAGGTCGCCGCGATCCGCATAATACTGCCCCCCGATCAGGTCACCCCCGGTTTCCACCCGCACCTCCCCGCCCCCTGTCTTGACCAGTTGCCCGAGCGCGGGCGACGCCGCGGACATGCGTGCCTGGGTCGGCGCGCTGGCGGAGACATTCTCGATCCTGCCATCCGCTACCAGCGTAACATTCCCCCCACCCAGCGCGCCGACGCCCTGCTGAAACTGGTCGAAGCGCACCCACCAGGCAGGCTGGAGCGTATAGGTTCCGGTATTTTCATTCAAGCTGCCTTGGCGGAACAGCCAGTTGGAATAGAGCTGCGCCGAGGGCGAGCCAACGATGTTTCCTTTCGCGGCGAGACTGACGTCACCTCCTCCCCGGCTGAACTGCGCATTGGCGGGCACCACGAAACCATCGGCTGGATCCGCCACACGGCCAGCCGTATATATCGCCGACTTGTCGTCCGCCAGTTCAATGTCGTTTCCCGCAACCATCTGGATATCGCCCGTTCCTGTACGGACGAGCTTGCCCGCGGCCAGCGTGATATCGCCGCTGCTTGCTGCGACCGTCAACGGATCCGTTGCTCCCGCGTCCGCCCCGGCCACCAGGCGATAGCTCCACGAGTCGCCCGTAAGCAAGGTGGCCGGTGTCCCACCGTTGAATGGCGTCGCGACATCGAATCCATCGGACAGATTGCCGTTCAGCCTGAGGTTTCCGCCGGCGCGCAACGTCAGCATGCCAGGTTCGCCGCCTGCGCGACTTCCGCCCAGGTTCCAGTCCTGGGCAAGCGTGATGTCCCCCGCCGACCGGATTTCCACGCCTGGTCGCACATGAAACGTCGAATCCCCCGCTCTATCGAGGCGGGACGCAATCGAACCGGCGTGGGAGCCAAAGCCGGCGTTGTCGGCATCGACCGTGGCGAGACTCAGCGTGGCGCCGCTGCTTGCGCCGCCAGCAGTCAGCGTATCGATGCCATCGTAGACCTTGACTGCCTCCACCACGACCGACCGGGCGCCGCTGAGGCTGCTGCCGATACCGCTTACCGCCACCTCGTCGCCTGCCCCGGAGCCAGTACGGGGCGCGCGCAGGATGATGCTGCCGCCTTCTCCGGCCTGGGCATCGCCGCCTCCTCCCCGCACATCGAGGGTGCTGCCGGCGGCGAGGTCCAGCCTGCCAATTGTGGTGCCGATCTCGACCACGCCGCCTTCGCTACCCGGCGCCGTCGCACGTGCGTCGAGCTTTGCGCCCGCCATCACGGTCAGATCATTCTTCGCATAAAGAGCGATGCTGCCCACATCCTTGCCGGAAGCGTCGATACGGCCTGCCACATCGAGGCTGCCGCCATCCGCGCTGATGCGTACGTCTTTTGCGGTGACGGTATCGTCTGCGGCCACATGTATGTCGCCGGTGCGCACGCGTACGGAGCGGGCGCCATCGAATCCGCCCTGATTGAGCGTCGTGTTGAGCGTGGAAAAATCCCCCAGCGTTGCCACGTCCAGCTCGAAACGCGCACCCTTGCCCGTCCCCACTTCCCCGATGCCCCCGCCATCCTCTGCGGCCCCCAGCAAACTGCCGGGCGCGACGGTCGCCGTGCCGCTGGATGCATGCACCATCACTTTGCCCGCGTCGCCGCCCGTTGCCCCGGATACGTTCACGCGCGCCCCGTCCTGCACGAGCACGTTTCCATGATCGCTCGACAGTTTGACGGTGCCGCCCGGCGAGGCGCGATTCTGATCAAAAAAGGCTACTGAGCGTCCCGCCACGTCCAGGTCGGCCTTTGTGCCCAGTTCGAGATTCCCATCGGTCGCAGAGAGTTCGAGCTGTCCCGATGGCAGCAAGGCCTGGGTATCGAACTCCACCTCGGTACCGGACAGCGACCACTTCCCGCCCAGTGTGCTTACCGCCGAGAGAGCACCACCGGGCGTGACCTGAGCAGCAGCAAGCCGGCCTGATGCGGTCAGCGCCTGATCGGCACGCTCCTCGCTGCTGATGCGGGCCACATTCAGGTCGGTATTTCCAGCGGCCTGGGTATCGGTGCTGCCGGCTCCGCGTCCGATCAATTCGTCTGCCGTCACGGCGACTTTGGAAAATCCATGGATGGCTTTCTCCCCATGGGCGAGGATCACCCTGTCAGCCTGGATCGAGAGCGCACCATCCCCTTCCGTGCTGCCGGCACCGGCAACGAACGGCGCTGCCGCCGGATTGGAAAGCAATATTTCGCCGGCTCGCAGCGTCGCGGTCTTGCCGGAATTCTGCAGGCCCAGGAGGCCTGCGCCGAACAGATTCAGCCCTTGCAATGCCGGCCTGCCTTCGGCGGCTACCCCCCCCACACGTACATCTCCGTACAGGTCGAAAGTCGAATAGCTGGTCAATGTCACTGAATTCAGGCTGTTCAATCCATCGAGTTCGCTCTGGCTGAGGGTCAGCCCTTCGGAACCGGACGGAGCGTCGCCGAGATTCACGCGTGCCGCCCCTATCGACAGGTTGCCCGCCACACCGCCTTTCCCATCCGCAAAAACGGGGGCGCCCATGAACAGGTTCTGCCGGGTGGCATCCAGCGTGATGGAATTCGAGGCCCGAACGACACTGCCGGCTTCGCCCAGCAGGGTGCCCTGGCTCTGGTCGGGGCTGTCGGTACGCACAAGATTCGCGGCTGTCGAAGCCGCCCGTACCAGCGCGCCGTTTCCGGAGACGCTGTAGGTGGACGCGCCGCCCGCACTCATGGCCTTGCCTTGCGCGTCGATCACGCTGCCGGCTTTCAGCGTGAGCGTATCCTTTGCCGCAAGGATGATTTCCTCGCCCTTCAGCGCATGATCGGCGTCGTTGGCCAGCGTCACGCGATCCGCACCCACCGCGAGATTGACGGTCCTGCTGCCGGTGGCGGCGTCGGTGGCGCCCGCGCTGCGCGTACCGCCCAGGAACAGGCTGGCCGCCCCCATGGCATTGAGCTTGTCAGCCTCGATGCGGGTGGCGGACGGATCGATTCCGGAAGGGTTGCCGCTGGTGACGACGATGTTCAGCGCGCTGATGTCCACGGCCGCTCCACGTCCCCCGTCAGCCGCACCCAGTTTGAAAATGGCATCCAGCGCCAGTCCGCCGGTCGTATCCAATGAAAGCAGGCCGCCATCCTGCGGACGCCCTTCGCCGGCGGCAAAAAAATCCGAAGCGCGGGTGAGCGTCATCTCCGACCGCTGCAGGACCTGCTCGCGGGTGAGCACTTCAAATCCGCTCCACAGCGCGTCGCGTGGGCCGCCCGACGCCGCGCGGCTGTCCGTGACGTAACCCGGCACGACCTGAACCCCGTCCTGCCTGCTGTATGCCTGTCCCGGCAACAGGTTGGACACGCCCGAGTCGAGGCGAACGGCAAAGGCGCCCGGCAGCAGCGCGTAGTGGGCGGGGAGCAGCGTGTAGACGCCCGCCGGCAGGCCTGGTATGCCTGAAAGATAGACGGCATCGCCCGCGGTGCGATCGAATCCGGTATTTTCCTGCCTGTCGCCGGGGGCGAAAGCGTGCGCATAACCCGGCAGGATGGCATAGACGCCACGATCATCCAGGATGTCGCGTCCTCCGCCGGGCCCGATGCTGAATTCATACGCCTGCAGATCGCCACCGCCCGCCAGATCGAGCGTGGCGCCCGCCTGCATCTCGATATTGGCGGCCTGCGCACGGATGGATTTTTCGGCGAGCGCAAGCAGCGGGATATTGTTCGAATCGGGCCTGTAGAACCAATTGCGGCCATTCACGGTCACGCCGAACGGAATGAGGTTGCCGGGCGCGGCCGCGATGGAGGTCAGGCTGCCATTCCCGAACGTGACGGTATCCACCGCGTTGAAAGCCAGCTGGCCAAACGGCGCCCATATGCTGCCATCCTGTACGATATTCTCCGCGGCGACGGTGATACTGCCGAGAGCGGACATCGGTTGCGCCGGCAGCAGGCCCTGCCGGTCGAACCTGACGGTCTGGCCCGGCGCCTGTATGCTCACCTCGCTGTAGGTCGCGGGCGCAACGACCGCGCCCCGGAAAACGAGATCCGCCGCGCTCGACAGCGTCGCTGTCGGACGAGGCACCGCACCCATGCTCACGCCCGCCAGCCTGATTTCACGTGCGCCTGTCAGTTCGGACCGTCCCATGCCGGTCAGGCTGAGATTGCCGGCCAGTTCCAGCAGCTGCGCCTCCGCCTTGAGCACACCGCTGCCCGGCAGTGGCGCATTTGCCGCATTCTGCTGCTCGATGTCGTAATTACCCAGGCGTATGGTTTCCGCCTTCAGGGAGGCGTCCCCTCCCGCCGTTTCGATACGCGGTGCGTCGAGCACCAGTTCCTTCAAGGCCAGCGCCCGGCCGGCTCCCAGATTCAGATTGTCCTCCAGCCGGATGGCATCGCGGCTCTTGAGCGCCATGCGGTCGAAACCGGCTGCCTCGAGCGCTGCGGCTCCCACCCTGGCCTGCCCGTTGAATCCAGCGGGCAGGGGCGCGCCCGGCACCAGTCCTCCTGCCTGCGGTGTCACAAGTTGCGCCAGGCTCAGCACGCGCGCATCCGTCGGAAACCCTTGCTCGGGAATCGGGAAAAAGTTGTCGCCCAGCACGAGATTGAAAGTACCGCCGCGATTGGTCCCGCTTCCTCCATGCGCTGCGATCGCGCCATCCAGCAATGCGCCTTCGCGCACGTGAATGCTGAGCGTGCCGGCATCGCTGCCCACCCGCTGCCCCAGGCCTCCGGCCTCATTCAGGATGTCCAGCCGGACAGGAGTCGCGCCGGCAATGTCGATTTTCGAACCTGCTTCGGTCACGACGTGACCGAAGCGCGCGTTCAACGTTACCGTGCCGCCATTCAGGACTTCACCCTGAGTGAGCCGCTGGCTGTCGAGAAAGGTCAATGCCTTCCCGCTCACGTCGAGCGTTGCCTGCTTCCCCAGCCAGAGTGCATGGCTCGCGTCGTAATTGAGCGCGCTTATACCGTGGTCGAGCGTCGCGGCGATGCTGCCGCCAGGGGCTGTGATGCTGCCCTGTATATCCAGCAAGCGGGCGGCGTTGAGCGTAACCTGTGCCCTGGGGTCCGCTTCGATATGCGCGCCGGCGGCGATTTTCAGGTCGCCCGACCCATCCGCGGAGTTTTTTGCGGTGAGGCTCAGATTCACCGGCGCGCGCACCAGATCGTCCAGCTTGACATGACGGGTGAAATCGTCCACCCGGCTGCCCGTCGCCCGCAGCGTATAGTCCGGCAGCAGTTCCAGGTTGAGAAGGGTGGGTCTGATCGTGGTGCCTTCCGCCACGGTCAGGTTTTCTATGGCGGCAAGATCGAGAGTGGCAAACCCTGCCTGTTCGAAAAATCCCGTATCCAGATGCAGCGTACCGTCCGCACTGCTGGAAGGACCTCCGATGAGGATCCTGTTGCTGGTAACGCTCAGCGTGCCGCCATGGCCGATGCCATGGCCACGTACATTCCCGCCCAGTCCGGATACGGTATTGCCGGACAAATGAATATTGCCGCCGTTGCCGGCAATGACCTTGCCCCGGCTATCCGCCTTGAGGCGCCCCCCACCGGTGACATCCAGCAGCGTATCTCGTCCCAGGGCAAGCGTGTCCGGCGCGGACAGGGTGATCTGGCCGCCATCCACCAGCGCAACTTCGCCCGTTCCCGTTCCTCCTTGCACACCCGGCATTTCGTTCACCCAGGCACCCCGGGCCGATAACGTGACGCCATCAGCCACGATCACATCCAGTGGCGTGGAGATGATGTTGACATCGTTCCTCTTTGCATCGAGCACGATGGAACCTCCCGGTGCATCGATGTCCGCTTCCACGGACAGCCCTTGCGCGGTGATGCTCACGCTGCCGCCCTGAGGCGCACGCAGCACGTCGCGCACCGCTGCCGCCCGATTGCTGAAGACTTCCAGGTTGGCAACCTTGTCCTTGTCCAGCAGTGCCGGATCCAGCCGGACGACATCGAGGAGATCGGACGGAAGCGCGTCTCCGAACCTGAATCCATCGGGCAGGGCGGCACCGGTGCCGCCCAGTTCCACCCGCTGGTTGAGCTTGTAGTCATCCCCGATGCCGCCGGTTGCCTGGGTGACGGCGCCCGTGCCCAGCGTCAGGCGCGCCCCGCCCGGCATGATGCCGGCATCGCGCTGAACTTCGCCGACGACGGTGCGGCCTTCCACGCCTCCCTGCATCACGACCGTTCCCAGGCCGATTATTTCGAGCGCGCCGGCATTCCTGCCCTCGGTATAGCCGGGATCGTAATTGAAGGTCTGCCCCAGGTCGATCACTTCCTTTACGTTCCAGCGTCCGTAATCCTGCACGTAACGGGTCGCTGTCCCGTCGTAGCGCACGTCCGCGCGCGCATTGGCGATATCGGTCATCACGCCGCGGGATATGACCAGGGTAGTGGGCACACTGGCCGGCGTATAGTTCAGGCTGCCGCCGGACAGATCGAACACGGCGCCCGTCTCGATGATGGCCTGGCCCAGCGAATTGACGCGTACCACCCCCCCCATGGTCGAACGCTCGGACACGGTGCGCTCAAGGCGTGCCTGATAGGATTGAAGGCTATCCTTGGCGATCAGGGTGGGCATGCCCGCGCTGGCGTTGCTCAGGGCACGGTTGATGTCGACATGGACCTTCTGGCTGCGCAGCGGGCCATCGCGGTTGACGGGGGAATCCTTCAGTTCGTCCCCTCGCAGTTCCACTTCCATGCTGTTCCGGGCCGCCGATACCTTCACGTTCTCCAGTCCGGCCACGTTGATGTGCGCGCCGCCGGCGATATGAACCCGCGCGGTGCTGGAAGCAGGGACATTGAACTGCTCCGTGAACGGATCGTTGTTCACGACGCTGCGGGGGTCATCGACCGCGATGAAATTCACTTCGCCCGCCGGGGCATTGATCACCGCGCCGCCCTCCATACGGATATCCTGCCCCAGCACTTTCACCTGGGACCGCGCTGCGAGGCCGGGGCCGGTCAGCCCGTCCACGAGACCGGTTTTATCCGACACCTCCGGCAGCACCTCGGTCAGACTGTTGCGGGCAAGCACCACGCGACCCGCGCGGGTCGAACTGTCCTGTGCGGTCGCGGAATCCTTGGCCAGGAGGTACACCGAACCGTTGGCCGTCACTGAGGTCGTCGCCCGCGCGATACCCTGCTGGTTGACGGCGTACCCCACCATCGTGACATTACCGCGTGGGGTGCTCAGTTCGCCCAGATTGGTGACGTGGCCGAGCTTGTCGTGTGCGTTGTCTTTCAATGACACCGCCCTGCCATCCAGCTTTCCATCCCTGACGTCCGGATTCGCGGTCTCATGGTCGGCAAGGCCGGCAGGGCTGTCCACCTCCACCAGCAGGCCGCGAACATTGGCGTCCACCGGCTCGGCAGAAGCGGAGCGCAGGAATACCCTGGTGCCCGCAGCAGCAATCACCTGCCCGTCGGGTGCCTCCACCGTGCCCTTGTTGACTACCGTCGGCGCGATCAGCATCACCCGGCCCTGGCTTCCCGCCGTGATGCGCGCACCCTCGAATACTTTGATGAATCCTCCCGCGCCCTCGAATTGTGGAACGGATTTCTGCGTCGTCAGGAAAGCATTGAGAATGAAATTATCGTGGATATCGAGGCTGCTGGCGGTGAAGCTGCCCAGATTCACCTGCGCCGAATCCATGAATGCAATGCCGTTGGTATTGACCAAGATGATGTTGGCGTTCTGCCCCGTTGCCTGGGTAAGGATGCCGGCGATCACGCTGGGATCGGCGTCGAAAATACGGTTGAGCGTGGTGAAACTGGCGCCTTGCACCAGATTCCGCGCGGCCAGATTCTCCACCTGCTGGAACTGGACCGAATGTCCCGGACTGACATTGAAACTTTCCCAGTTGAGGATGGCCTTGTCGCCCACCTGGTTGACGATGGCCTGATGGTCATGAACGTGGTAGGCCGCCTGTCCGGCGGAGACGAAATCCGGTACTCCGGCGCCGCAACTGCCGCCACCGCAGGGCACCGGCAATTCCGCCCGAGCCGAATTGCCCAGCAGCAGGCACGCAACCAGAATGCCGCAACTGGCCGCCTTGCCGCGGCTATGCGCCGACTCCGATACCGGAACCAGCATGCCAGAGGTTTTACTGAAAATCAGCCGGTATAGTTTGCGATTCATAACTCGATTCCTCTATTTCCTCAAATGAGCCACAGCCTGCGACTGCCGCCCGAAGATCCCCGAACTCCAGTCCGCGCGCCCGCTCGATTCCTTTCGATTTCTGCATCCCTGTATCGCCGTATCCGGGCCTGGATAACCTATGTGACCGCTTCGTGACCTTTTTTTACCCGGAGCAGGCCATGCGACATGGTCTGTATGTCGGACTACCAAGCCTGGCGAAACAGAAAGTGCACCCGCTTGTCGCCCGCCTTCGTCCTGCCCACTTCTTCCAGCGCTACCGCCCAGCTCACGTCCGCCGATGCTCCCTGCCAGCCTTTTACGCGCATGCCCATGCCCGTGCCCGCCAGCTCGAAGCGATCCGTCTGTCCTGGCAGCGGATCCTGTATGCGCACGATGCCGGCATCGATGAAAGCCAGAAGACGGAGTTCGCTGATGGGATCGAACAGGTAGCCGGCATAGTTCGGCGTGAAGACTTCCAGCCCCCCGGTGGCGCTGTCGTCGCCCAATGCGGCGACTTCCAGGTAGCCGCGCACGGTGTTGATCCCTCCCACGATGGACTGTTCGTTGTTGATGAGCGGCTGCGCCGCGATCTGCCAGCTGGCGCGTCCCGTCAGGCCCCAGCCCTGGCTGAAGGTTTCGGTATGGGAGAAGCTGCCGCGCAGATAGACATAATTGGATCGACCTTTGAACCGCTTGACGGCAAACTCCTCTTCGCTGCCCACCAGTCCGCGCACATGGAAATTCAGCGACAAACCAAGCTTGGTGGTGCGCCCGTCGCCCAGCCAGGTACCGTCCCAGCCCACGGTGAAAGGCATGTAGCTTATAGGGGTGTTGAAGTTGCCTCCGTCGAACAGATTTATTTTCTGCGTGAAGTCCTTGTAGTCCACTCCGACCGATGCGGTGTGGAAGAATGTTCCGGTCCCAGGCAGGGGGAGGATGTAGCGTCCCCCGAAGATCATCCCGTTGCCCAGCACGTTGAGCGCACCGACCGAAGCAACATCGGACGCGGAATAGACACCGTAGAGCGCAACGAAGCCGCCCCACGCAGGCAGGGTATAGTTACCCGAAATGACCCGGCTCTCGTCCGGATTTTCCGGCGCGACGAGCCCCGTCACGCCCAGGCTGTGCTGCCGGTGCCAGAGATTGTCCCAGCTCACATTCGCGCTCAGGCGCGTCAACGTAGTATTCGGTATCTGCCGGCTGTTGAGTTCCACACTGCCGTGGAGCGGCAGCTGGTCCTTCACCTTCAGGTCCACTTCGACCGTGCCCGGCGTCTTGCCGGCCCTCAGGACCGGGGTCACCCGTCGGTCGGCCGAGCGGTTGAGATCGGCCAGCTGCTTCTGCATCTCGGTGAAATTGGGCACCTTGCCTTCGGCCAGCTCCGGGATCGCGGTCCTGATGTCGGACGGACTGAAGTAGCGTGAATCGACCACGCGCAAGCGCTTCACCGGCGCTTCCGTCACCGCCAGGCGGACCACCGCGTTTTCCACCTTCTGCTCGGGAATGGTAACCAGCACCGTCAGGTAACCGGCCTCATGGTAGGCGCGCTCCAGCGCATCCCGCGCCTGCTCCACATCCTCCAGGGTTTTGTCTTCGCCCAGGTAGGGATAGACGGACTGTTCGATAGCCCCCACCGGCAGCAAGGTCGTCCCTTCGACCCGGTATTCGAATACGTCGAATTGCGCATCCTGCGCATGGGAGCATGAAATCCACCCCATCAGGCATATCACGCAGGCCGCCCGCAACATGTTATTGATCATTCGCACAAACGCAATCCGGCTGAAATCCAACTAGCTGAACCATTCTCCACAAGCACAAACGGGACAGCCCGAACGGGCTGTCCCTGTCGCATAAGCTGGGCGGCATTGCACCGCCCGTTTAGCGCGCCGCCTACTGAATCGCAGGCTGACAGGAGTTACCGAGGCGCGCACCTTTGGAGGTGGGTCCGCTGGCACCGGCGGCCGGCGTGGCAAAGATTCCTTTCAGGTCGCTTTCACCCAGGGTGGCCGTAGCCATGGCAATCAGTTCCGCACCGGCGGCACTGGCGGGGCTGACGGAACCGCCAGCCGTGAACGCGGCCAGTTCATACCAGAAGGAGTACGAGCCATCCATGGCTTCGGCGCGCTGCTGTGCGTCCGTGTTAGGGGAAACACGATCCAGCTTGACGAAGGCCCAACGGTCGGCGGTGGCGGTCGGCGCAGGGGTGTTTTCCATGGACACCACGCCCAGGGCGAATTGACCCGCGCCCGTTGCGGCATTCAATCCGCTTTTCACGCCGCTGGTGCCGGACTGCTCGGTGATCACGACGGTCGGGGTGCTATCGGTGGCCCGCGCCGGTTCCAGTGCGCCCTGAGACACGCCTGTGGCGCAGGGTTTATCCAGGAAGCGGAGGTTGGAAGCGGACTGGGTGCCGGAAGTGGGAACGCGCCGGACGAGATTGACGATCGAGCCGGCGGCTCCTCCGAAAAGACTGCCGTCGATGTTACCGACAGTATCCCGGTTGGCAATGGCCGTGTAGCGCTGCGTTGGTAGGCTGGGCTGGCAGGCCGGCGTGAGTATTGGAGCGGTGGGCGAGCCGTCGTCGCAGGTCGAGGCAAGCAGCCCCGCCGCTACGTCATTCTTCTGCAACTGGTGGTACAGCGGGTAGCTCACTCCCACGCCAAAAGCCTGGCCGATGTTGGTGGCCACCTCGCTGCCGATAGCGCCCAGATCCCTTACAATCTCCAGGTTCTGCTGGTTGATCGGGTATTCAGTATCCGAAAAGCCGCCGTCGGGATAGCTTTCTCCGGCCTTGCCTGCCGCGTCACCCTTGATCGACGTGGTAAAGGTCTTGGTGATGGTGTCAGCGCAGTTATTGTAGCGGCCGATGGGGTAGGAAACGCCATTGAGAGTAACATTGGTCGTAGCCGCTCCGCCAGCTGCGCACTTGCCACCCGCACCCAGCAATTTCAGATCATTGATGCGCTTGAGGCTTCCTGGCAGATAGCCGTTGGGGTTCGGTTCGCCCGCCATGCTCAGGTGCGGGGCGTAGGCATTGAAGGATCCGCCTTCTACCGTATGATAGACCACCACCTTCTTGCCGGCCAACGAACCGGCGGCGGAACTCATGGTGCAGGCGTAGGCAACGCGGTCGCCGCTGCTCTTGCCGGGCTCGGCGCCAGCACCTTCCAGATACATGTGCGCATCATTCGCGCCGCCGTTGCCGGCCAGGCCGTTGCACAGCGACATCACACTACGGAACACGGTATTGGTGGGAGCGGACGCGCCTGACAGCCATACGTAGGTGGTGGGACCAGCTGCGATCTGGGCGGGGGTCAGGGCGAAGGCGACAGGCGTCGTGCCTATTGCCGCAATGGCCAAAGCGATCTTGCTCAGCTTCATTTTCATTTTCGATTCCTCTTGAATGGTCGTGAGTGCCTCTGTCCTGGCTCACAGAGAGAGCCAGGACGCGTATCTGCAAAGCGGGATAGGTGTCAGTTAGGCGCTGCGGCGGCGAACCATCGCGCCGAGCAGGCCCAGGCCTGCCAGCATCATGGCCCAGGTTTCCGCTTCCGGCACCGGGCTGGTGAAGGTCAGAGCGCCGGCCTGGGTCAGGCCGAACGTGCTGAATTCACCCGCGCCGATCACGCCATCGTTATTCAGGTCGACGCCGAAAGGGATTTTGTCAACCTGAGCGAATGAACCTGCGGTCGTGGTCAGAAACCAGAAGTTCTGTTCCGTGCCCAACGGCTGGGTAGTGTCGACGGTAGTTTTGGCCAGCCAGTTGTCGCCCTGGCCGAAGCCATTGATGGCCGCAAAGAAAGTGTTTGGATCGTCGATCGGCGTTGCTACGCTTGCGCCATTGTCATCGGTCGCATGGGTGCCGCGCGTGTTATTGGCGTCGATATATTTTTCCATGTTCTGGAAACCCTTCAGGTTGGCATTCGCCAGACTGGGAACCTTCTCGACATTCATCGTACTCAGATAGCGGCTGCCGCCGACCGCATTGAAGTCGGTATTATCGAGCGCTATTACACTGAATTCGATCTGAGATGCGTTGGCAGGACCGACAAAACCCATCAGCTCGCTCCATGACGCGCCGTAGGCACCGGTGGTCAGATCCCAGCTTTTGCTGTAACCGGCCTGACCGTTCGCGGCGATCATGTCGTCCATCCTGATGCCGAGGTCGAAGAGAGCGGAGATATCATCACCTCCGGTCGAGGCGGACGCTCCCCCGTAATAGCGTACGTTGAGCAGCAGTTCGCCGTTACCGCTCGCGCCACCTTCGATGGCGGCAAACGCAGGTGCGGCAGCAGCCATTACGGTGGCCGCGACAAGTGCCTTGAGCTTGAAGTTTGTTTTCATTGCGGATCATCCCTGTTTGGTTAACGAGTTGCACCTTTCGGGCTGATACATGGACTCTGGACTTCTTCCATGAACCATCCCCCCCTGGAGCAACCCGGCCATCTCCGCACAGGCGTAGACCCGCAGCTTTCCGTCCCCGTCTCGCAACGGGTTTGGCTTTATTCCGTGACCCGGCAATGCATTGTTTTTTTGCCGGATGCTCGCACTATATGTCCCGCTCGTTAAGCCCTTGTGAAGCAGAGTCGAGTTTTACGTAGTCCTTTTTCCCTATTTCAACGAGGTATCAAGAGGCTTCAAGGGGTTTAAGGGGTTTAAGGGGTTTAAGGGGTAATCCTGAGCGCCATGGCCTTGGCCACCGCATGAGCGCGATTGTTGACATTCAGCTTGCGCAGGATTTTCTGGATGTGATTCTTGACGGTAAGCGGGCTGATATTGAGTAGATGACCGATTTCATCATTGTTCTTCCCCGCCTGCACGTGACGCAGGACCTCTTTTTCCCGATCCGTGATGAGTTTTCTATTGCTCCTGCCTGCCGCTGTACCTCGCTTGGCATGCCGTTCGTGGAACAGCATGCGCACCAGCGTCAGGTGCATGTGAGGCACGAGCAGTTCGAGGAAATAGGCATGGCGCTCGGTCAATGCGCCCGAAATCTGAGTAAAAACGAACAGGCTGTTCGTCCTGCCGTTTGGATCGAACATCCCGTGCGCTGCGATTCGCTCCAGATTTTCCTTCTTGAGATCGCTGGCGAAATGCCGATAGGCGAGACCATGGGGATGACGCGGACAAAGCAGCAAAGGTTGATTTTTTCCCGCGTTCCACGCCGACATGACCCGAAACATGATTCCACCATCCGGACGGCAAAGCTCGGAAAACGCTGTTTCACTGATGCTGGTACGGCTGAATTTCTCGGCACTGATCGATTGACCGCTACCCTCGTCGAACAGGCACACCAGCATTCCGTGAGGCAACAGACTCTGAACCTCGCCCTGCGCCCACAAAAAGAACTGGTGGCGCTGGAATATGGAAGTGGATGAGTCGATGATGCGAAACAGATATTCCATCTCGCGCTCGGTCAGCGTGATCGTCCCCCTCATGTTTCCTGTTTCCCGGTTTTATTATTTTCTGCGTATCTGGCCAGCGTGCTGAATGCCAGCTTTAAAGGATTGCCTATTGTTAGGGCAATACGTGACAGAAACATTAAGGTTGCGTTTCAGATCAATGAACCTGCATATGATCGGAAAGGATCATCTCCCGGAATCCCTTTGCGGAAAAGAGGGGTGAGTCATCGTGTCAACCGATGACGAGCATCAGAGCGCTCGGACAGCGCGTGCGGCAGCCTTTACCAGCCGGATCAGCCGGATCAGCCCCGGTTCAGAACAGCGAATCAAAGGGCGAGCCCGTTCCCGCTGCCGATTCGGGCGACGACGAGGATGGGCCGGGGAGGGAAGGGGAAGGCGCTTCAGGCTGCGGCTGTGATCCGGGCGGGGGAGGCACTTCAGGCTGTGCCTGTGGTCCGGGCGCGGAAGACCCCGGCTGGCCACCGGATTCCGGCGACGCCGAAGGGAAATCCGGCTGCGCTGACGAGCCTGGCGGCGATTGCGGTGCGCCGCCCGTATCGCCCGGAAGATAGATGAATTTCCAGTCGCGATAGCTTTTCGCATCCGAAAACTCTGCGTAGCGTTCGATGAAATTGGCCCGCTTCAGCGGTACCTGAACCGAAAGGCTATGCACCCCCACAATGCCAATGCCCGGCTTCCGGATCAGCCCCCACTCGTCTTTTCCTGTCATGGGATCAAAGAAGATTTTGCGCAAATGCCGTGTAACCACGGGAAAACGCTTATCTGCAAGCAGTTTTTCCAGCGAATCGGGATACCGCTTGGGCATGCCGGGAGAATTCTCGTAATACGAGCCGATCGCGCGCCTGAACTGCTCCCCCACGAACATCAGTTCTTTTTCTTTTTCCCGGCGGGCCTCGGTGCGCCACAACTGTCCCGCTCCGGCCAGAACGATGCCCGCCAGCGCCACTGCAAACATCATCCAGACATAGGTAAAGCCTTTTTCACCGATCAGGCATGGAGAAGCTTTCATTTCCGCATGCTCGCGGTGCTACCACTCGCCATAAAGGGTGCCGTCCTTTGCCTGTTCCGACGAGCCACTGCGGATGTCATACAATCCTTCCGCTTTCCCGTCCGGCGGAACCGGCACCCAGGTCTCGGCGCTTCCGGTCAACGGGTCCACCGGGACCGAACGCAGATAACGTTTCTCCACCAGTTCCTCCAGGTTCTCGGGATAAGCACCGGTGTCGCCGTGAAATTTGTCGATGGCGTCGCGGATGATGTTCAGGTCCTGGCGCAATACCGTCTCCTTCGACCGATCCAATGTGTGGAAATATCGGGGCGCGACGATGCTCAACAGCGTCGCGATAATTGCCATCACGACCAGTAGCTCGACCAGGGTAAAACCGCAGCAGTGACGATCCCTCACCATTGGTCGTAAGCAATTCCATTCAGGCCGATCTGCGGGGAGCGCGAGTAGACATCGAAAACATCGTCGCCTTCCTGCGGGCTGTCGGGCGGGCTCTGGTATGCGCGCTTGCCCCAGGTGGCAGCCGCTGCCAGCGAGGCGTCGTCCGACATGGGATCACGGGGCAATCGCCTCAGGAAATAAATCTGCCGCTTGTCCGGTGTCTTGAGATCCGGCATGCCCTCGACCAGATCCTCCAGCTTGCGCGGATATTCCGACTCCTCCGCTTTCCGGGCTACGCGCCCTTCGGCAACGGCCTGTTTATATGCATCCAGCGCTTCCCGGATCTGGCGTAGCGCGATCCGCAGTTCCTGCTCTTTTTCACGCTTTACGACGAGCTCATGCAGAGGAATCGCGGAAGATGCCAGCACGGCCATGACAGCCACGACGATGGTCAATTCCATGAGGCTGAATCCGGCTGACGAAAGTGCGCGAACTCCTTTCTTCATGAGGATCAGCGAATATCGATGCTGGCCGCAGGCGGCAATACGACCGGGTCGGAAGGTTTATCGCCTTCACCCTGGAGGGTGATATTCGTGAGCAGGACCTGAGTGGTAGCCGGCTTCTGCACCACGCTGCGGAAACGCACTTCCGCGATGCCGCCTCCCTTGCCCAGCTTCAGCAGGCGGGTTCCGGACTTATTCCCCTCGTCCATGGCCTCAAGTATGGCGGGGTCGTAGCTGAGCTCCACCTCGGCGGGCGCGAGATTTTCCTCACCCGCCAGGCTCACGCTGACTGCAAACTCCTTTTCCGGCAAAACCTGTTCGGGCGCCATCAGGGTCAGAAGCGGTAAGCTTCCGTCACGCTCGGTTGCGGCTTTCGGAGGCGGCTCATCCACCGCCCGGTCCGGGGGCGTATCGGCTCCCACTGTCGCGCCCGGCCGTGAAGAAGAGGATGCAATGGCAAGCGACCGCGGCGCCACTTTGCCTATCCTGACCGGTATGCCCACTGTATTTTCGGTACCGAAAGGGAGCTCGCTGGCGGCCCTCGCGGGACGTGCGATATTGCGCACGATGCGCGGGGTGATCAGCAAGGCGATTTCCGTCTTGTTGCGGGTAACGTTCTGATTGGTGAACAGCTTGCCGACCCACGGCAAATCCGCCAGGCCTGGAACCTTGGAAAGAGTGGTGCGTTCGTCATCGCTGATCAGCCCGGCCAGCACCTGGGTTTCGCCATCGCGCAAGGCTAAGGTGGTTGCGGCAGTACGGGTGCCTACCTGATAAGCAAGCCCGCCCCCTGTCACCGGCACCTCCCGCACGATATTGCTGACTTCCAGGCTGACTTTCATGGATACTTCGTCCTGGAGCGAAATGGTGGATTCAACGTCCAGCTTGAGCCCCACGTCGAGATAGCTGACCGAGGATGCCACACCCACGTTGGCTGTAGCGGTCGTGGTGACGACGGGAACCTTGTCGCCGATCAGCACCTTCGCCTTCTCCCGATTCTTGACACGGATGCGCGGATTGGCAAGGACGTTGATGATTCCGTCCTGCCGCTTGAGATTGACGATCAAGGCCGGGTTGGCGATGAATCCCACAAGATTGTCGAGGTTCGAGCCGTTGCCGTTGATGCCCGCACTGCTGATCTCGAACGGCGGGAATGGCGCGGCGGCGCCTGCGCTCGCTGCACTGAGCATGTTCACGTTCATCCGGTCCGGGTACTGCAAGCCGAGGTTGAGCAGGCGGTTGCGCCCGATTTCCAGCACTTCGACTTCCAGCATGACTTCGGGGTCGGCCAGGTCATTCAGTGCCACCAGCCGTTCCACCAGGCGAACCGCATCGATGGTATCCTTCATGACGAACAGATTCAGTTTTTCGTCCACGTGCAGATCCTTGGTCTTGACCAGTCCCTTTACCATGGCAACGATCTGCTTTACGTCCGCGTTCGCAACGTAGAAGCTGCGAACCACCAGTTCCTGGTACTCCTTCTGCTTCGCTGCCGTATTCGGATAGATGAGCACGGAATTCTCGTTCAGTACCTTGTGCGCGAGCTGGTTCGTCATGAGCAGGAGCTTGAACAGATCCTCGACGTTGGTGTCACGCACGAAAATGGTCGTTTTGGTATCCTGCTTCACATCCTTATCGAAAACGATGTTGATGCCCGCAGTCCGCGCCATGATTTCAAAAATCGATTTCAGGCCGGCATCACGAAACTCGAGCGTGATCGGCTTATTGAACGCGGTTTTCAGCGCCGGCCCCATACTCGCTGCTTCCACCTCCATCTCGGTGATTCGCTGGATGAGACGACGCGCATCCCGCTGCAGGGGATTTTCCTGCAGCACCGCCCGGAGCTCCTCCGCTGCGGCGACGGATTCATTTCGTTTCAGCAGCTCTTCCGCATGCTTCACGTGCGCTTCATGGCGGCGATCCATGTCCAGCGAGGCAAGACCTGCCAGCGCCCGCTCATTGCGCTCATTCATCTCGAGCACGCGCCTGTATCCCTGCTCCGCGGCAGCTTCATTTCCGAGGAACCGGTCATTTTCGGCTTCGATCAGCAAACGTCCCACGACAGCCTCGCGCTGGCGCGCGAGCATGGCGCGAATCTCGATGTTGTCAGGATTTTCCCGCACCGCCTGTTCCAGGCTGGCAAGACCGGCTTCCACCTTGCCTTCGGCGATGAGGCGCTTGCCTTCGACAAATGCCTGGTTCGTCGCGCAGCCTGAAGATACCGCGACCAGCAGGGCCAGCAGAACAACCTTTCCCATCCTCATCGAATATCACCAGAGCCTGTCCCGACGATAGCAAGTACCTGCTTTGCCTTGAGTGGAAGATAAGTCAGCGTGATCGCATCCTCGCTCACTTCATCCAGACGGTACTGGCTGTTGATGCTCTCCCCCGGCCTGACTATGTAATTGCGCTCGGCCAACGCAAGAAATATCCGGGTTTCTTCTCCCTCTGTCACCCTGCCCAGATATTTGAATTGCAATGGGGGCGGAGATGGGCGCAGCGATTTTTCGGATGGCGGCGGAGGGGGAGGAACCCATGACTGGCTGCGAAAAATATCCCCTGCCTGGGCGTTGAATTTCCTGCTGTCCAATCGCTCTAGCTGCAATGATTCTGCTTCCAGCGACGGTTCGGTTTCTTTCGCCCGCGTCCTCTTTTCCGGTCTGCTTTCCCCGACTGCCTGATCCATATCACTGCCGTCCTCTCCGCTTACCCACTGCGCAGCAAGAAGCGTGGCCAGCAAGGCGCCGCCCAGCCATAAAACCCGTTTGCGTCCTTGTGCCGGGAGCTGTTTCATTTTCCGGGCTCACTCAAGTAGAGATTGAATTTGACGTTCGCCTCCAGCAATTCGGATTCCACGCTCTCACGCCTGATCACCACATCCACCAGTGCCATTGCCGGCACCGCATGGAGGGCATCGGCAATAAAACCGCGCACCTGTCGATACTCCCCCCGGATCGGCAGCATCATTTCATAACGCGCCAGCTTCACATCCTTCTCTCGAACCATGCGATAGCTGGTACCGCTGATTTCCACCTCATGCTGAGCCGCGGAGCGCACCACTTCCGTGATCCAGCGCGGTGTGGAATCGATTCCCGGGAAAAAATCATAAAAAACCCGCAGCGCCTCCGAACCGTATATCCTTCGCACGGGCTTGCTCTCCATTTCCTGGGGGGCTGTTTTCAGGCTCGTCTGCAACACGCCGGCCCTGATCATGAGCGCGTCCGATTCTGCCTGACGCGGCAGGACCGCCACGAAAAAAAATATGGCGGAAAAAACAGACAGGCCGATTCCGATTTTACCGGTAGCGCCGAGTTGCTCCATTCGCCAGCGCAGGCGATGGAACGCATCTTCCACAAAACTCACGTCCATGATGCAACAAGGGAAAAGACCACCGGTCGCTGCGGATCGTCCCGTTTGATTTCATATTTGAGCAAATGCGCATCCTTCAATGCAGGTTCATGCTCAAGGGCGCTGACAAAACCCAGCATCGCCGGAACGTTCTTCGCTTCCCCTCCGACCCGGATGGTACGGCCGGCAGGGTCCGGCTGAAACGACAGCAAAGCCACATCGCTGCTGGATGCGTGCTCGATGGAATCAAAGAGAGCCTGCCAGGGCAAGTCGATTTCGCTCAATACCATATTGGCTTTCTTTACCTCCCTTTTCTTCTCGGGGGTGTCGTAGACCGCGGAAAACGACGGCTCCGTTTTCCGCTGCACCCGTCGGTCCATGCTGGCAATACGCAGGTCCCAGTAAGCCACTTCGTTCATGGCCGCGTTGAATTGATACAGTACGCCTGCAAGAACGGTCATGCCGAGCGCCATCAGTACATGGCTGGTCCCTCCTCCGTCGCCCTCGCGATTGCCGAACCTCAACCTCAGGCTGCGCATCAGTTCTTCCCGACCGCATCGATGGCCACGGACGGATAATGCGGTGGCATCGGCTTGTTTCCTGACTGCAGCGAGATGACCTGCCAGCCGCAGCCCTCCGAAAATGCCAGTTCCGGATGCTCTGGCGCGCACAGGTGCACGGTCTCGATGGCTTCCCTGCGTACTGAAAAAAGTACTGCTTCCTGATCAAGCACCGTTATCAATTCATCTTCGGTGACATGCATGATGCGGCGGCTGCTGATCCGTTGCCAGGCGCCATTGTCCAGCAATGCAAAGCAAAAACAGCCGGTCTCGACCAGCGCAAACCATGCACGATTCCCATTCAATAGTTTGTGCGAGCGGTCGAATTCGCCAGTAAAATAAGGTTCAATGTACTTCAGCCGGATTTTATGACGAGTGGCAAATTCCTCCAGCCGCTCGGCCAGCCCATGCTCGATTGCCGCGCAAACGCCTCCTGCGCGGGGATCCCAGGCGCTTATGCCCAGGACCCACCGGCTCATCCGCTCTCCATATATTTCACGCATGTGGAATTCGGCATACGCATTCAATTCGGCGGAATTGGCGATACTTTTCTGTGCCGGTAAAACTGCGTACCGTACAAACCGGTTCGAAAGCGTAATGACCATTTCCGCCCCGTCAGAACCTGCCACCATCTGCTCCAGCTGGTCGAGCGGAGATTCCCAGGCGGATCCGCCCGGCCTGGGCTCGCACCGCACCTAAATGGGGGTGGCGGCCTTCGGTTTCAACCCCCTGGTTTAACGGTAAAGAACGACCTGGTCAGCAGCAAGAAAGGCCTGTATCCGGTCAC
>CAYXQR010000086.1:0-11081 GCA_964466955.1 uncultured Nitrosospira sp.
TGAACCGATTGAAAGACAAAAAAGGAGCTTGAAAATGAAGTGTTCCCCACACGGGTGGGGATGAACCGGTTAAGCCAGGATGATTTAACCGTGTTGGTTTGTGTTCCCCACACGGGTGGGGATGAACCGGATTTTTGCTCATCAAAATCGAGGAGCCGAATGTGTTCCCCACACGGGTGGGGATGAACCGATGCTTCTCGCGTTTGGTGCGATGATCCTGGTGTGTTCCCCACACGGGTGGGGATGAACCGGTAGATCGGTACCTGTCACCGGCGCTTCTGTTGTGTTCCCCACACGGGTGGGGATGAACCGCTTGCCCTATCCGCTATTCGTGTCGAAGTGCAGTGTTCCCCGCACGGGTGGGGATGAACCGTATGCTTGACACCGCTCGTCAAAGTATGCTTTGTGTTCCCCACGCGGGTGGGGATGAACCGGACAATAGCGGATATCCAGTAGTATCCCGTAGGTGTTCCCCACACGGGTGGGGATGAACGGTACACTTGACATTATCCCGTAAAGTGTGCTTTGTGTCAGCCGCGCTGCGCCTGTCGAAAAGGACTGGCATATCCTGCATCGGCATCGCCCATCAGAGGATGATTAGGCAGCTATATGCGACCGTCGGAGCAGGTTAAGAAATTAAAAATCCAGGATTATCAGCAAGGTTGATTTAGATTGTTTTGTACGGACAAATGGCGTACAATATTGAGGAGTAACGCCTTAACCCAAGTAAAGGAGGTACGTCATGCTGAATACACCAGAAACTCCGGATAAGCCGCGCAATGCGCGCTTGGAGGCGCGCGTATCCAGCGAGCAGAAGAATCTCTTTCAACGTGCCGCCAGCCTGTCGGGCCGCACCTTGAGTGAATTTGTCATCGACAGTACACAGGAGGCCGCTGCGAGGATCGTGCAGGAGCACGAAGTCATCCACCTGTCCCGCGAAGAACAGATCGCCTTCGTGTCGGCTTTGCTGGCCCCTTCCGAGCCGGGTGCGCGCCTGAAAAAGGCCATACAGAGTTACCGTCGCAAGGCGGAGCTGTGATTGGCGCTTATTCTTGCACCGGAATTTATCACTCCACTCAAAAAGACGCATGACCGCAAATCATTCGATTGCTGCAACGAGGCGCTAAACCGCTATTTACGCGAACAGGCACGGCAGGACGCGGAGAAGTGCGTCGCCGCACCTTTTGTGCTGACACAACCCGACAGCCGCATCGTACTGGGTTTTTATACCCTTTCGGCGTCTGCCATCCAGGTGGAGGAGCTGCCACCAGACCTGATGAAGCGGTTGCCCCGCTACGGCCAATTGCCAGTGACGCTGCTGGGGCGACTGGCCGTGGATCGTTCGGTCGGTGGGCAGGGTGTCGGAGAATTCCTTCTTGCTGACGCTCTCCGCCGCAGCTTGGAGGGGGCACAGCAAATCGCTGCCATGGCGGTGATCGTGGAGGCGAAGGATGAACAGGCCGAGAGTTTCTATCGGCATTTCGACTTCGTGCCGTTCCAGCAGACACCCTTGAGATTGTTTCTGCCCATGACACAGGTCGCACGGCTGTTTGCGTAGTAGAGAAGATCATAGCTGATGAGCATGAATTGGGAGACAGAAATTAAAACCCGTCCATTTCCGACGCGGGCCAGGAGCTTCGGCAGGGAGCTGCACGACAAGACCAAGCCGCTTGCACAGCATCCAGAGCTTGGCCGCAAAGGGCGGCCGGGCTTGCCTGAGTGGCTGCGCGAACTGGTCGTGCATCCGAACTACATCATTTTTTATCGTGTGCTAGCTGAGGCCCGCACCGTCGAGATTTTGAGAGTGAAGCACGCGGCCCAACAGGTGCCGTGATTACAACCCCGGCGCGCTATTGATCCGGCCATCAAATACCCTTAAGGCTGCATACTTGACTCGCGGATCGCGAAAGCAGGTCCGTACGCGTTCGGGTTGCTGCTCCAGTTGCATCATGTGTTCGTCCGTGACTCGCGCAGCCTGGCCTTGGTGCGTGCAGGCACGCGACTGCCCATGACGTGTCTGAGTTCGGCGTTCAAGCGCTCATCCGGATTGAGCTGCGGGCTGTGGCCTGGCAGGTAGAACACCTCGATCTGTCCGGCATGTTCGGCCAGCCATGCCTTCACCGGCTTGCAGTGATGGACGCGCAGGTTATCCAGGATCAGGAATACCTTGCAATCGGTGTCCTTGATCAGTGCCTGTAACCTCGCCACTGGTGAGCAGCCAGCGTACTGGATTGCCCAATGCATCCACCACGGCGGGCAGAGCCCGCCCTACGCCCTATCCGAGATGGCGCGGAGGGAAAGGCGGAAAGCTCTGGCGTGGCTGGCCGGCGCGCGCAACGCATCCGCCGATAATGTTCCTGTATCGATCGATCAGAATATTTTTTCTGTCTCTTTTCTTCATTTTGAAATTCCCGCTCGGTTGTTAAGTTCTGTCGTTCAGCCACGAAGATGGATGCCATCGGAATAGAGCGCAACCGCTTCGCCCGGACGGCA
Organism: uncultured Nitrosospira sp.; assembly: GCA_964466955.1. GTDB lineage: Bacteria > Pseudomonadota > Gammaproteobacteria > Burkholderiales > Nitrosomonadaceae > Nitrosospira. Next base: position 2,494 of record CAYXQR010000086.1, read on the forward strand.
ACTCGATCTATCAAAAAGGGGGAACAAAAAATGACGACTTCTCATGACAATTATGTATTCTTCGATATAGCGGGATTGAAGGCATTCAGCTTTACCGAAACCAGCCACTCGATCACATCCGGACAGCCCTATCACGGCGTTTCAGCCGGCATGAAAATGGAGGACGGCCACCAGCAGGCCTACATCATGGTGGATGCCGGCAGGAAAAAATCGGCAGCGGTTGCGGGCTGGTTCAAAACCGCGGCGGGAAACGGCCAGACCGTGGTGTGCGATAGCGCCGGAACCTATCCGAACGAGCTGAATTTCGCAGTGCAGGGGATGATGAAAATTACCGATACAGCCGACCGGGTCATCGTCTGCGAGAACTTCATCGTGGCTCAAGGCCATTTCGGCCTGAACAATAACTGGTGGATTGCCAGTCCCACCATGCAGGGCGCCCATGTTTCCATCTCGGGCGCGGCCTTACAGTCATGCCCTGTGGAAGGCGCCTTTCTCCCGGTAATGGCGATATTCAGCCCGAAAACGCCTTGCGTGAATCATTTCAGCATCGGCTTCATGAGCATTTAGCAGGATCGGCTTCAGCGCCCCGGAGGAATCCGGAGCCCGGTCAGGCTTTTCCCGACAGGGTCTTGTGCCGTATACTTGATCACAGGTAAAAGTCAAGAGGAAACTTTTTAATCGCGGAAGAGGAGCGAGGGAGATGGGGATGAATGGCTGGAGGGGTAATCATGTATAGAATTGGATACCCGTTTTGGCGTACCCTGGGCGGCGCTGGTGTGGCGCTGAAGTTGCGTGTGGATATTCTCCATGATGTGGAAGCCAATGTATTCGTGGCTACAAGCAGCGATTTGCGCGGCCTGGTATGCGAAGCAGCTACGCTTGATGAACTTGTAAAGGAAGTAACCAGTTCAGTGGATGAGCTGGTAGGCTTGCAGCTGAATCATCGTCCTATCCAAAGACCCGTTACCGATCTGCGCCTGCTGGGCGTATGAAGGGGTATTACAATAAAGTAATCGAGATTTTGCGAAAACACGGGTTCTCATTCCTAAGGGCAGGAAAGGGCTCTCATGAAATATGGACAAAGGGATCGGTTGCTGTAACGGTTCCGTTCAATTGCAAGTCCCGGCATACGGCAAATGCCATTATGAAAGATGCAAATATCCGGCACCGTTTCTAGCTGAGGGAAATGATTACCCGTTCGCTTCCTTCCATTTCGCCGCGGCCAGGCACGCCGCTTCGCGCAGGGTGGGGGAGGTGGTCTTGATGTCGTCGCAATAGAGGGTGAAGCCGCCGCGGCACTGGGGGGCGGGCGGGGTGTAGAGCGCCTGGTCGCAGTAATCGCTCAGCCAGTCCAGTATTTCCGTATCGGTGAGGTCGAGGGGAACGGGGCGGCGTTCGGTCCATGCCGCACGCATCCAGTCTTTCCACCGCTCCGTTCCCTTGCCCATTCGCCTCTGCTCCGTTCGATGGTCCGCCCTTTCAGGTCGGGCAGACGGTAGTTCCGCGCCAGGCACGGCCTGGGTATTTCTTTGCGCCTTTCCCTTCTCCGGCCGCTTGTCTTTCCATGCCCCCGGGGGAGAGAGGGGATGAAGGGGCTTGCGGGATCGAGGCTATGCCGGAGTCGGGCTGCGCGTCTGTTTCGCGGATGCCGGGGCGGCGGGACCGATGGGACTGGCCGTCAGCGCTTGCGACACTGAAAAAAGCTCGCCACCGCGGGCATGGGAGGAAGATTACAAGTAATTCTTGTAATTGTCAAGCTGCGGCTTGTAATCGGGAAAAAAGCAAGGGAAAAAGAGGGGGGAAAGAAAATCCCTTCCCTGCCACAGCGGGGATCGCTGTAAGGGGCGGCAGGGGAGGGAGCGGAACAGGGAATCTTGTTAAAGACTATCCCAGCTGGATTGCAGGGTTATTACAGCGCCGGGTTCCTGGCAATCAAATGTTTCATCGGCTCGGTATCCTGACGAAAGGCACTTCTGAATCGCGCTGGTGGGTGCGGCCGGGACCGAATTCCACTACGTGGTCTTCCCTCAGGATGACGGAATAGTCGAGAACGTCCCGGTAAGTGCCGCCCAGCAGGGACCAGGTGCTGCTGCGGTCGACATAGAGCAGCACTTCGTAGTCGCCGCTGCGCTGGTAACCGTCCGGGTTGCCGGCGACCTGGATGACCTGCGCCTTGGTCATGCCTTCACGTACGCCGGTCATCTTGCCCCGGGTGATGCAGGAGGAGAGAAGCAGCGCGGCGAGCAGCGCGAAAATAGCAGTTTTCATATCCGCTCCAAGTATGTAGAGAACATTATAAACGTTCTGTCCGGCTCTGCCTACGCCTGACTTCGAGGCTCCAGCCACGGGCCGGGGTCGTGTCGTTCCGCCTGTTTCCCCGCCGAATGTCCCGTGGCAGGTTCCATTGCATTACAGGCTGATCCGCCAACGCACCCGGCGAAGATTCGTTCAGCGCTTCCCTGGCTTTCCAGTTCCTTGATGAGCACGGCCACCTCGGCCACTTCCGCCAGCACTTCCTTGACCGCATGCTCCAGCGTATACCTGCATCCTCCGGTTTCACGCTCATGTTCCGGCAGCCGGGCAATAAGCTGTTCGCGACGGGCGCGGGCCTTCTCGGATATCTGAAAGGCAAACAGCATATCTAGGCTGTCGTAGGGAAGTGTTAACAGGCCCTCGTTCAACTTTTCGCGCGCTTGCGCACCCTGCGGTCGGTCTTTCTGCGGTCGAAATTCCTTCGATCCAGCTGATGCCGGTTCTGCATCCTTCTATCGAGTTGCCGTCTTTCCTCGAACCTTCGCTCGACCTTCGGGCATCCTGCGCGGAGGAAATGCCGGTTGCGGATGAGCCGGCAGATCGGGGGCCGGCAGGGGTTTCAGATCCTCCAGATCCCCTTGGGAGACCTCCGCCTGAACGCTGGCCGCGCTGACCAGCGCCTTGCTGATCGTGACCAGGCGGGCGGCATCCTCCTTCGACATGCGCCGCATGGCCTCGACCACCTGGCTGATGAGCGCATCGGTCTCGGACGCGGGTTTTTCCTCCGCAGCGCGGGGGGCCTCCGATGCCCCCGATGCGCCCGCCGGTCCCGCTCCCGACCCCGACCGGTAGGCTTCACTCCGTCCGGACAGCGTGTTCTTCTCCGGCATGGCCCGGGGCGCATCCAGTGCCTGGCCGAAGTGCATCACGGATGGCGGCAGCTGGAGCACTTCCGCAATCCTGTTCAGTCTTTTTCCACGGGGCAGGGTAGCGCCGGATTCCCACTGCTGCACTGCCTGAGGCGAGACCCCCACCAGTTCGGCCAGCTGCGTCTGGTTCAGATTCAGCCTCTCACGCCCTTCGCGAATGATCTTCGCAATATTCATGTGCCCGATCATACAAGCACTTCTTGCAGACTGCTTACAAGAATGACTTGACAATTACAAGTGGTGCTTGTAATAATCATTCAGAGGCGGGATTTCCGGTTGAGAAGCCTGTTTTTTTCCCGAAAACCGGCCTGAAACCGGAAAAACAGCACCGTCAGAGGGGAGAAAGCCGGGTTCGGGGCATGTGACTGCTTCCAGTGCCTCGGATCGGATTGGCGGGCAAAGCCCGTCCTACGAAGAAGGGACGGGAAAGCGATTGGACCCCAGGTCGGGTTTTGCCCGACGAACGATCATGATTGCGGGGCACGGTCCGCTCCACAGGGTTACGGGTTTCCATGCGTTACGGGCCGAAGGGGTTCTCTGGAAGGGCCTGAAGGTGATGTGGTGGGTGGTGTGGTGGGCGGTTTGAAGGCATGGGCAAACAGGGAGAGGAATCGCGTGAACTATTACGAACGATACTGCGGCGACTACCAGCGGGATACCGCCCATCTTTCGCTGGCCGAGCACGGCGCCTACACGATGCTGCTGGATACCTATTTCAGCGTGGAAAAGCCGTTGCCCAGCGACCTGCCGAGCCTGTACCGCGTCTGCAGGGCGATGACGCGCCTGGAGCAGCAGGCGGTGAAGACGGTCGCGGAGCAGTTTTTTCCGGTGTCGGAGGCTGACGGATTGCGCCACAACCGGCGTGCCGACCGGGAAATCGCCAAGGCGCGGCCCAAGATCGAAGCCGCCCGCATCAACGGCAGGAAGGGCGGGCGCCCTCCCGCTCGTACTCCTCAGGCCGGTCATCTTCATCCTCCCCATTCTGCTGTTTGCCCTGATTTACCCGGAACCGTCCCGCCGGGACATGCCACACCGGGCAGCCCGAGCAAACCCGAGGGGTTCGAAGGGTTTTTGCCGGGTTATCCGGTTACGGACTCCGGTGTATCCCATGGGCGAACCCGGCCGGAACCCGGCGGGAAAGCTCTCCAGCCCCAACCCCAGCTCCAGTCCCAACGCCAGCTTCAGCCCCAACCCCAACCCCAACCCCGGCAGGAAGGCGAGCGGTTCCTGCCGGCAGACATGGAAAGCGATGACCGGGCGAATCCTTCTTGCGGGAATCCGCTGCCCGTGCAGAGCGCAATGGCAGGCAGCGGGACGGAAGCGGGTGCGCCGGGGTTTTCCGAAGGCGGCGGGGTTGCGGCAGACGGGGCGCCGGGAAAGGATAAAGCTGGAGTCCGGACCGTGCCCGAACAGGCGGATGCCTGCTGCACGAACCTGCGCCAGCTCGGCATACGGGATTGCAATCCGCATCACTCGGGTTTTCTCGCGCTTTTGCGCGCGGGCGCCGCGGAGGATGAATTCCAGCATGCCGCCAGGGCCGCCGCCGCGCGGGGCAAGGCGAGCTTCGCCTATGTCGTCGGCACCGTGAAGCGCCAGCGGGAAGAAGCGGCGGGATGGATCCAGCATCGGGGGCGCATGCCGAACCGGCAGGAACAGCTGGAAGCGGCCAACGGAGCGGCGGCGGAGGGATGGCTGCCCCCCGAGCTGAGGGGCGAGGGCGCGAATGCAGCCCATACGCGCCGGGAGGAAGCAGGCGATGCAGACCGATGACTTCCAGAAATTCCGCGAGGGCATTGCCGGGGTGATGGGTTTCTACGGCAAGACCGTTTCCACTTTTGCGCTGGACGTGTGGTGGGCCGCGCTCAAGCGCTACGACCTGGCCGCCATCGTGGATGCCTTCAACCGGCATGTGGCGAACCCGGATGCGGGCCAGTTCGCTCCCAAGCCCGCCGATATCATCCGCATGCTGCAAGGCTCCACGCAGGATGCCGCCTTGCGGGCCTGGGCCAAGGTCGACCGGGCGGTGCGCTCGGTGGGGACGTACAGCGATGTCGTCTTCGACGACGCGCTGATCCACCGCGTCCTCCAGGACATGGGCGGATGGATTCCGCTCGGCACCAGGGTGGAGGCGGAATGGCCGTTCGTGGCGAAGGAATTCGAAAACCGCTATCGAGGATACGCCATGCGCAACGAATGTCCGCCCTATCTGCCCGTGCTGACCGGGATCGCCAGCGCCCGGAACAGCCTGCACGGCTATGGCGGCGACGCGCCGGTGCTGGTGGGGGATGAGCAGGCGGCGCGGCAGGTGCTCGCTGGCGGCTCGCGCGAGGCCGCGCTGGAATTCAAGCGGCTGGACGCCGCCCCGGTCCCGCTGGCGGGCGGAACCAGATAGGCGAACGTGGTGGCGGGCAGAGCCCGCTCTGCGAAGAGAGGAGAGGGCAGGCAAAGAGATGGAAACGCTGTGGGGCTTTGCCCGACGGAAAGGACAGGGGAGGGCGCGGATAGCCCCCCCGCGTAATTGGCAAGAAGGAAGGGAAGGGAGATTTGAACCGCAGGCGCCAGGACAGCAGGTATCGGACGTTCACAACCAGAAGGACAGACAAATGAAATTCAGAAACGTGCAGCATGCGCTCAGATGGGCTTATGAAACGAGCAACCGGCCGATCGTGAAAATCTCTTCCGTGAACGCGATGCGCGGGCCGGCCGGGAAGGGCGAGTCGCGCCCGAAAGACGAACTGACCGCGCACGATCTGCATGCGCAGGCGGCGCTCATCATCACGCTGTGCGAACGCGTGCTGCCGCGCCTGCACATGGCCTACGTGCGCCTCCAGTTCGGGCGGGAGGCGGGCGGCCTGGACCTGCTGGTGCATCATGTCGCGGCGGGCTACGGCACCGGCATCCACCACCGCAGGGGCATCCAGCAGATCATCCGCGCCTATTGCGGGGAAAGGACGGGCTTGCGTGAAATCAGGAAGTCGCTGGAATGCGGCATGCTGAAAGCCGCCACCCTGCGCAACCGCGCCTACGACGCGCTGGACGTGATCCATGACCAGGCCATGCATACCCTGAGCCGCGAAATGGAGCTTCGCGGTTTGCTGGAGACCCGCGCGCTCGAGCCAGCCTGACGGCAACCGGGCAGCCGAGGCATCCACGCCCGGTGCCGGCGTACGATTGCATGCGGGGGCGAGGCATGGCCGGCTCTTCCCGTTCTTCCCGCTGGAAGACTCTTCCGTACGGAACCGTACAGAGCCATGCCACGCTCCCTGTCACACTTGCGATTGCCGACAATGGCGAAGCGGTGGCGGAAAGCGATTCCGCTTCTCTTTTGCGTTGTGATCGTTTGAACGGAGTGTGATTTGAGAGCGAATATATCTGTCCCCAATGCTGTTCCCGAGGTTGCATGCGCGCTGGCGCTGGCGGTGCTGCTGGCTGGGTGCGAGTTCCGTGAAACCGGAGAAGAGGTCCGTTCCACCGAATGGTACGAGTCTCACCCTGCGGAGCGTAGAGAAAAGCTGGCCGAATGCATGTCGAGCGCAAGCCACCGGGACGCAAGCCCGGACTGCGTCAATGCCAGCCGCGCGGAAAACAATGCGAAGAACTCCACCCGCTGGGGAACGCCCAAGGAGGATGTGAGGACCGAGCCGCCCATCAGCAGGTAGGCTGAGGTAGCGCTGAACAAATCCCCTCGGGTTATTTCTTCCCGATTCCCCGCAACGGAAGCGGGGCGGGAAGAAATGCCTGTTTTAATCTTCGTTTTTTCCCGTTTTTCCCATGCCCTACCGTGGCCGGGTGCCTGCCTTGCAGCCTCGTCAGGCCAGGAAGCCCGGCCATTCCGTTTCACGTCGTGCCCGCCGTGGCACGCCGTGCATGTCTCATCCGGCCCCTGCGTATCAGCTTCGCAAGTTCCCCCAGCCACAGCACCGAGCTGGCAACCAGCGTGCAAACCAGCCAGTCCTGCGCAGCGAGGCTCACGGTCGAGAATGCCTGCTGCAGCACGGGCACATACACCACGGCCGCTTGCAGCGCCAGGGCCAGCAGGATGGAGGCCCACAGCCAGCCGTTGGGGGCGCCGCTGAACGCGCTTTCCTCCTCCGAGCGGGCGTGCAGCACGTTGAAAAGCTGGAACAGCACCAGGACGGTGAAAGCCATGGTCTGGCCGTAGCGCACGTCGCCCGAGCCTTCGATGAATCCCCCCGGCAGGCTGGCATCGAGCACCAGCAGGGTGCCCGCCGCCATGACCATGCCGACCAGCAAAATATCGCCCCACATGCGCAGGGTGATGGCGCCTTCCTCCCTGGGTCGGGGCCGCGCGCGCATCACGCTGCGGTCCGGCGGGTCCACCCCCAGTGCCAGGGCGGGCGGTCCGTCCGTCAGCAGGTTGATCCACAGCAGCTGCGTGGCCAGCAGCGGGAGCACGACCGCCTGGCCTTCCGCCCGCAGGCCGATGGCATCCGCCAGCACCAGGCCGAAGAACATGGTCAGCACTTCGGCGGTATTGGACGAGAGCAGGTAGCGGAGGAACTTGCGTATGTTGGCGAAGATCGCGCGCCCTTCCTCCACCGCGGCCACGATCGAGGCGAAGTTGTCGTCCGCCAGCACCATGTCGGCCGCTTCCCGGGAAACATCCGTTCCCGCGATGCCCATCGCCACGCCGATATCCGCGCTTTTCAGGGCGGGGGCATCGTTCACGCCATCGCCGGTCATCGCGACCACTTCGCCCTGGCGCTGCAGCGCATGGACGATGCGCAGCTTGTGCTCGGGGCTGACGCGCGCGTACACCGATGTCTGTCCGACCTTTTGTTCGAGCATGTCGTCGGACATTTCCTCCAGTTCGGCGCCGGTGAGGGCTTCCATTCCGTCGGCAATACCGAGCCGAACGGCGATGGCCGAGGCCGTGGCGGGATGATCCCCGGTGATCATGATCGGGCGTATCCCGGCTTTCCTTGCCAGCGCCACGGCGTCTTCGACTTCTTCCCGCGGGGGATCGATCATGCCGATCAGCCCCGCGAACACGAGATCCCGCTCGACCTGTTCCGCCAGCCTGTCCAGTCCATCCTGCCCGTCCAGCTGGCCGAGGTCGATCTCCCCTTCCGGCACGCGGCGGAAAGCCAGGCCGAGCGAGCGCAGGGCTTCGCTGTCGAGCGCTTCGTTATTGCGCAGGATGGCTGCCCGCCGGTCGTCGGTCAGCGGCTGGACGCTTTCTCCGACCAGTTCGCCGGAACAGTGCTCCAGCAGGATATCCGGCGCGCCCTTGGCAAAGACGAACAGGTGCCCGGACGTCTGCGTGTCGGCGTGGAGGGTGCTCATGCGCTTGCGCGCGGATGAGAACGGGATCTCTCCCACGCGCGGAAAACGTTCCTCCAGCCCTTTGGCTGTCAGGCCCGCCCTGCCCGCCCGATCCGCCTT
>CAYXQR010000087.1:0-16773 GCA_964466955.1 uncultured Nitrosospira sp.
GGCAGGGAGAATGGCGCAGGACAAGATGATATATAATCGGTATATCACTTGATCGGAGGTGTTATGCGCACACTGGTGGATATACCGGAGAATCTGCTGGAAGAACTGACAGCCTTTGCCAGGAAGGCGGATATTTCACGCGCCGAACTGATGCGGCGGGCGCTGGATGCCTATGTCGGGGCGCTCAGGCAGGCAGAGAGCCGTAGCGAAGCGGATCCGATTGATGCCGCGTTCGGGTTGTGGAAGGATCGGGAAGATATCGGTGACGGCGTGGAATACCAGCGCAGGCTGCGTGCAGAATGGGAATAAGCGCGGCGCTGTTCGACTCGAACATCCTGATCGACTGCCTGAAAGGTGTGCCGCAGGCAAGGCAGACGCTTCAGGAAAACACCAGCGGTCACATCTGCCCGATCACATGGATGGAGGTCATGGTTGGGGCGACGCCGGAAACTGACAAGGCTGCCCGTGCCTTGCTTGCCTTTTTCAGGATGCTGCCGCTGGACCAGCGCATCTACGAGCAAGCCGTGATCCTGCGCAGGAAGTACCGGCTGAAGCTGCCGGATGCGCTGATATACGCTACGGCGCAAGTACATAAACTCACGCTGCTGACGCGGAACAGCAGGGATTTCCCGAATCAGGAGGTAATAGTGCCGTACCGTTTGTAGTTACAAGCGGCTGACTATCCTGCTATTCCGGTTTCCGGGTAAAGGACCTCAACAATCGTTCACAGCCTCCTGAAAACCCGGTAAACAATCGCGGCGGCGATCAGCAGGAACAGCGGCCAGAGCTGGGGAATGCCTTCGTACCATTGTGTCCCTACCGTGATGGGGATTTCCAGCGTGAAATCGGCCCCGTTCCCATCCTTCCCGGAGAGGTAAAGCCGGTATTGACCCGCCTCTCCCATGTTCAGCACCTGCGTGATGATGCCGGTCTCGTAGATTTTCGGCGGCACTGTCATCAGGGTTTTCACCGGCGCGTCGCCGTCCATCCTGGCGAGGGTCATGGCCAGCGGCCATTCACGCGCCGCTTCGGGGTAAAGAAGATCGATGGTGACATCCAGTATTCCCGGACCGGGTATTTTTCCGCACAGGACGGGGACGGACATGGCGCTGGTCGCGTTCTCGGGGATTTCATAATCCGCCGGAATGAAGTAGCCGGAATAACCGATCACCAGGGATTCGGATTCGATGGTGCAGGTGCCGCCGCGAAACCCTTTCGGATAGGTGCCGGACATATCCCCCTGCGAACTCACGTGAAACTGCAGGCCGACCGCGACGATGACCGCAAGCGACAAGCCCAGGACCATGAGGCGCCGCGTTCCCACCGACAGATTTTCCCACATGCTGTTCATTGATTTCTCCCGTAAAAAAGTGTGATCCGTGATCAGGCTGGTTCAACCGGTTTCTCCAAGGTGGGCGGCCGCCATCGCCGCCATCGGCCGGCAACGAACAGCACGATCCATAAAACGGACAGAAAAGGAGCCGCCAGCACCGGCAGGCCCACCGGAAGGAGGATTTGAGCAAGCCCGATCTGGAACAGCGGGGCGAGCACGCCGGCTAGCACAGCCAGAAGCGCGCTCCTCGCGTCCGGCTGGAGAAAAACCTGTCCCACAGCGATAGAAGCCAGCGCGGCATTGAAACCATACAGCCCGGTTTCGACGGCATGCGCATCGGCGCCCAGCAGCGTCGCGACCACGCTTCCCGAAAACGCACCACTTGCGAGCAGCAGAGCGCCCCGGGGCGATGCGAGCGCGACGCCGAGCAGAATCAGGATGCCCACCGCGAAGCTGTCAGCAAAGAAAATCTGGCTCACGCCTTTCAGCAGCAACGCCGGCCCGGCATCGGCCAATACGCTTGCCTTTGTGATGGCGGGCGCGCTTGCAGGCGCGGCTGCGACGGAGAGATCAGGGACCGCGGTCTCCGTGTGCACGGCAAACCCGATATCGAATGCAGGGTCGATCGCCGGGATTGCCAGAATGAATATCCAGCAGACCAGGACGAATGGCGCCGTGGCCGGAGGAATCCGCAACACGGAGCGGAACGCGGGCTTCGTCATGACCGCGAAGACCACGCTGGAGAGGGCCGCCGCCAGCGCGATGTACAGCCAGAGCCGCGGATCGTGCTCAAGAAACGTCCACAGGCATGCCCCCGCAAGCGTTCCGTTGAAACCGTACAGGCCCGCGTCGATGTCGCTTTGGGGGCATTTCAGGGCCGTGGCGGCGGCCGTGCCGCTGACGGCCCCAACCGTGGCGGCCAGGCCTGCGGTCACGTCACCGATATAGAACGCCGCCAGGAAAACAAATCCCGTGACTGCGTTGCCGCAGAAAATGACCTGCCCGACCCCCCTGAGGATTACACGCAACGGCCCGGGAAGCGCCTCGTCGATTTTCAATAGCCAGTTCACGCTCATCCTTCCTTTATGTCGGTGAGGCCGGAGGCCATGGCACCAGTGGAAACAAACGTGACCGGAGACAGGGGATGCGGGGCACGCGCCAGAATGTCCTCCGCCGCCAGCCGCGCGATGCGCGCGGCCTCGCTGCCTCCGGTGACCATGGCGGTCACGATGGCGCCGTCGATCACCAGGCTCAGCTTCTCGGTGACGATATCCGGGTCCGGGACGCCGCTTTTCACCACCATTGCCCGCAGCCGCGTGTTTATTTTTTCCCGATGCGAAATGGCGACATCCTTCACCCAGCCGCTGTCCTTTTCGTGCTCCGCCACGGCGTTGATGAATACGCACCCGAAGAAATCCTCCTGCTCGAACCATTGCTCCAGCAGATCGAACAGGGACAGGATGCGCTCCGCGGCGGAACACTCCAGTTCGGGCAGATCGACATCGAACCAGCGAAACCACATGCCCGCTTCCGTATCGAATACCGCCCGGAGGAGATTTTCCTTCGAGCCGTAGCGCATGTAGAGGCTGCGCCGGGCCACGCCCGCTTCCTCAAGGATGCGCGAGATGCCGGTCGCATGGATTCCGACCCGGCAGAACAGCCGGCGCGCGGTCAGAAGCAGCTTTTCTTCCGCCGATTTCCTGCGCTGTACTCCTTCCGTCAATCCGCGCCTCCGCAATCCCCGGTCATCGATCAGCCCTGCTCCGCTCCCGTCAGCCCTGCCCTGCCTTTGTCACCTTTGTCACCTTGGTCAGGCAGGGGGCGGGCTTGTCCGGCCAGTTGCTTGCCGATTTTTCGGGCGATCCTGCCCGCTTCCAGGCGAATTTCCCGCAACTGGCCGCTCAGGGGGTTCACATGGCCGATGAAATAAAGGTGCGGCGCGCCGGGAAACTCCTCGTCTCCCACCGCCACGGGCCTGTCATCCGCAGTGGTAATGCCGGGCACCTTGACCAGATCGGTGAGACCGCTGCGGAAACCCGTTCCGGCAACGATCGCGTCCACGCTCAATATCGCTTCCCCGGCCTGATCCCGGTCTGCAGCCTCCACGGAATCGAATACATGCACGCTTCGGCCGTTGATTTTCCTGACTGGGCCGACCACGCGGATGCGCCTCGCACGAACGTCCTCCACGAAGGGATAGTAGAGTATGGGCACCACCTGGGTGCGGGCGAACTGCTGGGATACGCGGGACGCGGGAGCGGGCAGTCCATAAGCTGTCAGGTCCCCGATGAACAGCCGCCGCAGGACGCTCAGAAGGCCATCCACCCATACCCGCGGGAGTTTCTGCGTCGCCACGCCGATTCCCACCAGGGGCAGGCCGAAAACGCTTTTGGGGAGAATATGCGGCGGCGTCCGCACCGATATCGTCACTGTCCCGGCATGCGCGGCGAGCCTGCTTGCGATTTCCGCCGCGGAATTGCCGCTGCCCACGACCAGCACATGCTTTCCCGCGTAGGCCTGGGCATTCTTGAATCTGGAGGAATGGACGATTTCCCCGGAGAAAGTCTCCACGCCTTCCCATTGCGGGATGACGGGAATGCGCGCGCCTCCAGTGGCGACTACCACCGCGCGCGCCTCGAATCCTGCCCCGTCCTGGCTGGTGACGGCCCAGCAGTCACGCCGGGGGTCGTATTCGATTTTGCCGATGTCGATTCCGGTCTGAACGTTGAACCCGCCCCGTTCGGGAAGCGTTTCGAGGATGCGCACGAGCTCGTCGCGCGCGGGCCAGTGGCCGGCCGAGCGGGGAAACGGACTTCCGGGGAGCCGGGACAGGACACGGCCCGAGTTCAGGCGCAGCCCGTCGTAATGATTGCGCCAGACGTCCCCCACCGCCGGCGTCTTCTCCAGCACCAGCGGATCGAGACCGGTTCTTTTCAGTTCATACGCCGCCGACAACCCCGCCGGGCCGGCCCCGATTACCGCGACATCATGCATGCCTGTCATCTCATGTCCTCTCATGTGGTTATGGAAGCCCGGCCCCTGCTTCGGCCTGGGTGCAGCTGATCTCAACATCGAGCGGGACCGGGCGCATGATCGTGGCCGGAATGGGCGCTGTCCCGAGCAGGCCGTCCAGAATCCGGTTTACTTCCTCCTGCGGGGAACCGGTCCGGATATCCACCTTCACCTGGATGTTCTCGAACCCCGGATTGCCGGATTCCACCCCGTAGGCGGCGCGGAAGTTGACGCGGCCGGAAACGTCCAGCCGCAGCGATTCCACCGCGATGCCCGCGGCCGACAGCCCGCCGATATAAGTGGCGGCCAGGCAATGGCCGACTGCCGTGAGCAGCATGTCCTGCGGCGTCAGGCCGCTGCCGCTGCCGCCGTACCGCACCGGTTCGTCCCCGATGACTTCCTGGCCGTCTGTGACGCGCGCGCGGGTGTGGTAGCCCTTGTCCCAGACCACCGTCGATCGGTACCGCGGCCTGGCGACAAACCCATCCCCATCCGCCCGAATGAGATCCCGCGCTGTCCTGGATTTATCCAGATCGATTCCGTTCATGTTCCTTGCCGTCATCCGCTCACCCCCATGCCAGAAAAACCATCCAGATGGCCTTCCTGCTTCCACCGCCACGAAAAATCCACCGGAAAAAGAGGAGTAGACCGATCAGTATACCAGATTCTATACTGCGAACAGGGACATTACAAGCGATTCAGGGAGAACAGGAAGGAAGGAGGCCAGGAAGGACGCGAAGCCCCGCCTGATAAGTGAGGAACGAATTTCCAGTTCCCAATTTATTAATCTATTATTGAATCTGAAGGGTGCCGGGAGCTGGTCACCCTAAGAGTGCTTTCTGGCATCATCGCTACAGATAGCTCATTTTGGAAGCGAATGCCGTAAGAAATTCTTGAAGTTCTTCAACTTTGGTGATTCTTCATCGGATTGAGAGGCTGCAATGAAATCTCTTCTTCGATTTGTTCCCCTTTGTAACGCTTGCATTCTCGGCATTTCAATTTCTGCTCCTGTGCTGGCCGGTAACGCCGACTGGCAGCATCCGATGATCCAGGAATATGGAAAAGTGCAGCCGATGCCCAATGCAGCGCTACAGCCTGACCCTCGCCGGCAGTACAAAATCATTGTGAATGTAACAAAGCCCATGGCATCACCGGATCAGGTCAATCCCGGACTCGATCGCGTCGCACGCCTTGTGAACCTGTTTGCCCTGGCAAAAGTGCCCTCTGAAAAATTGGAGATCGCGGCTGTTCTTCATGGGGGCGCAACCCCCGCTTCGCTTGATGATTCCCACTATCGAAAAAAATATCAAACCGACAATCCGAATATAAAACTGATCAAAGCGCTAAAGCGTGCTGGAGTGAATGTCTACGTCTGCGGCCAGGCCCTCGCGCATAACGGTTTTGAGTACCGATGGGTCAGTGGGGAGGTGGATGTCGCCTTGTCCGCAATGATCGTATTGGCTGATTATCAGCTCAAAGGGTATGCCCTCGTTGAGTAAATTGAGTAAAAAGGAAAGCGAGGTGAACGGCACTCTGCATGCAGAACTGACCCTGCCCTCCATAAAAAAGGATAAACAAGCAAAGCAACGGAAAGTCGCGGCAGGAAACTGCCGGGTAAAAGACTCCATTTTTCTTATTGACGGTCCTTGAAGGAGATCTGACGATGTCACACGCAGAACACCAAACCGAAGCAAGCGCAGACCGTGTTCGCCGCTCAACCGCGCCAGAGGTGAACCGCGAAATAGATCGCAGGACAAATAGCAACATCCGGCGTTACGCGAACAGCAGCGAGGAAGCTATCCATAAACGTATCGAGGAGCTCGACAGAGAGTGGGACATTGAGCGCGCGCTTGAAGTCAATGCCTCGACCCTGGCCTTGACCGGTCTGGTGCTAGGCGTAACTGTCGACAGGAAATGGCTGCTGTTGCCGGGGGTCGTATTGCCATTCCTGTTGCAGCACGGGCTGCAGGGATGGTGCCCGCCGCTACCCTTATTGCGCCGCTACGGCGTTCGTACGCGCGGCGAAATTGACCGGGAAAAATACGAGCTAAAGGCGTTGCTTGAGGGAAGGTAATTCTGGCGGGCAGGTTTCATGAGCAGGGCTGGGCAAAGCCAAAACAAGTTATCAGGCTTTATTGCATCTGCAATAGCCACAGCCCCCACCCCACAAATACTATCCCGACACTCCTGGAAATCAGGTCGCTCTTGAGAGGCGCGGCTTTTTCCACGAGGATCACGAGGGTGATCAATGCCATTCCAAACAGATTCATGACGCCTACGGCAAACATGATCAGCATCTGCGCCCAGCAGCATCCGACACACGTGCTGCCATGCTTTAGACCCATGCCGAAGGCGCCTTTTGCTCCATCCTGCCACTCATTCAACAAAAAACCTGCCGGAGATCGGCAGCGTCGCAAAAAGCTGTTTTTCAGAGGCGTCAGCTGGTATGCCCCCGCCCCCAGGAAAATCATGCTGGCGAGATATTCGCTTTCAGTCTCCATCATGGGAGACAAAACATGCAGGCCATGCAACTGCCACTGCAACACTGCCATGGCAACGCTGAATAACAGCCATATCAGGAGGTAAGAGGAGATAAAAAGAAAGCTGAATTTTAGCGGTGTCGAATAGCGGCTTCTGCAAGCCCGGGAAAATGCGAGGATCATGGGTATGGCAGATGGCAACATCATTCCAGCCATCATCGCAGCCCACATCAGATATACCAGGCCGAAATCGCCGATTTCCCACGCAGATCGATCCGATGGAGCCATCCACATTTCGGACATTGGCATCGAATTCATTTGCCAATGCAGGTAGATAAGATATGCCCAGGCACTTGCAATGACTGCCAGCAGGGACAACAGAATAACGGATTGAGCTCTATGCATTCAGCTTCGGCATCTCCGGGGGCTTGCTTTTATTTCCCTACCCATGGAAGGCGGTGAAATTAATAACCTGCTTTTAAAGCAGACAGTCTGAAATTCGCAAACCCTCATCGAGGCTGAGATCAATTGCATCAAGACGATAACGATAGGTCAGGGTTGATAAGTAAACGGCGAATAGAAACCGTTGCGTTCGCTGAACGTCCATTTTTTTTCATAATCCTGATACTGGTAACTGGAAGACCGGGCTACTACAGCGGGATGACTGGTTACAACGCATAAAGGTGGATTATCGATGGTTGCTTCTCCACCCGTGATGCCCGGAATGGCCTCGATTTCCGCCTGTGCGATTTGCGGAATGACGAGCCGTCGCTTTTTTCTGTCCTCCGTATAGTCGATCCTGACCTTTTTGACGCCTAACACCTCGCTGACGAGACTCATCAGGATTGAAGGATGGCCGCCCTCTTTCCCGCCAAAAATCTGAGCAATCGCATCAAACTGGAGCTCAGTTGCGCGCTCATCCACATACAAGGCAGCCTGCCAGCCGCCTTCTATCATGCGGCCCGGCGCATAGCAGGCCAATGCCACATTCAAGCCATCCAAGCTTTGATTGTCTAAATGACCAGATTCAATATGCCAGGCTACCAGCAGCTTGCAATTTCCCTCGGAAGGAGGCTGTAACCAGATGCAGGGACAGGATGTCTCGCAATTACACGTTTCGAAATAGCCGCCGTTTAAAATCCAGTTTGCCTTCTCGGTCATTATCGTTTCCTGATATCAAAAAGGTTCCTTAAAAGGGCGAAGATCCAGCTCATGTGTCCACGCACTGGAATGCTGCTCATGAATGGCCCAGTACGTTCGGGCAATCGCCTCGGGTTCGAGCATGCCATCTTCACCCTTTGTCTTGATATACTCTGGAAACTGCTCCTTTGCATAGTCGCCATCGATGACTCCGTCGATAACTGCATGCACGACATGAATGCCTTGCGGGCCGAACTCCCTCGCCAGGCCCTGCGCGAGGGACCTTAACCCCGCCTTGGCCGACGCAAAGGCGGTAAAGGGAGGTTTCGCTCTTAATGAAGCTGTCGCACCGGTAAAGAATAGGGTCCCTTTTCCCTGTGTGCGCATTATGTCAATTGCCTCTTTGGCGAACAAAAAAGCGCCAAGACAGTTCTGCTGCCATAATGTTGCAAACGTCTCCATTTCTGTTTCAAGAAATGGCGCCGCAAGGTTGCTGCCTACATTGTAAGCTGCAATCTCAAGCGGGGAACGGCTGGATCGAATAAGATCGAATAGCCCGGCAACTTCCCCTTTTACCGTTGCATCAGCCACAATGGGAGTGGCCGAGCTCCCCCGCTCTCGAATTTGCCGCGCTACCTGATCGAGGTTTGCGGCAGTGCGGCCGGAAACAAAAACATGCAATCCCTTGTCAGCAAATTGCCTGGCGAGTCCTGCGCCCAATCCCCGTTCCGGGCCGACCCCCGCCACAACCGCCAGGGGGGAGTTGTCCACTAGTGAATTTTGCCGAAGATCAGGGAAAAATTATTACTGGGCATCCCGATTTTCTCCTTGAGTTCCAGTCCATGGTTGGCGGCTGCCTTCTCCAGATCCGCGATGTCCTTCAATCCCCATTCCGGTACGCCAACAGAACTCAAGGTCTCATGAAACTGCTTGTTGGAATCCGTGGAAAACCTGCCCTGCATTTGAAACGGTCCATATATCAGCAAGAAGCCGTCATCCTTAAGCAGGTGCTCCGCACATTTCATCATTCCATCGGCTATTGAGAGGGGCGCCACCTGAAAAATATTGATACAGAAAATTGCCGCAAATGATTTGGGCGGACCTGGATTAAACCAGGTTTCCGGGTTTATCAGGTCCAGATGGACGGGGTCAGCAATATTGTTGTTTCCCTGCTCACTGATTGCCTTCCTGATGTTATCAAAAACTTCAATATCCCTGTCGGAAGGCTGAAAGTGGAGGTGGTCGAAGTGAGGCGCAAAATAATTGATGTGCATCCCGCTCCCGCTCGCCATTTCCAGGACGCGCTCCGGGTCCTTCGGCAATTTTTCCTTGAGCACCCCCAGAATCGGTTCACGGTTGCGGGAACCTGCCCAGGCAACATATTCGCTCAAGGGATGGGGATCCAGCGGCGGCATATCCTGGTTCATCACTGGCGCGGTTTGACTCATACATGACTCCTTTTTGTGGCAAGGGAATTGCAATAACTTTGCAGTAATTACGGAGAGAATATAAAAGGTGTGCAGTGCAGCAGACAAGGGTCGTTCCTTCTTCCACCATCAATATATCCTATAATATATTTTATCCACCAAAAACCGACGTGTTCATTTTCGTTCGGACCGTCCCGCTTGATGTTGACCCACGCAGTTTACCATTTTGTTTCGGCTGCCCGTACCTGTGGTAACGGCTCTGGCTTCGATCCCCATGCCGGTCGGCACGATCGGCAAGAATGGCAAAGCCTTTTTGCAATCCCTGTAACGCGATAACGGCGGAAAAGCGTCCGGCAAGAGGAAACAGGAAGCGATACGGCCGGAAGCGGACCGCGCCGGCTGCGGCCCATGCGCCTATGCGCTTCTTTCTGCGACCCCCGGGGGCCTGCCGGCCGGAACCGCTGCCCGATGCGTGCTTGATCAGGGAACAGATATGGCCTATACAGGAGCTAGGGATGGATTTTTTTCTGCCGTCACGGCGGCATTGCAGACCAGCGTCTGCATCTTGAAAGGAGCGTGTCATGGCCTGGAAAATGGTGGAGAACTACAATCTCGGATACAACGTTCAGACGAAGCAGTTCTATTTTTACTATCAGCTGGAAGGCGAGGACGTCATTAATCAGATCTCGCCCAGCGCGGAGGATTTCCTCGGCCTGTCCGATATGTTCAGGCACGAGAAGGCGATCAGCTTCAGCATGGACGGGCAGTACTTCATTACCGGCTCCGAACCGGACAAGGTGGAGCGAATCGGCCCGCTCTGAGCTTCTGCGCCGCCCCTGTCCGGCTCCGGCCCCATCAGCGGTTTTCCATTCTACCGGTTTCGTTCAGCCGGTTTGCAAGTCGAAACCTTGCCCGGATTGGCAGGACCGCTGTCTTGCCAAAGGCGGTTGTAAATACGCCTTATGTTGGGAATGTGGTTAGTATATCCATGCTTCACAATAAAGCCTGCGACTTTAGTCGCGGGTTATTTACTCGGCCGGTTTCCTTAATGCGGGGCAAGCCCGGAGCTTCCCGCCGGGGCGAATTCCTTCAGTCCCGATCTTCTTTCGGCCAGAACCGGGGCACGACGTGCAATACGACCAGCGCCAGCACCGTGCTCAAGACCGCCGAGGCTTCCCGCCCCAGCCCGGCGGCGATGCCGATCGCGGCGGTGAACCACAGCCCCGCCGCGGTAGTGAGTCCTTTTACCGTCCCCTCGTCCACGCCCTTGAGGATGGTGCCCGCGCCGAGGAACCCCACGCCCGTGATGACGCCCTGAATCACCCGCGACATGTCGCCCGGCGACATGTCCATCTGCTGGGGCACGAGGACGAACAGGGCCGCGCCCGCCGCGACCAGCATATGCGTGCGTGCGCCGGCCGCCTTCCCGCGGTGCTCCCGCTCCAGCCCCAGCAATCCCCCCAGCACGGCGGCGACCGTCAGGCGCAGGCTGACCTCGGTGAATTCAGCCACGCCCGGAAGATCGGAAAATTCCGCCACTACCGTGTCATAGACCTGCTGCCATGCGCTCATGGTGTCCTCATCATTTGCTGCTGCATCCTTCGGGTTGCTGGAACCGGGAATACCGCCGGAATGGACCGGAACGCCCTCGTCCCCGCCTGCCCTGCCCTCACTTACATGATAGTCCCCTTCTTCCGATCATGCTCAGCCAGCCAGCCCGGCGCGTGTGCCATCGCCGGCGAGCATGAAGGGCCACGAACGGGACAAACGGCCAGCTTCCTCCCGGCTTTCGAGCCCGCTCGTGGAATACGGCCGGTGATGTTCCCGATAAATTACATCTTCTTACCGAGGAAATTACCGCTAATGAGCCAGCCCGTGTCTTACGACTTCGTCCATCTCGCGCATGGTGTACTTCGTCACCACTTCGTCTTTGTTGAACATGATTACAAGTTCTTTCGTTTTTACGTCAGCACCGCTTGAAATCAAACCAACGATCGGGATGAAATTATGAGCCTGGGGGGTGCCTCGGGAATGCTTGTATGTCCATACCTCGTTGCCGGCATCGGTAAAGCCGACCGAGGTAGGTTGCCCCAAAGCAGCAGTAACATCATTCTTGGTGGTTTTGCCTTCCTTTATTTTCTCTGAAATGGAGGATTTCGTGTGTTCGCTCAACTTTTCGTTTCCAACCGTTGCGCAGCCAGCCAGCAACGCCACCACGACGATACCCATTAAGCTACCTGTTTTCATTCTTGTCCCCTTATGAAGATGTCCTGTTGCGAACAGGATTGTGATTGATAAACTGATGCGTGGAATCTTTACTCTTACTCTGACTGATCCATGAATTTGCTGCCTCATGACTGAATGGGCAAGCTTGAGCAGACGTTCAACAACGCCGGCCTAACTTTCCGTCATACCCTCTAATCCTGCTGCTCTCGTGGGCGTCTCCTTATAATGGGCAAAAAGATGGCCGAAACACCGGGATTGAAGGGAAGCAGGAAATATCTGTTTTGCATGATTCCTCAAATGGATGATGATGGAATGGAATGGCGGAGCCCTGCATCCGACTCCACGCGGGAACGCGAGGAACCGCGAGCCGGATGGCCCACACCTCAGGCAGGCAGCGCCCATTGCATGCGGCGCTGGGCGATGCTGCCCAGCAGCGCGAGCCCTGCGAGCATCATGCTCCAGGTCTCCGGCTCGGGCACGACAGAAACGCTGTAACCCAGATCGGTGAGGATCGCGACTTCGATGTCGCTGTATTCTCGTGTCAGCGGGCCCGCGGGTGACGACGGCGTCATCATCATCCAGTCGCGGCCTGCGATGCGTCCATCCAGATGCGCGACGCTGCTTCCGTCACTCCATTCCCCGGGTGTATAAAGCGTGACCGAGTAACCGTTATTAGCCTCCATGGTGGCTGGGCCTCCGAAGAAAAGGCCTTCGGTTCCCCCGCCTCCCCAGTTGCCCACGCTGCTTACATCCCAAGCTGCCTGGTTCAATTCGAAAGTGTCGTGGTCGATGATGGGAATGTCATCCTTGTCGACAATGAAGCTGTCGAATCTGCTCCAACTGGGCATTTTGGCGAGCGACGTGCCATCCGGGAAGATGGTGGAATTGAACCCGAGGGCATGAGTGAATTCATGGAACAGCGTTCCATAAAAATCCCGGGTGCCCGAATACCATCCGTAGGATGGAATCGCCGGTCGATTGAAGTCCAGCTCCCACGTATGCCCAAAATTGATGTGCAATTTTCCGTCCGCGTCCTTCCCGTTGTGATCATGACCGGTGATCAGCTTGTCGATAATGACCTCCTTGATGCCATCCTCTCCGAAACCCTTGCCGCCCGCATAAAAATAGCTGCTGCTGGATGCAAGCGTATTATCTCGGTGGTTATTACTGGAATAGGCCTCAAGAAGGATGGTTCCGGAGTTGCTGAAATAGCTGCCGAACATGTCCGAAAACGCGCTTGCGGCGATATTCACGGCATCCTGCCGAATCGTTCCCCACACCGGATCGAAAAAACCCGTGTTCGGCGCGTCGGTGTACTCGAACTGGAAGGTGATCCCCGCGTATCCGGGCAGGCTCAGCATCAGGCAGCTACCCAGCAGGGTGCCCTGCACGGCGGCCTTTAGCGGCCGGGCGATTCTCTCTCGTTGCGGATTCATGTCGTTCTCCTTTAGAATTAAGAGTTTATCCATCCGGACTGACTGCCAGCGCAAGTACGCTTACAGTCGAGGTCCGGATTGAGGTATTCCACTCCTGAATGAATGGCCGCAAAAGCGCAGGAATCAGTACGCCGCCTACGCACAACTGCTATTGCGCCTGCCAGGCGCCAGCCGGGCCTGCCGATGAGAGGGAGAAGCCGCTTTCCAGCGGAACGGAGAATGAAAAAGAAAGAAAACCGTACATGTATGCAGCCCGTCTACGCACCGCTATGGATGCGCCTGTGTCCGGGTTCCGGATAATGCAGCCATGAAGCTCCGGCGAAAACTCATTCTGCTGGCCCTGGCGCCGCTTCTGCTGGTGCTCTGCACAGTCGCCCTCATGGTCAATCGCCAGTCGGCCGGACTGGCCAAGGAGCAGCGCGAAGTGATCGAGCCCGCGTATCTCGCCAGCAAGCAGGACGAGCTCAGGAGCTACCTCACGCTGGCGCGGCATGCCATCGCCCCGCTGCATGATTCAGGCCGCGCGGATGAAGCGGCATTGTCGGAGGCAAAGGCGATCCTGCACCGGCTGGACTATGGAGAGAACGGTTATTTCTTCGTCTACAGCCTGGACGGGACACTGCTCGTGCATTCGCGCAAGCCGGAACTGATCGGAGTGAACCGCTGGGGTTACCGCGACATCAATGGCTACCCCACCGTCGAGATGCTCATCAGGAAGGCGCGCGAAGGGGGCGGGTTCGTCCAGTACGCCACGGAAAAACCCTCCACCGGCAAGCCCGCCACCAAGCTCACCTATGCCGTTCTTCTGCCCAACTGGGGGTGGGTGCTGGGAACGGGCATCTACCTGGACGATGTCCACGGCGTGCTGGCGAAAGTGGACGAACAGGTGGCTATTAACAACTACGATACCCTGCTGTGGATCGGCGTGACTGCATCGCTGGGGATGATGGTCATCATCCTCTGCGGCCTGATGCTCAATATCCGGGGCCGGCGCGAGGCGCAGGAAAAGGAGCGTGCTTGGCTGTCGAGCGAACTGCACGATGGCATCTGCCAGCGGCTTGTGGCTGCCAAGCTGCAGGCAGAGACGGGTATCATCTACATGAAAAAAACTCCTCCCGCCTATATAACGGCGCAATCCACGTTCCAGAATCTAGAGAAGGATTTGAAGGATGTCCTGCAGGAGACGCGGGAAATCGCTCATGGTCTACATCCGATGATACTCAAGGATCTCGGACTGCGGGCGGCGCTGCAGCAGCTTGCGCATGACATGCAAAACGACGCCACCCCCATCCGCTTCCGCAGCCACGGCCCGGTCGAAGGGCTTCCCATGGACGCCAGCCTCGCCTTCTATCGCCTCGCCCAGGAAGGCCTCTCCAACGTCAAACGACATTCACGCGCAAGCAGGGCAATACTACGCCTGACAGGGAGCAGGCATGCGGTGCGGCTCACCCTATCGGACAACGGCACCGGGCTCGATTCCGACTGCATAATTGCTGGTTCCAGCTGCGGAGCAGGCCTGCGTAACATGAAGGCCCGCGTGGAAGAAGCGGGCGGAAGGCTGATCATTACTTCGCAGCCAGGCAGCATGAAGGTGACTGCCACCATCCCCCGACCCTTTTTACAACGCCTTCTGACGATTCATTATGCACATACTTCCCCTTAAAATTCTACTGGTAGACGACCATCCCTCTACTCGCGAGGGAGTCAAAGCTGTTCTGCGCACGGACTCTTCCTTCAGAGTGGTGGGAGAAGCCGGCAGCAGAAAGGAAGCGCTGGACCTAGCGGCAAACAATGTAATAGACGTCATGATGCTCGATATCGAACTGAATGATGGCAACGACAATGGTATCGAGTTCACGCACCAGTTACAGGCGCTCCATCCGCAGATCGACATCCTGATATACAGCTTTCATACAGATGACAAACATGTGCTT
Organism: uncultured Nitrosospira sp.; assembly: GCA_964466955.1. Lineage (GTDB taxonomy): Bacteria > Pseudomonadota > Gammaproteobacteria > Burkholderiales > Nitrosomonadaceae > Nitrosospira. The sequence goes on from CAYXQR010000087.1 coordinate 14,989, forward strand.
CAGGCAAAGGAAGCTGGGGCTAAAGGCTATCTTTACAAATCCACACCTGCAGTTGAGATTCTGGGTGCCTTCCACAGGATCGCATGCGGCCAGCTTGCTTTTCCTAAGATACTCCAACCCGAATTATCCCAACCCGAACTGCTGCTCACTCCGGTGGAACGAATAGTGCTGTGGCTCACCGGCCACCGCGAATACAACACTGCGAGGATTGCAGCCGAGATGGACATCGCCGAGGCTACCGTGTCCACCCACCGGCACAATATCTGGCAAAAATTGAGATCGGTCTTCCCGGAAGAGCAGACGAGCAATCCCAATCTGCTTGTCATCCTGGGTGTGGAGTACCGGCTGCGCTGGCCGGAGTATCCGTCGGAATGAGCTGCCTCAGCACATGCGGCAGAGACAGCAACGGCCCGATCGAAGGACTTTCCATAGACACCAGCCTTGTCTTCTATTGCCTTGCCCAGGAATGTCTGCGGAACATCAGGCAGCATTCAGGCGCCAGCAGGGGCGGGCAGCTGACCATTACCTCGAAGCCGGGCAGCACCATGGTTGACTGCCACTATCCCCCAACCATTTTTACAACGACTGCTACCCGGAAATCGTGCCTGACCTTCCCATTAAAATACTGATCGTGGACAATCATCCCGTAGTCCGTCACGGCATCCGCGCGCTGCTCGAAACCCAGGTTTCCTTCAGGGTGATGGCGGAAACGGGAGATGCAAAGGAAGCATTGGGTATTCTGGAGAAAACGGATATCGACCTCGTGCTGCTGGATATCAGCATGGAGGGCATGGGCGGCATCGAACTGACCTCCCGGCTTCGGTCCGTTTATCCACGACTCTTCATAATCATGCTCACGATACTTGATGGCGACGCGTACATCCGCCGGGCAATGGCGGCAGGAGCCAATGGCTACGTGATAAAGGATGCTGAACCGCAGGATATCTTTAACGCGATTCATAAAGTCATGGCGGGGAAAATGGCTTTTCCGGAGATATCCTCCCCTGAACTACTGCTCACCCTGGCGGAACGGCGGGTGCTGTGGCTTAGCGGTCACCGGGAATATGATACCGCCAGGATCGCAGCCAGAATGGGCATGGGCGAGGCCTCAGTGCACACCCACCGGCACAATATCTGGCAGAAATTGAAGGCGAGCCTCCCGGAAGAGGAAACGAGCAATCCCAATCTGCTTGTCATCCTGGGTGGGGAATACCGGCGGCGCTGCCCGGAGTATCCGTGGGAATGAGCGTGCCCATCCAAGGCAGGTAACCGACTGCTTATCACCTCCACCTCGGGGTAGCACGTAGCTGCTGCTGCCCTCCCCGGCCGTTTGGCAACGCCAGCCGGCTATCCCGCGACAAGCGGTCTTCCGATCAGGAAGGGCTGCGGATCGTCACCCGATAATCGTCAAACCGTAGACCGGGCTTTGCCCGACATCTACTCATCCACGGCTCTACATCGGGCAAAGCCTGGCCTGCTCCCTGATCCTCGCTGCCTATATCACTCCAGCATTTCCGGTCTCCCTCCTGCATAAACCTGCGTAATTTGGCTACGCAGTTCCCTGCTTGCCGCTCCGCGCCATCGGGCAAATACTTGATTCCGTCCCAAGGAAGCCAAGTAAGCAGGCGTGAAGCTTGTCTGCACCGATCATCGCATTCACAACTACGGGAGGTGAAACATGAATAGCCAGATGGAGTTACGCCAGAACAAGGATGTGGCCGCGCCGCCGCTGGACTGCCCCCGACAGATACCGGGGTTCTTTGAGCTGCTCTGGATCATTGCTGG
>CAYXQR010000088.1:0-4007 GCA_964466955.1 uncultured Nitrosospira sp.
CCGACGAAGGCCGGCATGATGGCTCCGAATATCATGATCAGCCCATGCATGGTGGTGAGCTGATTGAAGAACTCGGGATTGACGATCTGCAGGCCGGGCTGGAACAGCTCCGCCCGGATAGTCAGCGCCATCACGCCCCCGGTCAGGAACATGATGAAGCTGAACCACAGGTACAGCGTCCCGATGTCCTTGTGGTTGGTGGTAGTAAGCCAGCGCATCACCCCGGAAGGATGATGATCATGCGCATGACCGATCGGGTGCGCGACGTCGTGCTCCGGTATTGCTGCCATGTTTTTCTCCTGAAAGTTCTTCTCTAATGTTTTATTGATGATTTCGTGTCGCAACGCATCAGCGGAATTGGCGAAGTGCTCCCTGCCCCGTCCTCCTCACCCGCTGAGACTGAGATTAAAGGTATGTAAATATTGAGGCTCATCTGATCTGGCTGATTTCGGATGGCTGGACGGCATCTCCCGTGGCATTGCCCCAGGCATTGCGCTGGTAGGTGATCACCGAGGCGATATCCACGTCCGACAGGTGCTTGAAGGGCGCCATCGCAGTGCCGCTCTTGCCGTTCATGACAATGTCGATGTGACCGGCCTTGGGCCCCGTGGCAACCTTGGAACCTGCAATGGCGGGAAAGGTGCCAGGCACGCCCTGTCCGTTGGCCTGGTGGCAGGCAACACAGTTGGCGTTGTAGACCGCCTCGCCCTTGGCTTTGAGTTCATCGGCGCTGAATTCCTTGTTGACATCCACCGCTACCGCAGCCAGTTTTGTTTTCTGCTCAGCCACCCACTGGGCGTATTTCTCCGGCTCCAGCGCTTCCACCACGATGGGCATGAAGCCGTGATCCTTGCCGCACAGCTCGGCGCACTGGCCACGGTACGTGCCAGGCTTCTCGATGTTGAACCAGACGTCGCGAATGTAGCCGGGAATGGCGTCCTGCTTGACCCCAAGGGCAGGAACCCACCAGGCATGCAGCACGTCATTGGCAGTCAGAAGAACGCGAACCTTCTTGCCCGTGGGCACCACCACCGGATTGTCCACTTCCAGAAGATAGTTCTCCCCCTTGGTCGCGGCATTCTCGATCTGGTCCCGAGGCGTGGACAGATTGCTCAGGAAACTGATGCCCTCTCCTTCCCCAGTCAGATAGTCATAACCCCATTTCCACTGATAACCCGTCGCCTTGATGGTGATGTCCGGGTTGGAGGTGTCCTTCATCGCAATCACGGTCTTGGTCGCGGGAAACGCCATCCCCACCAGAATCAGAAACGGAATCGCAGTCCAGATGATCTCAACCGTGGTGCTGTGGTGAAAATTGGCAGCCTGGTAGCCCACCGACTTGCGATGTTTGATCACAGAGTAGAACATCACTCCAAACACCCCTATGAATATCACCAGGCAAATCCATAACACCAGCGTGTGCTGGTCGTAAATCTGCCGCGCAATCTCCGTCTGCGGCTCGGGCAGATTCAACTGATAAGGGTTCGCCGCCGCCGCCATCCCCAGCACGGAATACAACGACATCATCACCCCAAATATCCTCGATCCTGCTTTACTGCTCATGTTCTTCTCCGCTGGTTACCCGCATGATTGATTAAAGATAATCGGAGTCTCATATCCTGATTCGCATCCTATTGCTCTGCTGGTAACGAAACCTTGATACAGGTCAACTTTTCTGAATGTTGGCCTTGGGTGGACATGAGACTGCGCTCGACGACAGAGGGAGCGGAGAACGGGAGAGGGAATGAGAGAGGAAGGCTAAGACGTGCGAAGACGAGAGAGCGAAGCAGCGGCGCAAGAAAAGAATTCTTCTGCAGGGCGCAGGCCCGGAAACGAATGGATGATGGCGGGCCGGGAGGAAGCCGGGCTTCAGTTCCTGCCAAAAAGACCGCGATCGTGTCCTGGTCTCCAGGCGTGCCCGGAGCCATTGCGACAAATGCCGAAAACCAGTGAAGGCGGAAGCGACGGAACGGTAAAGCGGAGATCAAAAAAAGAGACGCAGATGCTGCCGTCATCCTGAGGCAGTATCTGATCAAGCACGGGAAACTTTGCGAAACCGCGAAAACGGCTGAAGATTTCCTGGTTCCAGGCTTCGGTGGCAAGCGCATGCCGCTGGCCGGCTTCCCCGAACTGCTCGTACCTTTTCCAAATCGCGGCGGATACAGGCCGATAACCGGCGTTTATCCGTTCCCACAAGCCCATTACCCCTTCCCCGGGGCTGGGGAAGGGATGTATTTCCGTCCGCCGCAGATTGACCAGCGCAACGTCATACTCGCCTCCCCGGCGGACAATGATTTTCCAGTTGAAAGGTGATAACGGCTGTGGAAACGCATGCGCCTCGGCATCCGTCCAACCCCGGCTTTCAATGTAGGCCCGGCCAATATCGACCGCCTGCGAATGCAGCATGGCCTGAAACCCGACATAGCATCCCAGAACCGCAAAAGCCAGGATGGAAGGATACCGTTTCCGTGGCGTGAGCGCTCCTGCCGCCAGGCCGATCACGAGAATGCCGGAAAACCATGGATCGAGGATGAATGTGAAAGGCAGCGCGAAGGCGCGGCCGGAAACCGGTGCCAGCAGCATCGTGCCGTATGACGTGATGACATCTCCAGCGATGTGAATGACGATTCCCAGCGCGGCTACAGGGTAGAATGCCCGCCATGGGCGGGGCCGGGATGAAAGGCGGGAGAACAGCGCAAGGATCCAGGCAACGACCCAGGCCCATGCGGGCAGCAGCAGGATCGAGTGCGTCACGCCCCGATGCAGCGCTACATAGATCAGCGTATCGAACACACGCAGCACGAAATCGCTGTCGGGAAACGCTGCCGCAAAGAATCCCGCCGCCATGCGCTCCCGCAGCGTGAGCGCAGATATGCCCGGCTGATGCTGTTCTGCTGGCGCGGTCGCCCGCGCGAGCAATGCCCCGCTCAACGCATGGGTCAGGGTATCCAGGTCGCTGTCCGAGAATGATGGAATGGAGATGCAAAGAATACCGGATATTCCGGCTCAGGAACCGTTCGGTTATCCGGATTTTCCGTGAAACTTCCCCATGTCCCTGCGCTCCTATGTCTCCAGTGTCGCTTTTTCGATGCCGGCATCCGTGGATGGCAAGGGAAGGGGACGATGCTTGAATATCAGGCGGTCGGCCCTTTCAGCCATAAAAAGGCATCTGTCAAGAAACCGGCCGGTCCGGCTCGATCCGGAAGAACTGTCGTTCATCCAGTGAATGAAGGTCGCCAGATAGATGGAGGTCAGCGCGGTCTCCTCCAGCGCGCGGCGAACATAAGTCGCATCCCGTTCGGCGGCTTCGCGCATCCATTGGACGGTGCGGCTGATGCGCATCAGCCCCGGAATCTGGATATGGACATGTCCGGGCTCCAGCTTGCCGCAGATCATCTGCCGGGTGGTTTTTCGATAAGGATAAAATGCGCCCAGCCACGTCATGATCAACCGATGCAGCCGCTGGCGAGGCGTCAACGAGGGAAAATCCGCACCTTGCGCCGCCTTGAGCATCGCGCTGTCAGCGCGATCGAACCAGGCGTCAATAATATCCTCTTTCTCGCGAAAATGCGTACGCACATCATCAAGCGTGATCCCCAGCGCAACCGCTATCTCATGGAGGCGCACTGCTTCCCACGATGTCTGTTCGCCCAGTTCAACCGCGGTATCGACAATCTGGTCAGCTGTTGGCATCTATACGATATTGCCCCGTTCACGAAAAGAGAAGGAGACTTTCGCTCCAGCAAATTAAAAAGTAGCCCAAAGAAGCGTGGGGTGTCAAGCTCGGGCAGAAGCGGCCCTTCCTGGAATATTGGGCTTCATGCAGCCCTGTTGCAGCATGATCCCCCCTCATTCGAAGTCTCGACCACCCCCTTCCTGCAGGATCAATCTTGGGGAGTGACGATAGGTTGTCCGTTGATTCCTGCGGTCAGTCCCGGAAACCACCGCTGTCGGTCATCAATCGAACCGCAGTGAGTAGAACACGTCGATAGCATTGTCCATGCCGG
>CAYXQR010000089.1:0-4222 GCA_964466955.1 uncultured Nitrosospira sp.
TGCAAGTAAAGGAGTCCGATGCAATAACGATTGCATCGGACTCAGCCCCCCAAATGAGGGGAACACACGAATAAACGTACGCTAAACAACTAGGCTAACGGTTCATCCCCTGGGAAGGGGAACAAAAATTCACAGTATATAGGGAGAACTCGAGGCTGCCATGATGCGCCATCTTGGGATATTTCATCAAAATATTTCCCTGCAACTCATAAAACAGGATACTATCCTTTCAACATCAAAGTTAGCTTAGTTATTTATACACCGGATATAAGAGGTTTGAAATTGAATTTACTCGAAGAAAAATGGCTGCCCATGCTCCACAGAACCGGGCAAGTGGAATGGATCGCGCCGCACCAGATTATCGAGAAGGATATTGTTGCGTTTGCAGCCAACCGCGCCGACTTCAACGGGGCGCTCGCACAAATGATAATTGGTTTATTGCAAACGACCGTCCCGATTGAAGATGAAGAAGATTGGGAGAATTTGCTGGATGAACCGCCCCCTGCTGAGCTTCTGAGCAAATGGTTTGGAGTCCATGCCGACGCATTCATCCTGGATGGCGATGGGGCGCGGTTCATGCAGGATTTCAACTTGACGGCCACTGAAGGGGCGGAATGCGCGATCGATGCATTATTGATCGATACTGCCGGAGATTCGGCGGTTGATAAAAATACCGATCATTTCGTCAAGCGGAACACTGTTAACGCGATATGTTCGCACTGTGTAGCGACGGCCTTGCTTACCTTGCAGACGAATGCCCCTGCAGGTGGCGCGGGACATCGCACCAGTTTGCGTGGTGGCGGCCCTCTCACTACGCTGCTGGTAGCCACTCCATCACAGAGTCTGTGGCAAGACCTGTGGCTCAATGTCAAACCGCAACGCTCTTTCCTGCAGCAGGGGGGTGATGCGACCAAAACGGAAAAGCATTTTACTTTTCCGTGGATGGAAACTATTGGCCAGATCCAGCGCGCGGGCGGTGAAACACAACCATTGCAGGTACATCCCCATCATGTATTCTGGGCCATGCCGCGCCGTATCCGGATCGATTTCGCCGATGTGGAAACGGGATCATGCGATATCTGCAAACGCGAGTCCGAATCACTGGTGCATCGGTATGCTACCAAACCCCAAGGCCTGAATTACAAGGGCGTGTGGCGCCATCCGTTTTCGCCCTATTACGAGACCAAGGAAGGCTGGTTGCCTGTGCATCCTCAACCTGGCGGTTTCAGTTACAAGCACTGGCTGGCGTGGGTGCTGGGGACCAGTCAAGGGAAGAAATCAGTTCAAGCGGCCGGGATGGTCAATTACTTTTTGCAGGAGCGCAAAAAGTATCAAAAGTCAGGCCAGTTCAGGCTGTGGGTGTTCGGTTATGACATGGACAACATGAAACCCCGTTGCTGGTACGAAACGACTTTCCCTTTATACAGCCTGGCGGAGGCTGCGCGGTCTACCCAGACACAGATTCAAAATCTTGTCACCAATAGAATCGAGGCTGCGGAACAAGCTGTCTTTTATTTGCGGAAAGCCGTAAAGCAGGCCTGGTTTGGTGAGGGTGACGCACGCGGCGATTTGAGTTTTGTCGATAAAGCGTTCTGGGATAGCACAGAGGCGGGTTTTTATCAGCAGCTGCAGGATCTGATGAAACAGGCGCGCACCGAAACAGGCATTGACATGGATGATGCCGCGTTCATTATTGACCTGGGCAAAACATGGCACAGCGTTTTGATCGAGTGCGCGGAGAAGCTGTTTGATGAGGATATTGTCGGGGCCGGTGCTATCGACCAGCAGGACCCGCGCCGGGTTGCAGAAGCCTATAACCACCTGAAAAATAATCTGCGGGGCGATGCGATAAAAGCCATTTTACGTCTGCCTTTGACCGGGAAGAAAAGCAAGCCTCCTAAAGGAAGCAGTAAAGGAAGCAGGAAATCCGAATCATCCGCTGGCGCACAAACCCGTTTGCCATTCTAGAGGAAGAATATGGAAGAAGAAAAATCGACTCCCGTCAAAATCCTTTTTGCCAAGCCGCTATTCCATTGGCGGCAAGGATTGGAAGACGATCGCGCCAGTCGCGCCGTGTTGCGGCGATGCGCAACGCTGGATGCAGTGTCATTAAGCGATGCGTACCAGCATTTTTATCGCTATATGCTGGCATGGGGCTGGCCTGAGAATTCCAGAGAATGGCAAAGAGACAAACTCGCCGCGATTGCCGGATTGGTGGCACACGTAAAAGTGGAAGATAGCAATCAAGGTGATTTCGACGATACGCAACGCTTGCCTGTCAGAATGTCTGAATTAAAGGGCGACAGGCCGCTGGTGTCCGAAATCCGCTTCCGGGACTTGCTCAAGGTTGAAACCACCGGCGATTTATTTGTAAAGCTGCGTCGTATCCTGCCCCTGATCGATCATCAAGCCGGCATTGAACAACTGGCGCATGACGTCTATTGGTGGAATGACAACCTAAAAAAGGAATGGGCTTACAGCTATCGGTGGCCGGTTAAAAAGCCTGCCTGATGCTCCAGAAAAACGTTTATGGAAATTACCAGAGGAAAACACATGTCCCGTTTTATCCAGTTGCACATCCTGACCAGCTATCCGCCTTCAAACCTGAACCGCGATGACACCGGCCGACCAAAAACTGCCGTCATTGGCGACTGCACCCGTTTGCGCATTTCTTCGCAAAGCCTTAAACGGGCGTGGCGCACTTCCGATATTTTCGAGAATGCCCTGAAAGGGCATATTGGTACGCGCACCAAGGAAATGGGCATTAGCATTTATCAATCTCTGATCCGGCAAGGTGTCAGCGAAAAGAATGCGCGCGAATGGGCGAAAACGATTGCCAGTCAGTTTGGCAAATTGAAGTCCGACAAAAAAACTGAAAACAACGAGGATCTCCACGTTGAGCAACTGGTGCATTTCAGCCCTGAAGAAGAAAAAGCGATAGCCGATCTGGTGACCCGGTTGGTGTCGACAGGGGCTGCGCCAACCGAAGATGACCTGAACCTGCTGCGCAAGCGGCACACCGCTGTGGATATTGCGATGTTTGGCCGCATGCTGGCTTCATCGCCGGCTTTCAATACCGAGGCCGCCATACAGGTAGCGCACGCCTTTACCGTGCATAAGGCCGCCGTCGACGACGATTATTTTATCGCCGTTGATGATCTCAATAGCGGCGAAGAAGACCGGGGCGCCGCGCATATCGGCGAACTGGGTTTCGGTGCGGGCGTGTTCTATCTGTATATCTGCATTAACCGCGAATTGCTGGAGGAAAACCTGGGGGGAGATACGGGGCTGACACGAAATGCCTTGAATGCCTTCGTGCAAGCGGTCACAAAGGTGTCGCCCACCGGCAAGCAAAACAGTTTTGCTTCGCGCGCCTACGCAGGTTTCGTGCTGGCAGAGAAAGGTGATCAGCAGCCACGCAGTTTGTCGCAAGCCTTCCTCAAGCCGGTAAAACCCAATCCGGAAAAAGGCGAAGATACTCTGACCCGTGCCATCACGGAACTGACCAGACGCCGCGACAACTTCAACGCGGTATATGGCAGTTGTGCCGATACATCCGTGCTGTTTAATGTTGAAACAGGTCAGGGGAGCCTCAGTGAATTAGCCGAATTTGTTGCGAGCTGATCCCATGGAAACCCTGGTCTTTCAACTCCGCGCTCCCTTATCCTCGTGGGGCGAAGTGGCAGTAGGCGAATACCGTCCCAGCGCGGAATATCCCAGTCAGTCTGCCATACATGGTTTGCTCGGCGCGGCATTGGGAATTGATCGCCATGATGAGGCGGCGCAAACAGCGGTACGCACAGGCTATCGCCTGGCGATAGGCGTGCTGAGCCAGGGGCGATTGCTGCGTGATTACCATACAGCGCAAGTGCCTGGCCGTGCTGATCTGAAAAGGCGTCCCCACGCCAGCCGGCGGGACGAATTGGCATTGCCTAAAATGAACCTCAATACCATTCTGTCAAGCCGTGATTACCGCCAGGATGCCGCCGCTTTAGTGGCGGTGCAAACGATGACGAATGCGCCTTATTCATTAGCACAATTGGCCGAGGCATTGAAAATGCCGAAGTTTGTGCTGTATCTGGGACGGAAGTCCTGCCCTGTCGCTGTGCCTTTGCATCCCTGTGTCCTGGATGCCGAAACCATCAGCATGGCATTCTCGGATTACCAGCGGCAACTGGCTGAACTGTGGCAGAAGCAATTGCCGAAACATACCGGGCCACAT
>CAYXQR010000090.1:0-17759 GCA_964466955.1 uncultured Nitrosospira sp.
CCTTCTACGCTCAGTTGCGTGATGGCGGCATTGTTCAGTCCGGCCGCGTTGTCGAAGGATCTTCCGGTGGTCGAATCGCCGAAGCTGATGTTGGCGACCAGGCTTCCGCCATTGTCGAAAATATTCAACGCATCTCCGCCCGTGCTCAGTCCGACACCCGAGCCGCCATAATTGCCGATGGCCAGTCCCGCCGGGCTATTCGTCCCGAACCAGGCGTTTCTGAAGCTCGAGTTGATTCCGGAATCGTTCGAGCCGCTGGCGTTGCTCTCAATGAAGATGACCGATTCGCCCGCGGCGATGCTGCTCACGCCGCGCAAGGCCACCGAAGCAGCAAAGGAGCCGGAGCTGTCGTCCACCCTCCAGCCCGTGATGGCGATCGCGGAAGTGCCGGTATTGGTGAGCTCGAACCAGTCTTCGGCATAGAGGGTGTTGCCGCTTGCGTATGGCGCAGCTTCAGAGATGATGATATTCGCATGAGCCGGAGCAGTGATCGCGAGCATGGCGGCAAGGCCGAGCAATTTTTTTCCGAGGGGTTTATTTTTCTTCATGGTTTTCTCCATGTGTGAATTATGGGTAGAGGTGAGTGTTCACTTGGCCGCCAGGGTTTCGGATAACGCAGCCGGCTGATGGATTCCCAATCTCCCCCGGCGGATTGGTGAACCGAAGACTATAGAGACGGCTGACTTCATCGTCATGACGGGGGTGACGCTCCTGCGTGGCTACATCGGATCAGTCTGGAGGTAATCGTTTCGCTGCATCGGAGCGATCAAGCGGATCAGCAGCGGGTGGCGGGACGTGAAGCGACGCCGGCAACGGCATGGCCGATTGCATGAGTTAGGCTGCATGCGGGAGTTGAATCGGGGGTGAATCAGGGGAATTACCACATCGACGTTTGCTTTCGGCTCATCGCGGCATGGATTCGCTGACGTATCGCCTATTTCCCGGTTTTCCGGTTATTCCAGGTGTAGATGGAGGTGACGGCATAGTTCCAGACGGCGCCGACGATGATGCCTGCCATGGCGGATAACGCCCATCCCATGGTATTTTCCCTGAAAAGATAGGTGGCGATTCCTACATTCGAGATGGCCCCGACCGAACAGGCAAGCGAGAATGAGAACCAGCCGGTAACGAGGCCCCAGCCTGTGAGGCGGCGATCCCGATAAGTCAGTGCATTGTTCATGAAGAAATTGGTGGTCATGGCGATCAGGGTAGCGATGATCTGGCCTGCCGCAAAACTTGCGCCCAGCACTTTGAACGTCACCCACAGAGCAGTCATGTGCACGGCCACGCCGATGGCGCCGATCAGCGCGAACGGCACGAAGCGGACAGGCACATACCGCCCCACGGTCTTGTCCAGCAGCATCATGACATATTCCCATGCCACCACCGAATCGAGCTTGCTCTCGCCGGAATGGCGATTGCGGAAGGTATATCCCCGTTCCTTGAATCGGAGTTGCCGGGGCGCGGAAGCGAAGATATCGAGCAGGATCTTGAATCCCACGCCTGAGAGGTTTTTTACCGCCTCATGCAGCACCTCGCGGCGCAGCATGAAAAAACCGCTCATCGGATCCTTGATATCCGACTTCACCACCAGCCGGGAAAGCCGGGTGGCAAAACGGCTCATGCGCGCCCGGTCTTCCGCCCACTCTCCCAGGCTGCCGTCGCCGACGTAACGGCTGCCGATCACGATATCCAGGTTGCTGTCGCTTTCGAGATCGCGGTACATCAGCGGCAGAAGCATTTCGTCATGCTGGAGATCGGCATCCATCACTGCAAGAAAGGGCGCGCTCGATGCCAGCATTCCCTCGACGCAGGCGGTGGACAGGCCGCGCCGGCCCACGCGCTGTATGACCCGGATGCGGGAGTCTTTCCGGGCCAGGGTCCTGATGAACTCCGCCGTGCCGTCAGGCGAATCGTCATCGACGAACATCGCTTCCCAGCGCAAATCGCCCAGCGCTGCATCGAGCCTGCGCACCAGTTCTTCGATGTTGCTGCATTCATTGAAGGTCGGAATGACCACACATAGCCGAGGACCAGGTCGCACCTCGTGGGAAGTTTCGGCAACCAGCGGATATAGCGTGGAAAGAGTCTTGTTCAATGCATGTTACCTTTGCTTAAGTGCATACTTTTTTCTTGCGGTCAGCGCGATACCAGTACGATGAGGCTTGCGCCCATGCCGGGCTATCGCATTGCGGTGGCTGGCAATAAGGAACACGCGAGAGGAGCGGGAGCTGATAAGCAAAACGCTTGTTAGCGAAGAATCGGGCGGAAAAAGATAAAGAGAGACCACTTTTATTTCATTGATATGATACCCCAACTCTGGCATTTTACGGCAAAGTCTCTAAAAGGCCGGGCTTCAGGTCTTTCGGGGGCGGACGTTCCTGCACTCCGCTCACTGTATGGGCTGGGTAAAATCCGTCCCATCCCTCCGGGTTGCGCACGAAAAAACGCGGGTGCGGCGTTGCAAAGCTTGGCCATAGACCTGCTATGCCCTGTGCTTTGCGTCTTGCCCTCACGCTTTTCGCACAGCAACGCGGTTGCGAAACAAGTGTTAACAGGCCCTAATGAAAATCGCGGCTTTTTACCATAAGGGTTCCCAGCAGATGGCTGTGATCCACCAGCCGCCGGGCGATCACATGCTTGACGTTGCTTTCGCATTGCCATACGCCATACACCGTCAGCAGCCTTGAATTCAGGGCCTCTCGCCGCTGTTTCCGGACGAGCGGGCTCCACAGCACGACATTCGTTATCCCGGTTTCATCCTCGAGCGTCACGAACATCACGCCCCTGGCGCTGCCGGGACGCTGACGACAGGTGACGATGCCTGTCGTGCGCACCAGCCGTCCGGTTGGATAGTCATCCAGCTCCCTGGCGGAACGCAGATTCATTTCCGCCAGTTTCGGGCGCAGCAATGCAAGAGGGTGTCGACGCAGGGTATGCCCTGTGCTGGCATAATCTGCCAGAATTTCTTCTCCCTCGGGCGCAGCCGGGATGACAGGCGATATCTCTCTTGCCGGTGCGTTTCGCATCAGATCCGATTGGCCGATAGGGGAGGCGACTGCCCAGAGGGCTTGGCGTCGATGACCCGACAGGGTTTGCAGCGCATCGGAACTGGCGAGGGCGCGCATTTCGGCCGTATTCAGGAATGCGCGATTTGCCAGATCGGCGGGATGTTCAAAAGGCGCGGCTGCTCTTGCCTCCATGATCCGTCTGGCGGCTTCCAGGCCCAATCCCTTTATCCTGTTCAGGCCCAGCCGGACCGCGGGCTGAAGCGTCCTGTCCGCCTGTTCTTCAAGCGTGCAATCCTGGTCGCTGAGGGTCACATCCACCGGCATGACGATAACGCCATGCCGTGTGGCATCCTGGATCAGCTGCGAGGCACTGTAGAATCCCATGGGCAGGCTGTTCAGCATGGCGCACAGGAAGGCAGCGGGCTCATGACATTTGAGCCACGCCGACACGTACACCAGCAGTGCGAAGCTGGCGGCATGGGATTCCGGAAACCCGTATTCGCCGAAACCCTGGATTTGCCTGAAGATGCGCTCAGCAAATTCGCGATCGTAACCTTGCCGCGTCATTCCATCGATCAGCTTCTTATGGAAAGAGCCCAGCCCCCCTTTTCTTTTCCAGGCAGCCATGGAACGGCGTAGCTGATCGGCTTCGCCTGAGGTGAAGCCGGCGGCGAACATCGCAAGCTGCATCACCTGTTCCTGGAATATGGGAACGCCTAGTGTGCGTTCGAGGGCAAATTGAACTCCGTCACCCGGATAATCCGCTTTTTCCAGTCCCTGTCTGCGACGCAGATAAGGATGCACCATGTCGCCCTGGATCGGCCCCGGGCGGACGATGGCGACTTCTATGACCAGATCGTAGAAAATCCTCGGCTTCAGGCGCGGCAGCATGGACATCTGCGCGCGCGATTCGATCTGGAAGACGCCTACCGTATCTGCCTTGCAGATCATGTCATACGTTTTTTCGTCTTCCGGAGGGATATCCTGCATCTGGAATGGCGCGCCGCGCCGGGTCGAAATCAGATCGAGCGCACGGCGGATCGCCGAGAGCATGCCCAGCGCAAGCACGTCGACTTTCATCAGCCCCACCTCCGCCAGATCATCCTTATCCCATTGGATGATGCGGCGATCCGGCATCGCGGCATTTTCGACGGGTACGATGCGGCAGAGCTTGTCGCGCGTCAGCACAAACCCGCCCACATGCTGGGACAGATGGCGCGGGTAGCCATACAGGAGGGTGGTCAGCAGAATCAGCTTGCGGATTACCGGGCTGTCGGGATCGAAGCCGTTCTCGCTCAGGCGCTTATCGATATCCGAGCTTTTATCCCACCAGGCAAAGGAGGTGGACAGGCGCCTGATCCGTTCGATATCGAGCCCAAGCGCTTTACCCACATCCTGGACTGCCGAGCGGGTACGATAGGTGATGACTGAGGCGGCAATGGCGGCCCGATCACGACCATATCTCTGGTAGAGGTACTGAATGACTTCCTCGCGACGCTGGTGCTCGAAATCGACATCGATATCGGGAGGCTCGTTGCGTTCCCTGGAAATAAAGCGTTCGAACAGCAGATTGCTGCGCTCCGGATCGATTTCAGTAATGCCCAGGCAGTAGCAGACTGCGGAATTGGCCGCCGAGCCGCGGCCCTGGCATAGTATGCCCTGCAAGCGGGCAAACCGGACAATATCGAACACGGTCAGAAAATAAGGCTCGTAGTGGAGTTCTGAAATCAGCTGCAATTCGCGCTCGATCTGCTTCCGGACCTTGGCGGAGGCGCCTTGCGGAAAACGCCGCGCCATGCCTTCCTTCACCATGCGCCGTAAATAGGCGGTGTAGGTTTCGCTCTCCCCTGACGAGCCGGTTAGTTCATCCGGATATTCGTAACGCAACTCGTCCAGGGAGAAAGTGCAGCGCGCCGCGATTGAAACAGTTTCCTGCAGCAACTCCGGAGGATAAATTTCCACCAGCCGCGATCGGGTGCGCAGATGCTGTTCGGCATTGGGCTGCAAGGCAAAGCCACATTCAGTGAGCGGCTTGCCCAGCCGGATCGCGGTCATGGTATCCTGCAAAGGCTTGTGGGCAGGATCGTGCATATGCACATCGCCCGCCGCTACCAGGGGCATGCTCGTGATCCCCGCAGCTTGCCGTATTCTCCTGAACAGCATCTCTTCCCCGGCATGAAACAGCCGTTCGACAGCGGTCCAGCAGCGGTCGGGAAACAACGATCGGACCCAGCGCATGTCCTCAAGCAGGGAATCGTCCGCCTGATCCCCGCGAGGAATCAGCAGGACCAGGCAATCGGGCAAGCGGGCAAGATGAGGCGCGTCCGGACAGCTTGCAAAGTCGGCGCGGGCGATGCGGTAGGCTCCTTTCGCGCTTCGCTGCCTGGCCAGCGTGATCAGTTCGCACAGATTGCCGTAGCCTTCCCGGTTGAGGGCGAGGCACACCAGTCGCAGCCCATCCTCCAGCACGAATTCGCAGCCGATCAGAAGATGCAGCCCCGTTTTTCTGGCTTCTCCATGCGCTCTTACCACCCCTGCCATGGAACATTCATCCGTAATGGCGAGGGCGCTGTAACCCAGGGCTACGGCACGTTCGGCCAGCTCTTCCGGCATGGAAGCGCCTTTCAGGAAGCTGAAGCTGGAACAGCAATGAAGCTCAGCGTAATCTGGAATAGGAAAGCGCATGGAAGCTAGCCAAACAGCCCTTGCAAATACCAGTTACCGCCTTCGTTCCCCTTATCTTTTTCCACGGGGTCGTGTTTGCGGTAAATCCATAGCAACTGGCCCTGGTCATTCTTCGCAATGAAATAATCCCGCGCGACCGCGGCATCATCCCACCAGCCGATTTCGATTCGTTCAGGCCCGGCAAGCAGTTTCAGTGGCGACCCATACACTGGCTGGCTGCGTTGCACCTTCAGTTCCAGAGGAGTCTCCTTCAGCCAGGCCGGACGGGGTGATCCCAGTGAAATGGTTTGCGAGTTTTCCGTTCGCTTCGGAAGGCGATTCAAGTCGTTCGTTCCTGAAAGTTCAAGCCTTTGGCTGTATTCCGGGCGATGATCGGAGACAACCTTTAAACCAGTGATGGCTTCCGGTCCCAGGCGGGAAGAAAGTTTCTCGATGAAGCGATTGAGTGAAGTGGTCTCGGATTGCACGGTTGGGAACAACTCCAGATTGCCGTCTGCTCCCGGCGTTATTTCATGTGCCGCCAGTTCCAGCTCGCACACTGGCGCCACTATTTCGGTACGTTCCAGGCGCTCGCGCAGCAACAGCATCAAATGAACCGGATCGCTGCTTCGCTCGGAAAGGCATATTTTGATAGGCGTGAATTTATGGGGTTGCCGCAGGGAATATTCGTGATGCAGCACGAATGAAAAGATAGACACTGCCGCATGACGCGAAGCCAGCCATCCGCACATCTGCTCGACCATTCGTCGCGCAGGAACCAGCAGCAATTCGGCATTTTCAACCAGCCCCGTCATTTTCATTTTTTGCCGGAAGTCTTCCGGCGTCTCAAACCACTTTTGTGGATCAGGCGAGTCGCCGTAAGCGCGGTCGAGCTCTGCCGTCAGCCCGGGGCCAAATCGACGCGCCACCCCGTCGCGGGGCAATCGTCGTAAATCAGCCAGCGTGTTACAGCCTATGCCGCGAATGACTTCGAGATGAAGCTGAGCCGATTCCAGCAAACCGACCGGCAGGGCATCGAGCGATATCCGGAATTCCTCACCCTTTCCATTGATGACCGTGCCCGGCGGGGTTGAACGTGCCAGCAGCCATGCTCCCGTTGCGGTGGACGCAATCCCCGCGCTGAGCTGCAAGCCTTGAGCAGTCACTATCCGATTGAGTGACTGACAGAGCTTTTTCAGGCCACCGAACAATTTCAGGCTTCTGGAAACCTCGGCAATCAGGCCATTGTTCCGCATCGCTATGTTGGGTGTAAAGCGTAATGCGGCATACACGACTTGCTGCAAGGCTTTTCCTTCTTCATGCGGATCCTGTTCCAGGATCACCAGATCCGGAAAAACAGCCAACGCACTGGCGAGAGGCTGGTCAGCCATTACTCCACGCTCCTGCGCAGGCTTATTGGCTTGTTGAATAAAGGTCTGGTTCCCTTTGCGGACAGTTACCGCAATTGCGGGAATGAGTGTCCCGGGAAACCGGCGTTCAATCCAGTCAAGCGATAAAGCGGGAAAGTAAAGGGCAACCCACAGCATGGATTCAGGTTCAACAGTAAGAGCGGGCGGTAACGGGTTTCAATTCATCGGGACCGGCAAAGACGGCGGCTTGGGGCAGGGCGATGCGAATAGGCAGAACGAACGGAGCGCCACGGCGTTTCAGCAGATACAGGGACAGCATCTGCGACTGCCTTTGAACCGGGTTGAGCAGTATTCTCAGCGGGGCTGCGGATGGCTCGAATTGCGCCCTTACCGGCCTGAAGAGAAAAACGAGGCTCGCCGCAGTTCGGGAAAGGATTTGCAGCTTCCGTGTTGTCTGCTGGCTTGCTTCCGGCACCCAGCCGACGATGGTCCCGAAGGCTGCGCTCCTGATGCCTTGTTCAAGCGTCCATAATCGCTCGGCAGGCTTGCAAACCTTTATCATCACGATATGGCGGCTATCGATTCCCAGATGCTCCCAGGCATGCATACAGGGAATATCAGGTGGCGCAACCAGCAGAATGTTTCTTTCGCTTCGGGTAATCTCCGCCAGGGCGGAACTCAACAGCCTTATTTCCCCCAGCCCCTCTGCCGGCAACAGCAGTTCCGTCAGGTTGCGAGTAGGCCAGCCTCCTCCGGGCAGTTCCTTATCCAGTCCCGAAAAGCCACTGGAAATGACCGGATCATTGGAGGCGCCCAGTGCATCTCCTCGCCATATCCTGCTCTTGAAGCGGGCTTCAATCTGAGAAAGCGATGGTGGCCCCGGGGACACTGAAGGAGAAGAAGCAGGCATGAAAATGCACGCTCATTGGTTCAGCGATCGAAACCCGAACGAGGGAGGCGATGTCCTGAAACCTGGGTTTTCCGGAACAGGCCTACGTAAAATCCGTAGATTTCCAGTTTATGTTTCGGGCGGATGGGCGGGTAATCCCCACTGCGTTTTTCATTGCGGGCTTCGAGATAATAGCCTTCCTTGTCCCGGACCAGAACTTTGAGCGTGAACTCATTATCCACGACGGCCAGCACCACCTGACCGGGCGAAGCCGAATCGCTGCGCTCGATGATCACCATATCGCCTTCCAGTATGCCCAGATCGATCATCGAATCGCCCTTCACGGGAAACAGAATGGTCTGGGAAGGCTTCTCGATCAGATAGTCATCGATGCGCAGCAGTTCAGGCTGAATATCGGAGGCCTGCTGGGGCAATCCCGCCCGGACCTTATGCCCGACCATCCGTTCAAAGAAGCGCGGGGCGGGACGCAGCCGATTGCCAGGCGCACTTTCCAGAAAATTTTCCTCTTTTAGACGCTGGATAATCTGATGCGTCCAGGAGCGCGCCTTCACATTCCATAGTGCGGACAATTGCGTGATTGAGGGGATGATTCTTTCCCTGGCATAGTAATCCTGAAGTTTGCCCAGGTAAGAAAAAATGTCGAGCGGCTGCATGATGAGATCGATCAAGAACGTTTGTTCTTATTATAGAGAACGACTGTTCTTAATTCAAGTGGGTTGCATGCTGTTGTCGATCCAGTTAAATGCCATGCCCCTCCTCATCCCTGGTTTGCTTCCGGGCCACCCTCAAGCAAGCGAGCGCATGGTTTGAACCCGGTCGGAAACTGGATTTCCGCTATCGCAGGATGACGGGTTTGTGGCTCACCGAATCGATAGCAGTTTCTGGTTTCGCTTCCGGTTCGGTAAAAAGCGCATGATTATGTCTGTGGCATGTAAAATATCCTGCATCGCAATATATTTGCATATCCTGTCAGAAATTGTTTCTTTGTCATAAACCCGACATGCCATTATGGGATATTGATCGCGGGGTCTATCTTTCTCCTTTGATAGACATCCTTTTATGTCTTTCCGATACAGGCAGGACAACCCGGCTCGGATGAAATTGATTCCGAGCCGGGTTTTTTTTTGCCGGACATTATTCTTGTATAGATATAAATCTCATTATCATCAGTAGCCTAAGCTATCTCCCGTCACTCTCCATTTATCAAAAAAAATGCATATGTCATTTAAGAGGCGTCTGTCCGGAGAATCGGGCTTGCGGGCTGGTTATTCTTAAACCTCCCCCGGAGGACTCGTACAGTTTCCATGTCTCACACATGAAAGGGAGCGTACAAGGTCGCTACTGACCATGACGTTCCGATAGGATCAAGATCCTCGTCAATACGGTGAAATGTTGCTGTGTAAGACTTGTCCGATAAATTAAATAATAAATATTACAAAATCATAAAAAAAGGAGGTTATATGGGATTTTAATCAGTTACTTACATTATGAAGAAATGTAACGTTATGAGAATTGATCCGGAAGTGATGCAGAGGGTGATGAAAGTGGATATGAAAACATCATCTTACCTGACGCAGGCCGCGGTAAACGGCGGGAGCTGGCGTTTGCGTGCGGTATCGATAATGATTCCGCTCGTCTTGAGCTTTCTTTCTCTGCTGCCCGAAGCGCTGGCGATGAATGGGCAGATCGCGGATGGTCCGAAGTGGATTATCGATGACACCAAATGGTTCACGCTCGGGATTGGTTTCCGGGGTTCGGGAGTATGGGTCGAAAACAGGAGCACCGATAATTTCCGGACCAGTTTCAGCATCGACAATGCCCGTGTCTATCTCAACGGGCAGATCCACAAGTATGTCAAATTCGAAAGCTACACCGAGTGCACTTTCTGTAATAACACTGATCCGGGGGATAACCCCAGGATGTCCTATACCGTTCTCGCCGCGATAGGAAAAGTCGAAATTAACCGTTATGTCAATTTCTGGGGCGGGCGCATGCTGGTGCCCACAGAGCGGGGTGAACTGAGCGCTCCTTTCTATCATGCGACACATGATCACATCAAGACGCCGTTCTTTCCTCAGGGATTCAGCACCAAATTCGGCAGCCTCGGCGCGGGTCGCTATGGGCATGACGAGGGTGGAACCTTCTGGGGCAGTATCGAGCCGGGCTTCATCAAAGGCACGCTCAGTTATGCCGCCGGCGTATATAGAGGGCTCCAGTCGTCCACGCCCATGCGCATGGGCCCCAACCAGGGCGACAGTGTCGCGTGGGCCGGACGCCTTACCTACAACTTCCTGAACCCCGAAAAAAATCCGGGCTATTACACCCGTCATACCTATTTCGGCGAGGCGGGCGACATTCTGGCGCTCGCCATAGGCACTTCATATCAAAAGGACGGAGCTGGATCATTTGCGCATCCCAGCGATTTCCTGGGTCTCGTCGGCGATGTCCTGTTTGAAAAAGTCCTGCCAAAAAATACAGGTGTATTCACCGTCAATGGCGAGTACAAGCGGTTCTATGCCAACTATTCGCCTCTGGCCTTTTCCGATCCGGACTGCTTCTGCACGTTCGATGGGCAAGCGTGGGGTGTCACCGGTCTCTACCTGATCCCCGTCAAGGTAGGGATCGGGCAATTTCAGCCCTACGGAAGATTTACCAGCGTTCAGCCCGATAACAGCAGCAATCGTGAAGAAATCGAGGCCGGGGTGAATTATGTGATCCATCACCACAATGCGCGTATTTCAGCGTACTACCAGCATGGCGATCTGCGTACCAAAGGCATCAACTACGCGCCGGATGTAATGGGCGACAGTGTCGATGTCTTCAAACTGGCGTTCCAGTTGCAGATGTAACGCGATTCCCATTTCTTTGGCATATATGCGCCACAATTGACTAAATAAGCACTATGGCTTCGTTCATAGCCATGTCATGTAAGTTGCGTAGATTATGTCATAAGCGTATCAGACTGGATTAATAAAAAGGAGGATTTGAGCCTCTGGTTTTGTTCTTCGTTTGGTTTTTCTGTTGCGAACGAAGCTTCCCTGGCACATGTCCAGGACTGAATTGAACCGGGAGCGGTTTTTTCTCAATCCCGGTTTTTCGTTTCTTATGAATGAGTCTCCGATTATCGGATCGTTATAAATAATATCGTATAAGAGGAATTTCGAATGATTTCAATGAAAAAAATGAGCCGCTTGATTCCACTGGCGGCTTTATGTATGCAGGCGATGACAGTTGGTCCGATCCAGGCGGCAGATAATGTTTCGCCTTCAAAACCACGTTCAAGAATTGACAGCCTGCGTGAAGCAGATGGCCAGGTGTATGCGGGGGATGATAATTACGCGAACAAGGGGCAAGTGCCCCCCCAGTCGATTCCATTCGACCAATATCCCGACGTTTATAACGACTACATTCAGCCCATCGCGACTGCGATCGACTATCACAACGGAATGGTTTATCTCTTCAATTATGAAAACGACAAGATGATCATTCTGGATCCCGCCACGCTCCCTGGCTGGCCGGGAAATGTTCCTTTGCAGCATACGGTGGTGATGCCTGAAGGGAAAAAGATTTATATCACTTCCGACAATACGCCGGATCATCCCTCCTATATCATCGCCTTGGCCGTGAACGAGATCAACTGGGATACGCGCCAGGCCTCGTTAACCGTGGAGGCGGTACTGACAGCGGATACTCCCAACAAGCCCTCGGAATTGCCGTTCGTCACGCCGGTAAACACGGTCCAGAACGTTCCCAACTGGCTGGTAGGCAGGGGCACACAGATTCATGGGCCGACGCTGCTGCCCTATTCCGACTACCTTTATTTTACGGAGTTCACATCGGACAGGGTGCGCGTGATCAACCACAAGACGAATCAGTTCGTGAGCTTCGATCCAATCGTCATACCTGGCTATACCGAACAGACACATGGGGTGAATTTCAACAGATCGGGCACCATCGGCCTTGGAACAGGTTATTTCTTTGATAATAGTGTAATCGACGTATACAAGCCCAACAGGGAGACCGGAGAACTGCAGGCCATCAGCCAGATCATGCTCGGCGATGAGACGAGCCATGCGGCGTTTACCCATTTCGTGTACTGGCTGGATGAGCGATATGCGGTTACCGCATCGATGCAGTTCGATAAAACGTCCCTGACACCCTCGACCACGAGTTACATCATTCCACCGAGTGTATGGCTGCTTGACACTCACGACGGAACCGCCAAACAGATACTCTGGCCGACCAATCGGGCCGACAGGCAAGGGGTTTTTCGTTCCGCCTCCGACATTGCCGTGGTGAATGGCAAGCTCTATATTGCGGAGGAAGATACGCTCGATTTTACGTTTGCCAATGACGGATACATTTCCGTATTCGACCTGACCGATCGTAAAAATCCCCGGTTTATCAAGAGGCTTCGTCCCGGATTCGAACTCCCGAGTGGATACTCGGTGGCGCATACCATCAGTCCGACGCCAGATAATCGTTACTTGCTGGTGGCAAGCTGGGTTTCAGGGTACGTGCTGAAGATTGATACTGAAACCGATACGGTCGCCAAGGTATGGGGTCCGAGCGACGGGCTTGTCAAGCCGCACGGCATATATGCAGCAGGCGGCCTGCGCTGATCCTGTCAACGGTTCTTGATCGCGGCCTACCTGTTCAGCCATGGGTTCATACCGGGGCTGAACAGGGGGACCGCCTTCACGGTACGCACCAACTATGATCACCAGGACTGTGATATATGAAACAAGCAAGCAAGATCCGATTAGAGGTATTCTGGAAATGTCGTTTCCGGGCTGGTCTGGCAGCCATTCTCCTGCTTGCTCACACCGGCATCGAAGCCGCTACTGTTGTTCTGGCTCGTCCAATACCTTTGCGGCCTGAAACCATCGCTCAATTGAAACAATCGCGTCCAGGCACTGATTCCCAGTGGCAGTTGGTCGTGTTCGGGTTTACGCACTGCAAGGATGTCTGCCCGACGTCTCTCGCCAATCTGTCCATGCTCGTCAAGGCTGCCGCAACCGAGCGGATCAGGCTGGGCGGAATTTTCGTGACCGTGGATCCCGACAGAGATAGCAATGCTGTCCTGTCGCGCTATACCAGCGCCTTCGGATCGGATCTCGGCTATTTGCGGTTTGAAGGTGAAGAACTGGAGCGATTCAAGGCCGCCTTCAGCGTCGAGACCGCCTTTTACACAAAAAATTCTGGGAATATGCAGAACTACCAGGTTGATCATAGTACTACTGCGTTTCTCATCGATGCCAAGGGGAATATCAGGGTGATATTCGATGCGCTGAAAGATGCCATTCACGTGGAGCGTATATTCCGCGAGAATAAGGCGTTGTTCGAGTCATGATCCGTGCCGTCGTCCTCCTTCCGCTGCTGATGATCGGCGCCCTCACCGCATCCGCGATGCAGATCGATGCCGATCCTCGTACTATTGTATCGTTCATGGACAAGTCATTGTCTCCGGAACTCGATATCCTGTCCGTTGCAACCGATATCTCCCCGGATAATCATCTGGTGTTTCAAGTGAAAACCCGGGGAGAGAGAGCGGATGGGGAAACTGCCGATCATTTGCTGTTGCGTATACTGCACAGGAAAGTTCATGCTTTCCTGATTCCCATAAACAAGGAAGGCGGCGCCAAGGTCTTGGCCTATGAAAGCGCGCTTCAGCCCGATAATCCTGCATTGCCTCAGGCATTGGAAGTCCCGCGCGGGAATGGTCTGCCCGCAGGTTTGGATGCCAGGCGTATAGTCAACGGAGCGGAGTTCACTCTGCCCATCGACTGGATCGACTTTGGTGTGGATTTCGGTTTCGATGCCTATACTGTCAAGGTACACAGGCGGGGAAACATCGCAGAGATCGTGGAGATATACGACCAGGCAGGAAAAGGCCGCGGCGGTAAAAACACATTCTCCGCCGTTACACTGCTCAATAAGCTTTGTACCCCGCAACGGCTGCGATCGGGCCAGTGATTTTCACGGCCTCCCATTTCCTGCCTATGGAAAAGATGGCTCGCCAATCTCGAGGGTTGCCAGCCGAGTCTCCTGATCTGATCCATGGAAAGCCAAGTGGACAGGTTCAGGCATGTCACTTGCCAGGTTGAAGGCTTCTGCCATGCATGGGCAACCCTCGCCGCCCCCTTTGAACCCCCTCTTGCAAAACGTACGTTCCACCCGTCACAAACGCTGGATCGAACGAATTCATTCTGATAGCTCCCGTTTCCATTACCGGATGTCAGTATCCCTGAAATCAATGCGCTAAATGAAAAGAAAAGGGGTCGGCTGCCTCGCTGAGTGCACAATTTTTATGCACGAAATCGATGCGGTAATCTTTCTGTCACGTAAGGCTCCTAAACTTGTGTCCTGCGCGTTCACCACGAGATCAGGTCGTAACAAATGAGATATCGGTACATATGTCGTCGAGCAAGTGCGGAACGTGGTTTCACGTTGCTCGAACTGCTGGTCGTGATGGTTATCATCGGCTTGCTGGCAGGTTATGTTGCGCCCAAGTATTTTTCGCAAGTGGGCAAGTCGGAAGTCAAAGCTGCCCAGGCTCAGATTGATGCACTCGAAAAGGCTCTGGATCAATACCGCCTGGACACCGGTTATTACCCCGCTACCGAACAGGGTTTGGCGGCGCTAGTGACTCGCCCGGGAAATGAGTCGAAATGGCAGGGGCCCTATCTCAAGAAGGCCCCGCCTCCGGATCCATGGGGCCGGCCGTACGTCTACAAGTATCCCGGAGAACGCTCGGAGTACGATCTATATTCCTTTGGCAAGGACGGCCAGCCTGGCGGCACGGGTGAGGCAGCGGATATTACGAACTGGTAGGTCGCAATGCGTTATGAGGTGAAAGCTGTGCTTGCCGGACAGGGCACGGTGTTTCTGGAACTCGATGCGGAAACCGCCGAGGATGCGCGTCGGCAGGTTGTGGCGAAAGGGGGCATGGTACTCAACGTCCGGCGCAGATTTTCCGGCTGGACGCCAAAATCCAAAGTACGTTTTCCGTTGGCACACTTCAGCCAGGAACTGCTCTCGTTGCTGGCAGCTGGACTCAGTCTGGTAGAGAGCATCGAAACGCTGGCAGACAAGGAGCAGGATGCCGGCACGCGCAAGACGATCGAGGGATTGCGCGCGCGCCTGTATGACGGCGTGACTTTTTCCCTTGCGCTGGAATCCTTTCCGCATATTTTCCCCCCCCTGTACGTAGCCAGCGTCCGGGCGAGCGAGCGTACGGGCGATCTGCCAGAAGCGCTGACCCGGTTTATCGCCTATCAGACCCAGATGAATCTGGTTCGCAAAAAGTTGATCGGGGCTTCCATCTATCCAGTTCTTCTGCTGGTGATCGGGTTGCTGGTTGCCGTTTTTCTGCTGGTTTTCGTGGTTCCCAAGTTCAGTGCAATCTACGAGGATACGGGGGCCGATCTTCCCTGGATGTCCGCCCTGCTGATCG
Source organism: uncultured Nitrosospira sp. (assembly GCA_964466955.1). Taxonomy (GTDB): domain Bacteria; phylum Pseudomonadota; class Gammaproteobacteria; order Burkholderiales; family Nitrosomonadaceae; genus Nitrosospira. The sequence continues at coordinate 15,412 of CAYXQR010000090.1, forward strand.
AATGGGGGCATTTTGTGCACGAGCGGGGCTGGCAGCTGGCGGGAATCGTTGCGGTAACCTTAGGCGCGATCGTTTACGGCTTGACGCGACCGTTGCTGAAAGCACGTCTGGTGCAGCAGTTGTGGCGTATTCCCGCCATTGGAGAGCGCATGCGGATATATCAGCTGGCGCGGTTCTACCGTACGCTGGGCATGTTGCTGCGGGGGGGCATCCCGATAGCGAAGGCCCTGGAGATGGTGAGCGGTTTGCTGCAACCCCTCTTCCGTCCAAAGGTGCTTGCGGCTGCGGTGCTGATTCGCGAGGGAAGAACCATTTCCAGTGCCATGGAGGCGGAAGGACTCACTACCGCGGTAGCCAGTCGCATGCTGCGAGTCGGCGAGAGAACCGGTCTCATGGGGGAAATGATGGAGCGCATCGGCAATTTTCATGATGACGAAATTGCGCAATGGGTCGAATGGCTGACCAAGCTGATCGAGCCGCTGTTAATGGCCGTGATCGGGGGCGTGATCGGGGGAATCATCATCCTGATGTACATGCCCATATTTCAGCTGGCGGGGAATGTGGGATGAGCGATATGAGCGAAGCCGCCATGTCTTCCTTCCCGATGTCATCTCCGCTGTCATCTCCGGGACCGGCCCCGATGGAAACGCTTGATCTGTCCCGGCTTGCGGAGGCGGGAAAGGAGGCGCGCAGTCGAGGCATTCCGCTGATCGGCTTTCTGGAGGAAACCTGCGGTCTCGCGCCGGATCGCCTGATGACAGAGCTCGGCCGGCTGCTGCGGATGCCTGTGCTGGCGATGGAAGAACTGCGGATTCTTTCGCCGGCATTCGACGTTTTATCTTTCAACGAGGCGGTGAAGCAGGAATGCGCGCTGTTTCGCAGCGGGGAACAGTATATTCTGGCCGTGGGTAATCCGTTCTCGTTGCATCTGCGCGCCTGGCTGGACGATCGTATCGAAGTTTCACCTGTGTGGCATCTGGTTCATCCGGCGGACCTGTCGGCTTATTTCACACAGCAGGAACAGACCATGCGCGCGATGGACAGCGTCCTGCCCAGGGCCGAACGCGGCGCTACGCAGGCGGACGGAGAAGATCTTTCGTTGAAAACGATCAACGAAGGAACCAGTCCTGTTGTGCGGCTGGTGCATTCCACGCTCTATGATGCGCACAAATCGCAGGCAAGCGATATCCATCTGGAAGTGGTTCCCGGCGCTTTATCGATCAAGTACAGGATCGATGGCGTGCTGACCGCGATCGGCGTGGTGCAGGGTGCGGAATTGGCGGAGCAGGTCATCTCGCGCATCAAGGTAATGTCCGACCTGGATATTGCCGAGCGTCGCGTGCCGCAGGATGGTCGCTTCAAGGTTTCCATACAGGGGCGCGAGGTCGATTTCCGTGTATCCATCATGCCCAGCATTTTTGGCGAAGACGCGGTCCTGCGTATTCTTGACCGGCAGGCGTTGGCCGATCACGTCGATGGGCTGACGCTCGATCACCTTGGTTTCGATCAGGCAGCCATGGCAAGCCTGAGGCGTCTCAGTGCGGAGCCGTATGGCATGCTGCTCGTCACGGGCCCTACCGGAAGCGGCAAAACCACCACGCTTTACGCAGCCATTTCGGAAGTCAACACAGGTTATGACAAAATCATTACCATCGAAGACCCGATTGAATATCAGTTACCCGGCGTTTTGCAGATACCCGTGAACGAAAAAAAAGGGCTCACTTTTGTCCGGGGCCTGCGCTCCATTCTACGCCACGATCCGGACAAGATCATGGTGGGTGAAATCCGCGACCCCGAGACGGCGCAGATCGCCATCCAGGCCGCCTTGACCGGACACCTCGTGTTCACCACGGTTCATGCGAACAGCGTATTCGATGTCATCGGCCGTTTTTCTCATATGGGAGTGGACCCTTACAGTTTTGTTTCAGCCCTGAACGGCATTGCCGCACAGAGGCTGGTTCGCCTGTTGTGCGAGCATTGTGCAGTGGAAGACCATCCCGACAGTCGGCTGATTGCCGAGTCCGGGATCGATCCAGACGGGGCTCAGGTATTCCGGTTCCGCACCGGCAAGGGGTGCGGTCAGTGCCGGGGAAGTGGTTACAAAGGACGAAACGCCATCGCGGAGATGTTGTTGCTGAATGATGAAATCCGTGAACTCATCGTGGCCCGGGAACCGATACGCCGGATAAAAGAAGCGGCCAAGCGCAATGGAACGCGGTTTCTGCGTAATGCCGCGCTCGATATGGTAAGGGATGGTCGAACCAGTCTACAGGAGGCCAATCGTGTCACTATTGTGGCGTGACCGGATACAGGTTTTTTTGGCGCCAGACAGGGTCGAACTGGTCCGT
>CAYXQR010000091.1:0-10583 GCA_964466955.1 uncultured Nitrosospira sp.
GCAAGCATTGCACCTGTTTCCTCCCTGCCGGGCTGGGATAAGCAAATCGATCCACCGCGATGCAGGGCAACCGGTACTTTCACTGCCCACTTGTTCGCCGGTTGGCGCGACGCAAGCCTTCCTTCGTGCGTTCGGAGGAACGGGAGTTCGATCATCGAGGCCTGCTTCTCGCAACCGCGAAGATGGAGAGGTTAACCAGTATATGAGCTTGGGCGAAGTGGAACGCGGCTGCTTCAAGGCACAATTCCTTGCTTTATTCATCGCGGCCTCCCGGGAGCAACGAGGGAGGCGATGGGTCCCCCCCCAGGCAGATTGACCGGTCGCTAATAGCGGCAAGCGGGCAGCCTGGGGAGAACGCCTGGCGCGGCATTGTCCGGTCGCTCTGCTGATCTTCTCAGCCGAACTCGATTTTCCTGATCAAATGGTTTTGCTCATCAAAGTAATAGACCTCATAGGATATTGTTGTCAAGGTATACACTTTTTCGATAACGACTTTTGCGGCTCCCTCCCGCATGGATTGAACGTAGTGCTGTCGTTCGATCGAAAGAGATGTCAGGGGAATGACTTTTTCGAACTCCAATCCCCTGTTGTAATCAAACTCTACCGAATAAATCAATGTCTTCCAGGTCAATCTGGCCTCCAGTTCTTCAGCCAGAAAAATCACTCTAAGATGAGGATCATTTGCAAGTCGGATATGAACAATCGCGCTGTTCAGCATCAATACGCCAGCGATCACCATGGCGCTGTAGCCAGCCCGCATGAACAGCCCTCTGGACACCCTCGGTAAGACGAATTTCATGAAACTGGAGGATAGAACGGCAGCCAGCGCAACGATCAGGCCGATTCCTATGGTTTTTAGCTCAAACAGACCCGATGCGGCGTAGAGATAAAGCTTGATTAAATGCAATAAGACTTCATTCGCAGCACGGGTTGCAATAATTTCCTGATTGTCCAGACCGTAACGAAAATAAAAACGGTTAAACAGGACACCCACCGCGCCGGTCAAGCCAGAAATAAAACCAGCCAGAAAACCGACTATTCTGAGCTGCCACGGTAGAACAGGAGATAATCCGGCATGCTTTCGTTCCTGTTTTCTAAAAAGCCAGGGAAGATTAGAGATAAGAAATATGCTCATGCACAACTCTAAATACATCGGCTCCAGATAACTGAGCATTTCCACGCCTAAAACCACTCCTGCCATAGCTGTTGGCAAAAACAGTTTAGCCATGTCCCACCGAATAGCTTTAAAAAATATCCAGATTCTGGAAAATGAGCTTGTTACGGATCCGAGAGTAAGTGCTGCCGGAACCTGATTTACGGGAAGAGAATAGCCAAGGATGGGAATCAGCAATAATCCGGCCCCTCCTCCGCAGAATGCGCTAAGCGAAAATGCCAGGAAAGCGGCAAGAAAGAGGGAGAGATACAACATGATAGTGAAAGAAGCCGGTAAACGGACCGGTTGAGCCTAAGCTAAGTGTAGCAGTACGGTCACGCGAATCACGGCGGGAGGATTATCATGTGGTTTCGAGTTCATCCGCCGCAAGCCTCATTACCGATATAACCGGAATTGCCCCTATCAAAGCGCGGACAGGAGGCGATTGGCAACTGGTTGCGCTGATGTTTCGCCAGAAACCGGACCGCCGGAAACTACAGGCGGGACGCGTCTTTGGTTTGCCCTGGCCTCTTTTTGACGAACTCGCTCAGGGTCAGGTGGCCGGGTGAGCGATGGCGACATGATCGCCGGACACTGATCCTGAAGCGCTCCTGCATCCACGCTGCCAGCTCGCTTGGCGGCCCGATGCGCCGCAACCGCAATTCTCATCCTCGACCTGCCTGGGGCAGGATGCTCATCCCGGTGAAGCACTTCCTGCCTTCAGGGTTGGCTGTGTGCGCCTGAAGCAGGTTATCAGAAGCAGGCTACCGGATACGTTTTCCGGAAATCCGCGGATCCTCCGGGCCGCCGAATCCGCCGGTTCGGTCTCGTGCAGCCGTGAAGCACGGCAGGTACGCCTCCACCATCCGCGCCGGCCCTGCCACGATGCCACTCGACTGGATCGTCCAGTCCGCGCCGTCGAAATCAACCGCGCTTCCCCCCGCCGCCTTCACCAGGCATGCTCCCGCGGCCAGGTCCGCGGGCTTGGAAGCGGGGCGAAAAAACAGATCCAGCCGCCCCGAGGCCACGGCCGCGAGGGAGAAGACGGGGGCGCCGAGCACCTTGGCCGCGCGCGTTTCAGCGCGCAGGCGAGTTGCGCGAGCGTCCGGCAGCGGGTTTCCATCTGCGAGGAGAAAGCCAGGCCGATGAGGGCGCGGTTGGGCTCCGTCTGGGCGCTCGCCCGCACGGTGCTGTCCTGCACGTCCATGATGGGGACAGGCGCCTCGCGGCAGATGCGGCCCGCGCCATCGAGGTAAACGTCGAGCATGGCGTCGCCGATCACGAGTACGCGCAGGCCGTTGAAACGGTCGATGGTCGCAAGGTATTCACTGTCATGCTGCCTCCTTCAAGGCTTCCGGCTTCCCGGCGATCTTCCTTCCGCCGCCATCCGCACATCGGCATCATTCAGCACATCGCCGCGCTCGGCCTCCGGAACTGCATCGCCAGCCCTCCCGGCGCGCTGCAGACGATGTCCGCCGCTTCCAGCAGGGTGCGCACGGAATAAAGCGGCTGGCGATGGCTGCCCGTCTTCCATTCCGTCTCGTTGCCGTTGTCCAGGTGGATCGTGCCGCAACCGGCGCGGTTCCCCGCCTCCACGTCATTCAGCGTGCCCCCGATCATCCAGGAGCGCCTGCACTCGATGCCCTGCTCCTTCGCCGCATGCAGGATCATCCCCGGCGCAGGCTTGCGGCAGGCGCAATGGTCGCCGGGACCGTGCGGGCAATAATAGAACCCGTCGATCTCCACCCCGTGCGGGGCCAGCAGGGCCTGTATCTCGCGGTTGACGGGCAGGAGATCGCTTTCCTCGAACCAGCCGCGCGCGATGCCGGACTGGTTGGAAACGACGATCAGCCTGAATCCGGCTTTTCTCATGCGCAGCAGCGCCGGCCCGGCGCATTCCGCCAGCCTGACCTTGCGCGGATCGATGTTATAGGGAACGTCATCGATCAATGTTCCATCCTTGTCGATGAAAACGGCTCCGCCCCCGGTTTTCATGCCGCCCTCTACCTCCCGCGCGGCACTATCTTTCCATGTATCCCTTATATCCTCTATGGCCATGATGTTTCCCTCATCGACAGGACCATCGCTTTCGGAATCACCGTCTCACCGGGTTGCGGATCCTGCAGCACGCCGGATCGGTATTCCCAATCCGGGATGACATCCCTTTTCAGCGCTCCTGCTCATTGCTGCCCCGGCTACCTCCGGCAATGGGCACTGTTCTTTTTATAGTCCAAAATTGGAAGAAAGGAGAAATTTTTGCCTGACAGCGTTGAGAAAGACCGACAGCCTCTTTTGTTTTTGCGCCTCCCAGAAATTCTGATATGAACCGTCGTTTGCGATTAATATAAACTCATAATCGGCACATGATGCGTTTCCCAAGCGGGTTCAAGCTACTGCGTGCCCGCATGCTCGAGGCCTGTGACCAGCCAGGCAGAAAACCGGCTTGCCCCATCCCGGGGATTGCGAAGATGCGCGTATATATCATGGTTCCACCCAACAATTCGAAGGAGAAGACATGTCCGGACTCACACAGCAGCAGATTGATCACTTGAGCGCAATGATGGATGAGCGCTGGAATCGCGAGTTCAGCGAAATCCGCTCGCTGATCGCAGGCATGGGGGAGGAGCGCGAGAGGGTAGCGCTGGGCGAGCGTGCCGCGGATGCTTCGGATGAAGCCCTGCTCGATACCCTGTCCGCCGTTGATGAAGCGCTCATTCGGCAGAACCTGCAGGACGTGCGCGATGTCGCCGCCGCGCGGGACCGGATCAAGGCAGGAGCATACGGCGAGTGCATCGACTGCGGAAGCGATATCCGATATGAACGGCTGCTGGCTTACCCCACTGCCAAGCGCTGCATTGATTGCCAGCGCGAGCACGAACAGCGGCGTCGTTTTTGATCGCCCGAACCGCCGGGAACTTCTTCACCAGCCTGACCAGCGTGAAGAGCAAATTCATCGGTCACAGAACGCCGGGGCGGTGCTGGGCGTACAAGGGGCGATACTGGGGCCCGTCCGGCCTGCGTCCGCTGGATCGCAAGGTCGACTCCCGCTTGAGGCTGACATTGCCTGCCGGCTACGCGGACAAACACCCCATCCCTGTGAAAGTGGATGGGGCGGCCCGTTAAGGAAGCGCTGAACAAATCCTCCCGAGCCGCTCGATTAACCGATTCCCATCAATAAGGGCGGCTTCATGCAGCGGGGCGGCAACCGTTTCGATGGCGGCTGGCCGGCTTCAGCAACGTACCGACTTATCCGGAAAGTTGCAGGCGTCATCTTCTGCAAGCCGTGTCGCCTTCTCCCGGTACAATGCGGCTTCTCTGGTATGGCTCTTGGCGGCTTTGCCGTATTTGTGGGCCATGGCGTGGGCTTGTCCCTGCAGATCCTGGGCTTGCCTGCCGTAAAGGTAGCTTTTGGCCTTGTACTGCTCAAGCAGCTGCTTTTGTTCCTGCGCCTTGGCCTGCATTTCCCTGGCTGCATTCTCGTGAGCCTCTGCCTTGATTTCAAGATCAGTTACGGTTACAGCACTGAGGCTTTCAAAATGCGCCCTTGCGCCTTCAGCAGCCACTGAGAGTGCAGGAGATGAGAACAGCAGCGCGGCGACCAGGGTTGCCGTCATGCCGGTGAATGGTGAAATGATTCGTTTTCCTTTTTTCATCATCCTTCTCCTTGTCAACGTTCCTCGATCTTCACTTTGCTATTTGTGATTTTTTTGTGAAGTTTTTATCATCTTACTGTGAAGACACGTTTGGAGTCGATGAAGTTCCCGGCGGAATTCTTGCGGGAAAGCTCAATGGAGCGGCTGTATTGAGGCATGATGCTGCCTGGACCCAGGGCAGGAGGGAAGTTGCCAAAAAGAGCCGTCAAAAGAACCGCCTGACCAGTGTTTGCGAGCGCGAGGATGGTCCTGAAGGATATGGTAAAGCTGCGACAAATGATCCCGCGCCGATCCCGCGCCGCGCGAAGAACAAGGCATGTCTTTCGAAGGAAGGCGGGAGCGCAGCAGGCTGCCGGCCTGCCCGGTTTTTTTCACAGGAACGGGTCAGCCGGTGTTGATGACCACCCTGAACCAGAATGCCCGTCCGGGCTCGTTGAGCCGGCCGAAGTTGACGAACCCCGGCGGCACATCCCCTACCCGGCGGCTCAGGTGCTCGTAATAGGTCAGGTCGAAGAGATTGTCGATTCCCAGGCTCAGCTGGGCGAACTTGACCGGCTTCCATGACATGGACAAATAAGCGGTGGCGAACCCGGGCGTGGGACCGGGGTTGTCGATGCCGAGGAAATTACCGAAGCCGGGGTCGATCCGGCTCTGCCGGGTCACGGCGCGCCCGGCGAAGGTGGCGGTGAACGTCCGGTACTGGAAGACCGCGCCGAAGCGGCTGTCCAGAGGCGGCGTCTGGGCGAGCGGCACCGAGCCGCTGCCGTGCCCGGTGAGATTCTGCGCCCACATCGCGGCCACGTTCCCGAACAGGCGCCAGAAAGGCGTGATCTGCCGGGTGGCGTCCAGTTCAAAACCGCCACGGTACACGTCGACGTTCTGCGAGCGTGTTCCCTGGCTGATCAGGATGTAGTCATCGATGCGACTGCCGAAGACGGTGGCCGAAGCGGACCACAACGGACGGTTCACCGTCAGCCCGATGTTGATTTCCCGGTTCTTTTCTTTTTTCAGACTGAACCCGTCGAAACTTGCGCGCTCGAGATTGCTTGCCGGCCGTTCGCCATTAGCCAGCGCAAGGAAAGCAACCGCGCCGGGAGAGAACTCGTATTCCGCCCGAACGAAGCCGCTGTTGACGATGTCGTTGCGCTCGCCATGCGAGGTGGGATGAATAGTGGTGCCAAGAAAGTCGCGCAGTTCGCCGGAGAAGGTATGGAAGTACTCCCGCCGGATTCCTCCCTTGAGCGTCACCGTGTCATTGAAGAAATAGGTGGCTTCCGAAAAAACGGAGTTGTTGATCGTGTGCAGATCATAGAACGGGGAAAACACGCGGGAAGTGGTGCATGCAACGCTGATGCAGAAAGTCCCGGCTGTGTGGTTGTTTCCCCGGAATTTCTCGTCCTTGTGCTCATAGCCAAGGATGGCCTCCACCTTCTGCGTCACGTCGAACGTGGCCGCAACCCGGACGGAGCGTCCCGCGTAGGCCTGCATCACCGTGCGGCGGCTCGTGTTCGTGATCAGCGGCCCGGGTGGATCGGGGTTGAGCACCTGGACCGTCGACGGCCTGAGGGTGAAATTATCCATCAGGTGGTCGAGGCCGCGGTCGAAGACCTGCACTTCCAGCTTGCGGAACTTCTCCGTGATATTGGCCGCAGTGAAGCGCGCGCTCAGGATTTCCCGCTTGAATTTGATTCCATCCCCCATGAGCGAGAAAGCCGGGAAGGCCACCTGGGCATCGCCCTGCTCCGCGCCGAGTTCCAGGCTGATGTCCCTGGTGGGCGTGAATGTCGCCAGCAGCTTGCCGGAGCGCCGGTCGAAGAAGGAGAAAAACTCCCTTCCGGAACCGTCCCTGTAGTTGTCTCCCCGCGTGAAGTTGACGACGCCCCTCAACTGGGCCAGCGGATTTCCCACCGTGGCATCCGCCGTAAAATCGCGGCGCCCGAAACTGCCCAGCCCGCCGCTCAGGCGGGCGCGGGCGTCGATCTTCTCGAATTTCCTGGGCTTTTCCTTGAAAATGATCATGCCGCCCATGCTTGAACCGTAAAGAACACTGTTGGGTCCCTTCACGATGGTGACTTCGTCATGGGCATCCGGCTGAATGTAGGAAGTCGCGGGATCGGTGCCATGATTGGCGGCCGCTTCCTCCAGACTGTCGTTCATCACGATCCCCAGCCTCGGCCCGCCCAGCCCCCTGAGAAAGATGGTACCGGCGGTGCCGCCTATCCGGGTGGCGGAAAACTCGGGTTTCCGGTGCAGGTATTCCGCGGCATCGCTCGCGGGACGCTCTGTCCATTTGAGCGATTCGCGCTCGACCAGGGGCTCGCTGTCCTTCGTTTTCGTGGAAGAAACGGTGACGCCGGGCAGGACCGTCTGCCCGGCCGCCTCGTCGCCTGGCAGGACAAGAAGCAGGCAGACACCCGCCAATGCTGGCGAGAAGAGAGGAAAAATCCTGCGAAGCAGGCTCACTGCCGGCGGAGTACGCGCGGGCCTGCCGTACGGAATCAGAAAAAGAGGAAAAGCATGCATGATGCCTCACTCCCTGTCACAGAACAGGACAGGGAGTGTCTGTAGCGATCGTATATTCAACCTAGAAACCGCAGTTGACCGCTTAATTGGAGAGCTAAGCCCATGGGATATAGAGACATTTTCGGAATTTTCTCATTCACCGGAATGGTGAGGCCGCTACGAGGTGTATCGTATGTCGCTCCCGGCGCGAATGCGGCGTTGCTCTTCGTTGCAGGGAGCGGCCCTGCGGCCTCATCGCACCTTGCCTCGCACCTGGATCACCACACGCTCCACCCCGTCCAGCTACGGTTTCTAGGTTCAAGCGTCAGGCGGAGTAATTCGCGAAACCCCGCCTGCGGACCATGGCGCCGATCAGGCCGAGGCCTGCCAGCAGCATCGCATAGGTTTCCGGCTCAGGGATCGGGGCAGCCTGAAACTCCACCGCCAGCGCAATCTTGTCCCGGAACGGGTCTCCCATGCTGGCCATGGGCGTCGCATGCCACATGGATGTGCTCAGATTGACGTAGATATTGTTCGCATCGAAGGTCACGTCGGATGGCGTGAATCCTTCCACCAGGTTGCCGTATGCGGAAGGCGTGTACGCGGTATTGGTGATGGAAACGCCGGTAATGTCTCCCAGCTGATTTCCCATGTCGGATATCCTGAAGCCGATGAATGGCGGACTGCCGAAATTCATGAAATCGGCCGCCTTGTCCCAGGTGAAGGACAGCGTGCTTCCCGCCGTATCGATGGCCCAGCCGGACATGGCGGGAACTTCGATACCGCTGGCGCTGCCGGTGGCCGCAGCACTGGAGAGGGAAAAGAAGGAATCTGTCCCTCCGGGCGAAACGCCGTAGGCTACCGTAAAGGCGTTGCCACCGAAGGCGTTGGCGGCGCGCGCGGAAGGCACCGAGATGAACAGCAGGCTCAGGGCGAGGGAACCGAGCGTGGCCACACTCATGGTCTTGTCGAGTTGTATCATGATGAGTTCTCCTTGAATGAAGGGTGTTGGGAAAAATCGGATAAGGAAATGCAATCAGCCTCTCGTTAAACTCCGATGGGCGTCAAACTCCGATGGCGGATCTCCGCCGGCGCGCCATGGTGCCGATCAACCCAAATCCCGCCAGCAGCATTGCCCAGGTTTCGGGTTCCGGCACGGCGCTCACCACCAGGCTGCCGCTCAGCCCATACCTGCTCATCACATCCGGATTGGTCAGCTCCTGCGCCGGATAATCCGACCCGCCGACGAACACCGAGTAATCCCCGGCCGGAAGATCGATGAAGGATCGCGAAACCCTGCCGTCGAGCATCCCGTCCGAATCGGCCTCCCTGCCATCGTAGGCATGACCGACATATTTGAAGAAACTCAGGCTGGCCGGTATCCCGTTCTCCGTATCCGGATCGTTGCCGATGACCCAGTCATTCAGCGCCCGGAAAGAGCCTTCGCTGTCCGCCGGCCGGTTTGTCCGGGATATTTCCGTGTTGTCGTAATCCGCTTTCTGGGGCGCGATATGCGCCAGCCCCTGGTAGAGAGAAAAACCCGGCTGCAACCCTCCCAGCGCAGGCGTGGCACCGGGCGCATCCGGCGTGAATGCCCGGCCTTCGAAGGACAGCGTGACATCGGCGGAATTCAGCAGCGTAAACCGGAAAGGGGCCACCCGGTGCGAATCGCCGTAATCGCTGTCGGTGCCGTCTATCCAGCCCCAGTTTCCGGTCACGGTCAGGTCTGACAAGGTGGATACGGCAGGTGCGCCGTCAAAAACACCAAAGTTGCGTCCGGTGTAACCGATATGAGCCATTGCGGGCAGGGACGTCATCCCGGTCAAGACCAAAAAGTACTTCAGCATCATTTTCATAATCATCGTATTCTTAAAAATTGAGAGGGAGTCGATCGGATCGACAAATCGTCAAACCGGCTCACAGTATCGGTTTCATGTGCCGGATAATCAATGTGGCATATTGTCGCACCCAGTGCCGGGTCCCTGTTCAGGCCGGATTGATATCCCGGCAGAGCGGCAATCGGGAGCGAAGGAGAGGGAAATTCAGAAATCGATGAATTACGGATGGGGAAGGAAAAACCAGGAATCCCGGTTCCGATTCATGCGCCTGCCTGCTCCAGGGAAGCCCTGAACAGGAAATGACACTCTAATATTCTGGTACTGCTGCCCGTTTTTCCGGCGCAGGTCAGCCCCAGGCTTCAAACGGTCAAATCTTGATCAGTTCCGCGGCATAGCGGAGGGACTGTCGGGTTTGTTTATGCTGGAGACGCATAAGTACAGAGGGTATGACTGGATGGATAACGCCGATAATAGACATGTTCCAGGGGATTATAATGCGGATGTATTAGCGCGATCATGGTCCATCGCATTTCCTTGCGAAGGGGCGAGAAACGATGGACCGGATGGAATTCCGTCCCCTTCCTCCGGGTTGCCTGCCAGAAACGCGGGCGCTTCGCGAGTTGCTCTCACGCTTTTGCGCTGCAACGCAAGCGCAAAACAGGTGTTGACAGGACCTGATCCGCATTTCCGTTGCAATAGATGAAAAGGAGGACCTGCATGATCCATCGAATTCCATCGATGAGCCTGACCGGAGTCCTGACGCTGCTGACAGCCCTGGCATGGCCCCCGGCCGCCCATGCGCAGCAGGATAAGGGCATCACCGACGACGGATGGCGACTGCATCGTCCGGATAACCACGCGACACAGAAAGAGTCGATCTCGGGGGGCGCCTGCTCCGTCCAGACCGGTGCTTTTCCGGTCGGGTTCAATGCCTACGTCGTGCCTGACGGTGACCACCCCTCCTACCCGCCTTTCTGCTCCCCTGTTCCAGCCGGCCCGCTCAACCTGGTGATCGATATTCTGTCGCCGGATGTGCGCGAGCTTCCGCTCGGGTTGAAACTGGTGAAGCTCGAAAGTGGCGGGGAGCAGGAAATATTGTCGGTACCGCCCACCGCATACACGTCAGGCAATATTCCGCTGGCGGTCAACCTGGAACCGCTTGCAAAATACAACGTGATTCTGACAGGCGGCGACGCGGACGGGAATCAGCGCGATCTCGTTACGATCCCCCTGGAAGTCAGGCGGGCAGGAGACTTCGTCCATACCGGAAACAGTGGCATGGGCATGGGGTTTCTGGTGCTGGTGATGGCTCTGGTAGGCATCGCGGGCGGAATCATGCATCTATGGCGACCGAAGTCGGCTGCCATGGGCAAAACGGACTGACCTGCCTGTGTTTTTGTACCCTTTTGTACCCTTGTGCCCTGTACTCTGTACCCA
>CAYXQR010000092.1:0-4133 GCA_964466955.1 uncultured Nitrosospira sp.
TAGGCCACGGCGCATACCTGCTGCTCGTCGATGACCGGCACGCTCGTGATGTCGGAAATTCGCTCCAGTTCCGTTGCGCCCCGCGGCCGGGATACGACCGCTTCCCAGGCCATGATCCCGTTGGCAAGGTTCAGGGCGACCAGCTTGCCCCCCGCGAATCCCGCATAAACCATATCCCGCACGATCAGGACACCTGCAGAGCTTCGCACTGTCAGCGAGGGGGTGGCGCCCTGGTAAATCCATTTGCGTTTTCCGGTTGCCCCGTCCAGGCCATAGATTCGACCGTCACCGGTACGCACCACCACCACGCCTCCGTCTGCCTGGGGCGGGCTCAGCACTTCCGTGGATACCTGCGCCGTCCATAGGGGATTTCCGCTTTTCTTGTCGAATGCGAGCACTTCGCCCTTGAAAGTCCCGACGAGCAGCATGTCGTCTCCGGTACCGATGCCACCCGACAGCTTCTGCTTGGTATCGATCACGCCGGATGCCTTGCCGGATACGGGATCGAAACGCACGAGACGGCCATCGATGCCCGTCGCGTACACTGAATCCGTGCCGGTAGCGGGCATGAAGACCGCCGCCTCGCCTTCTTCGACGCTTGCTTCCCACAAGGGGCGTACTGCCGGGATGGCCTCCAGCTGGGCAATCTGCTCCGGACTCATTTCAATCCCGCCCCCGCCGAAGAGTTCCGTGAGAGCGGACACATCGATGTCCGCCAGCCCGCGTGCGGTATCCCGCACGAGATCAGTCATCCCCGCGCAGGCCGAGAGCAGGCAAGTGGAGGCAAGCAACAGGATAACCCGCCCGACGGATGTTTTGATCCCGGCTTTCTCCTTGGGGGTGCATGCGCTTTGTTCGCGCCCTGATAAAGAATCATGTGAACCTGTCTGCAGGGAAAGCAGGTCGGAACGTTTCCGAAACAGGGATTTGTCGGCAGGCATGATTCCAGCTCGGAATAAAGAAGATTTCGCAGGGAACCGTGCTGCAGGACAAGGAATATCACCTGGCAGCAAGGGCAGCTGTATTCCCGATTCCTGCCCCGGTTTTACCCGCGCCATCAACCGGCATACGACAGTGCGTCCAGCTTCATCTGGACAATATTGTGATAGCTGCTCTGCCTGCCCATTTTTGCGAGCGCCGCTTGATAGGCAGCGCGGGCATCCTCAGGCTTGCCGGCAGCAATGAGGATGTCGCCCTTGAGATCGGCATAGAGGCCGTCAAATGACTCTCCATGGGCGGAATCCAGCAGGCGCACGGCCTCGTCGTATTTTTTCTCATCCAGCAGCACGCTTGCAAGGCGCAGCCGCGCGAGATCCCTCAGTTCATCCTCGCTGGCGTGATCGGTCACCCATCGAAGCCGGCTTTTCGCGTTTTGCATGTCGCCCGCCTCAAAGCTTGCCTGAGCCGAAATCAGCGCCGCGCGCGAGGCATAGCCGCTATCCGGGAAGCCTTCCATGAGCAATCCGGCGGCGTCACTGATCTTCCTTGGGTCTCCGCTCCCCCGAACCTGAAGCAGCGAGTCATAAAGTTCCACCGCCTGTTCGGTCTGCTGCGCCTTGTAGTATTTCCACGCCTGCGAGCCTGCGATCCCCGTAACCACAACCGCGACAAACATGATGATCATCGAGCCATAGGTGTTCCACCAGGATTTGAGCTCGTCTATATTTTCCTGTTCTTCCAGATTATATGCCATTTAGTTTCCCATACCCAAAAGCCAAAAGCGCGCAATCAGGCGCCTTTCAATAAATCCGCCGCTTCCGCAAGCCCCACCCGGACCTGCTCGGCTGCCTCGCGCAACGGCTTGACGCTTACCTCACCGGCGCGCGCCTCCTCTTCGCCGATAATGATCGCAAACCGCGCACCGCTGACATCGGCTTTTTTTATTTGAGCCTTGAACCCGCCCCCGCCGCAATGCAGAACCGTATCCACCCCCCGTTCGCGCAGGTGTTTCGCGGTTTTCCACGCGAGACCATCGGCCCCTTCACCCTGGTGGATCACGTAGGCATCCGGCGTGGAGCGCGGCAGTTTTGCGGAATGCTCCGCCACAAGCCCGAGGACGCGTTCCACCCCTAGCGCAAAACCACAGGCCGGCGCCGGCCTGCCCCCGATCTGTTCCACAAGTCCGTCATAGCGCCCACCCGCGCATATGGTACCTTGCGCGCCCAGCCGGTCGGTCGTCCATTCGAATACCGTGCGATTGTAGTAGTCGAGGCCTCTCACCAGGCGCGGATTGATTTCGAATTCCATCCCCTGGCTCCGGAGGATGCCCTGCAGTCCCTCGAAATGAGCCAGGGAATCCTCGTCCAGGTCATCCAGCAGGCGCGGAGCGCCCTCGATGATGTCCTTCATTTCCGGGTTTTTGCTGTCCAGTATGCGCAGCGGATTGCTGTGCAGCCGCCGGGAAGCATCTTCATCGAGCCTGCCCAGGTTCCGCTCCAGGTAACCTGTCAGCCGGGCCCGATGCACAGCCCGGGACTCCGCGCTCCCGAGCGTGCCGATTTCAAGGCGGACGTCGGCCACACCCAGCCTTTTCCAGAGGTCCGCGCACATGATGATGAGCTCGGCATCGATATCGGGGCCGGCATATCCGAGCGCTTCGGCCCCGACCTGGTGGAACTGCCGGTAGCGTCCCTTCTGCGGGCGTTCGTGGCGGAACATCGGCCCGGAATAGTACAGCCTTTGCGGCCCGGCATAGAGCAGATTGTGTTCCAGCGCGGCGCGCACGCAGGAAGCCGTTCCTTCCGGACGCAGGGTCAGGCTGTCGCCGTTGAGATGATCCGTGAATGAATACATCTCCTTCTCGACGATATCGGTCACGGCGCCGATCGAGCGAACGAACAGATCGGTCTGCTCGACAATGGGCATGCGAATATTACGGTAGCCATAAGCGGCCATCCAGTCGCGCACCACCTGCTCGAAAAACTCCCAAAGATAGATCTGATCAGGCAGGATGTCGTTCATCCCGCGAATAGCCTGAACCCCCCTAGTGGGCATCGACTGATTTCTTCGGGTATTTCATTTGCACATACTCGTCGACGATCTGCCGGAACTCACCCGCGATATTGTCACCCTTGAGCGTCACGGCCTTCTGCCCATCCACGTAAACGGGCGCAACGGGCCTCTCCCCCGAACCCGGCAGGCTGATCCCGATATTGGCATGCTTGCTCTCTCCCGGCCCATTGACCACGCACCCCATTACGGCCAGGGTCATGTTCTCCACGCCTTCGTACTCATCCCGCCACACCAGCATCTGGTTGCGCACGTAGCCCTGGATGCTTTCCGCCAGTTCCTGGAAATAGGTGCTGGTGGTACGGCCGCAGCCCGGACATGCCGCGACCAGCGGCACAAAGGCGCGTAATCCCGTGGTTTGCAGGATTTCCTGGGCAACGATCACTTCCCGTGCGCGATCGCCGCCCGGCTCGGGCGTCAGCGATATGCGGATCGTGTCTCCGATGCCTTCCAGAAGCAGCACGGACAGCGCGGCCGTTGAAGCGACGATTCCTTTCGACCCCATGCCTGCTTCGGTCAATCCGAGATGCAGGGCATAATCGCATCGTCCAGCCAGATCGCGATAAACGGAAATCAGGTCCCGCACCCCGCTCATCTTGCAGGATAGGATGATCCTGTCGCGACCCAGGCCGATTTCCTCTGCTCTGGCCGCGCTCTGCAATGCGGAAGTGATCAGCGCCTCGTGCATCACCAGCGATGCATCCTTCGGATCGGCGGAGCGCGCATTATCGTCCATCATGCGCGCCAGCAGTTCAGGATCGAGGCTTCCCCAGTTGACTCCGATGCGGACTGGCTTGTCATACTTGCAGGCGGTCTCGATCAGAATCGTGAATTGCTCGTCACGCTTCTTGCCATGACCCACATTGCCGGGATTGATACGGTATTTGGAAAGCGCTCTTGCGCATTCGGGATAATCGGTCACCAGCTTGTGACCGTTGAAATGGAAGTCGCCTATCAAAGGAACATCGCAGCCCATATCGTCGAGACGCGACCGGATAGCGGGCACTGCACTCGCTGCCGCCGGGGTATTGACGGTAATGCGCACGAGTTCGGACCCCGCCCGGGCAAGGTGGGCCACCTGAATCGCGGTGGCGACCTCGTCTTCCGTGTCGGTATTGGTCATG
>CAYXQR010000093.1:0-10017 GCA_964466955.1 uncultured Nitrosospira sp.
AAACATGATTCTCATTGCGCCAGACCATGGAATCCGTATTAAAACAGTCACGGCGCGTCGTCATCAAGGTGGGCAGCAGTCTCGTAACCAATCAGGGGCAAGGGCTCGACCACGCCGCGCTTGCGCGCTGGGCCGGGCAGATCGCCTCGCTCAAGAAAATGGGCAAGAAGGTCGTGCTTGTCTCATCAGGCGCAATCGCCGAAGGCATGCAGCGACTGCAATGGAGAAAACGGCCCCATGCCGTGCACGAGTTGCAGGCGGCGGCAGCAGTGGGACAAATGGGACTGGTGCAGGCTTACGAAAGCTGCTTCCGGACTCATCAGCTCCACGCGGCGCAGATATTGCTCACCCATGAGGACCTGTCGGACCGTAAGCGCTATCTCAACGCCCGCTCCACTCTCGTTACGCTGCTGAACCTGAATGTCATTCCAGTCATCAACGAAAACGACACGGTGGCAACTGACGAAATCCGCTTTGGAGACAACGACACCCTGGGTGCGCTGGTCACGAATCTGATCGAGGCCGACGCATTAGTGATCTTGACCGATCAGGGCGGGTTGTTCACTGCGGACCCACGCAAAGATGAAAAAGCCACGCTGGTGGAACAGGCGCTTGCCGGCGACACAAGGCTGGAAACCATGGCGGGAGGTGCCGGCAGCGAAATCGGGCGCGGCGGCATGCTGACCAAGGTCCTGGCTGCAAAGCGGGCTGCCCGCAGCGGCGCGCATACGGTAATTGCATCCGGCCATGAACCGGATATCCTGCTTCGTCTTTCTCGCGGAGAAGCGATCGGCACCCAGTTGCTGGCGGACACCATGACCCTCGCGGCACGCAAGCAATGGCTTGCGGATCACCTGCAGATTCGCGGAAATGTCACTCTGGATGAAGGCGCGGTACAAGCGTTGGCGACGCGTGGCAGAAGCCTCCTGTCGATAGGCGTGACAGGGGTGATGGGGAATTTCGAGCGCGGGGAAGTGGTCGGCTGCCTGGATCCCCTGGGCAGGGAAATCGCACGCGGGCTCGTCAATTACAGTGCCAACGAAACCCGCCGCATCCTGCGCCGCGCGAGCAACGAGATCGAAACGATCCTGGGTTATGTCGGCGAGCCGGAACTCATCCATCGGGATAATCTGGTCCTGTTATAGAAACCGGCATAGAATATCGCTGTATGATCACCATCAGGAACCTGCAATGAAGCCGCTTACCCGAATCGCTTCCGATTTCTCGACCAGCCCGCAGATCGCCGTTGAAGACATGGCTGATTTCAAAGCAGCGGGATTCAAAAGCGTGATCTGCAATCGACCGGATACCGAGGATGGCGGCGTTCACCCGGACCACCATCTCATCGAATCGGAAGCGAAAAGGCTCGGTCTGGATTTTGCCTATCTGCCGGTCGCGCCCGGCCAGATGAATGACGGGCATGTGGCCGAATTCAAGGTGATCATGAGCAGACTGTCCGCTCCCGCCCTGGGGTACTGCCGGACGGGATTCCGCTCCAGAACCCTCTACGAACGTTCCCGCTAGACTAAAGCTCCCGCCGGAAAGACCCTGCCCCCCGCATTTGCCGCCTTGCCTAATAGCGGACGGCGCGGGGATGAATCCCCGCTTTCAGCGCCTGGATGGCTTCTTCCTCATCCCTCACCATGTCAATTCCCAGCGGGCAGAAAAAGTATCGCGACAGTGCCCGGTGCGGATAGTTCTGGGCGATGCTCTCCAGATCGGCCCACTGTGAATTCCTTGCCCGGGCCCACGTTCCGTCATTGCGGCCATAGGCATACGTTCTTTTTTCATGGGTCTGGCAGCGTATTCCCTCGTAGCTAACATTCATTGCCCCGGCGGGAGACTTGACCACGAGACTGAAGCGCACCACTCCATCCTCCCCCACTGAAATGGAAGAGCCATCGACGTAATGAAGATTCGAGCTGGCCGGGCCGGCATCGAACTGCAGCAGATCCTCCGGTTTCGGATAGGAAGGCAATTGCGCCTGCAGTTCAACCCAGGGTCTTTCATGGTCGAACTCATATTCGAATTTCTGCTGCTGGCCGGAAACGGATGCCGGCATGGCCGCTGTCACTGCGGCGAGCAGAAAGGCCGCCGAGGCCACCGGGGCGGATTTACCCATCATTCCACGTCGCCGTCAGGTCTTCCAGCAAGGCGGCGCGCACCGCCCCATCGATCTCCTCAGTCGCCTGGTAAGCAGGATGATCGATGCCCATGCTCAGGGTTTTACCATCGCGCAGCGCCTGGATCATATCAGGCGTCAGTTCGAACCTCATGAAATGTACCGCGGAGGTCTTTTCCTTTGTTTCCCGGTCCAGATCCTCATCGGCAATGGCGTAAACCGGCGTGAAGCCATTCACCTTGACCCACACCCTGTCTTCGATGCCGATCAGCGTGGACAGGCGCGCAGCCCGCTCCACCGGATCCGCATATTCGAGCATCATCGTCGCCTTCCAGTTGGACCCATCCGGAACCATGGGGCCGTATGCGTCCAGTTCATCCTGTATGCCGCTTTCATCGAATATCTTTTCCACCCGCAGCATTTCCTGGATCTGGTAGCGTATCGTCAGTTCATCCTCGAAGAACAGCGTGACATTTTCGCCCAGATGAACCTTTCTGCTTTTCTTATGCTTCATCACGGCCGCGCGAAATTCCTGCCGGGCTCTGGAATAGGCTTCCAGCGTCATGAGGCTGTCGCGAGTGATACGGGTCATGTTTTTTCCGGGAGCGTGATGATTGTGAAAGGAACGGATAAACGCAAAACGGGCAAATACGGCCTTACTGCGCGTTCCGGATCATAAGGAACTTTCTTTCGATGAGCCGCCTCAGTCCAGGCCATAGGCAATCCGCATCAGCGTAAGCGGGTGGCATTTCTCCGCGCGGGTCTCGCCCATGCCCTGCTCTATATGACGCGCCGCGATGGCGCAATCCGAACTGATATAGTCCGGATCCGGCGTCGACATCTGACGGAACACCGGCCTGCCGATTTTCATCGAATCGGCAAAATACTCGCTTTTCACGCCCCAGGTACCATCGTGCCCCGAGCAGCGCTCGACTATGCTTATTTTCGTATCGGGAACCATCTGCAATAGCTCCCGCGTTTTCTGGCCGATATTCTGCACGCGCAAATGGCAGGGAATATGGTACGACACCTTACCGAGGGATTGCCTGAAGTCGGTTTTCAGCAGGCTATCGCGGTTGCGCAGCACAAGATATTCGAACGGATCGAACATGGCGGCCGCGACCATTTTCACGTCCTCGTCATTCGGGAACATCAGCGGCAACTCCTGCTTGTACATAAGCGTGCACGATGGCACCGGCGTCAGAATGGCATACCCTTCCCGGGCAAGTCTCGCAAGAGGCGGAATGTTCTTGTCCTTGAGCACCTTTACCGCCTTGAGATCGCCCAGTTCCAGTTTGGGCATGCCGCAGCAGGCTTCCTTTTCCACCAGGCATACCGGAATTTCATTATGGTCGAGTATCTTCAGCAGGTCGTGTCCGATGCCGGGTTCGTTATAATTGACATAGCAGGTGGAATAAATGGCCACCTTGCCCGATGTCCTTTCTCCATCGCGCACCGCATGCAGGGAATTGGCCCGGGCATTTGCACGGAATGTATGGCTGTCATATTCCGGCAGCTTGCGCTCCGGATGAATGCCCAGGGTGCTGCCCATCAGCTTGCGCGCGGCCGGGGCCCGGTTGACCGCATTCACTGCCTGGGCCACGACTGGAATGCTCGCGAGCTTACCCACGGCATCCGTGCTGGAAAGGAGTTTGTCGCGGAAACGGACACTGCCTTTTTCATGCTTGACCGCTTTCGCGCGCAGCATCAGATGCGGAAAATCCACATTCCATGGATGGGGGGGAACATAGGGGCATTTCGTCATGGAACACATGTCGCAGAGATAGCAGCGATCCACGACTTCCCAGTAATTTTCTTTCTCGACTGCGTCGAGTTCCCCGGTGGCGCTTTCATCGATGAGATCGAACAGCCGCGGAAACGCGGTGCACAGGTTCACGCAGCGACGGCAGCCGTGACAGATATCGAAGACGCGCCCCAGCTCGCTGTACAGGCTCGTCTCGTCATAAAAATCCGGATTCTCCCAATCGATCGGATGACGCTTGGGAGCCTCCAGGCTACCTTCTCGGCTAGTCATGACAAATGAAAACGGGATCCAGATTGACGAAAGACCTCATGGCGAACAGACCTGGCCGGAAAATCCTCCCGAACCCAGGCCCATTCTTTTCGGTGCGATGACTTAATCGGCCAGGTTATCCAGAACTTTCTGAAAGCGATTCGCGTGGGAACGCTCGGCCTTGCCCAGGGTTTCGAACCAGTCGGCGATTTCGTCGAACCCTTCCTCACGCGCGGCCTTCGCCATGCCTGGATACATATCCGTGTATTCATGCGTCTCGCCCGCAATGGCTGTTTCCAGATTGGCGCGGGACGACCCGAATGGCATCCCCGTCGCCGGATCACCGCAGGTTTCCAGGTATTCCAGGTGCCCGTGGGCATGTCCGGTTTCTCCTTCCGCGGTGGTACGGAATATGTCAGCGACATCATCCTGGCCTTCGACGGCCGCTTTTGCTGCAAAGTAGAGATAACGCCGGTTGGCTTGAGATTCGCCCGCGAAGGCGGCCTTCAAGTTCTGTTCAGTTTTCGATCCCTTCAGTTCCATGTCTCTCTCCTGTGGTTACTGTGGTTGTTGATATATAGCGAATAATAATTGAAATGCATACCGGGATACCCGGAGTTGCGTTGGCGCATCCACCTGCATGGGGCGGGCCACGTTGATGCAACCAAACCTGAAAAGCCTATCGAAGGACATTTGAATTGTCAATCGTCTGCTCTGGAACGCTCGCCTTGGCCTGTAAATGGCCTGCCTGTGCGCAAAATCGGAAGAGACATCCGGACCGAAACCCCGATCAGGTTTTCATGCAACCAGATTCTGCGGACGGCCCGCCACCCAGGCTTCAATGTTGTCGATCAGTTGATCGGCAAGAAAACGCATTGCCTCGGACGAGGCCCAGGCTACATGGGGCGTTAAAATGAAGTCGGGGCGGCGCAGGCTGATGAGCGGATTGTCATCCCGCGGGGGCTCCGAAGTGAGCACATCGAATCCCGCCCCGGCGATGAGGCCCTCATCGAGTGCCTGAATAAGCGCATGCTCGTCGACCAGCCCCCCTCGCGCCGTATTGATCAGCAAGGCGCTGCGCTTCATCCTGCGCAACTCTTCGATTCCGATCATATTGCGCGTGGCGGAAGTCAGCGGACAGTGAAGCGAAAGAATATCGGATTCGGCAAGCGCCTCATCAAAGGGAACAAGCGTCACATCCTTCTTTTTTGGAGAGGGATGATAGGCGAACAGCACGCGCATGCCGAACCCGCGAGCAATCGCAGCGGTTCCCTGTCCGATCACGCCTTTCCCCACGATGCCCATGGTGGACCCGTATAGCTCGTTGATTGGGTGAGTGAACAGACAGAACTGCTCGGATTTTTGCCATGCCTCCCGCCCGATTTCCTCATGGTATGCCATCAGGTTGCGGCGCAGCGCAAGCGCCATCGCGAACACATGCTCCGGCACCGTATGAACTGCATAATTACGGATGTTCGCCACCGCAACCCCGCGTGCGCGGCAGGCGGCGATATCGATAGCGTCATATCCTGTCGCCGCGATGGCGACCATTTTCAGCCGGGGCAATTGCGCAAGCGTTTCCGCGCTCAATCCCGCCTTGTTGATGATGGCGATGGTGGCATCTTTCAGATGCGCCACCACCTGATCAGAGTCTGTCCTCGCGTGCTCCTCGTAGGTATGCGGGAATACCGCCTTGCGCACGCTTATCTTCAGTGAATCGCGTTCGAGAAAAACAACGTGATGGGTCATATTGAATTGTCCTTATTTGCCGCTGATTGCCCTGATTGCCCGGAAAACCGGAAGGCAAGGTGCCATCCTGCATCATGCCCTGTTGCACCCCGTTTCCTCATTGCCTCCATGTTCAGATCGCAACGGTCATGTCGCCCCCCGATTCATCTTTGCCGAAAACAGGCTGGCCGATACGATCATGGCGCCGCCGAACCATTCCTGGAGGGTCATCGCTTCACCCGCAAGAAAATACGCTCCGATCGCGGCTGCGACAAGCTCGAACAGCATGATGACGATGGCCCGATTGGCAGGTGTATGGGTGATACCGTACTGCATGATCAGACTCAAGGCGAACACGACCAGCCCGACTCCCAGCAGCACCAGCCAAATGTCCATGGGAATATCGTCCGGAGCCAGTCTATCCGAAAAACAGAAACTGTAGGCGAACGCAACCGAGGCTCCGCCAATCCACACCGCCATCGATTTCAGCTGTACATCGTGATACTGATCCTTGCGACTCAATACATTCGTAAGCGCAAACATGAAACCTGCCGATAACCCCATCCAGTCGCTGTAGCTTGCGGGAAGCGAAAATCCATTTTCGGGCTGCCACAGCATGGCGATGGCGCCCCCGAACGAGAAAGCGATAACGAGGTAACCGTGCATGGTCAGCACCTCGCTAAGCAGGAAACGCGAGAACAGAATCGTCCACAGCGGCGCCAGGTAAAACAGAAGCATGACGCGCATGATTTCACCGTGGATTACACCGAGCACATAAGCAAGATTGGTCCATCCGGCGAACACTCCGATCCCGATCAGCAGTTGCGGCTCAACCAGAACACGCGAAAGCCGCAAATGCTTCCTGAGCAGGACGACTCCCGCGAGCACGGCAATGGCATACGTAATCCACGTGGCGGCGGGGCCGCTTACCCCGGCATGGTCCAGATACCGGAAGGGATACCATAGCAGGCCCCAGATGGAAGCGCCCGCAAGCAGCGCCGTCACCGGCAAAATGCTCTGCTGCTGCCCCTTATTTTGCTTGGTTGGCAAGACATCGCCCCTATATAATCCTGCTTGGACCAAAAACCGCCAGGAGGAGAAGCAGGCGTTTGCTCTCCTTCGCCCTCCCTTCCATCGGTGCCGGCGTGCCAGGCACAAGCGGCACATTGGCGCGCGGACTCGATTTATCCCCGGAAGAGGGGCGGATGGTCTGCGAACACCATAGCACGACAGTTCGGGAGAAGCGGCCTTCCGCGACCGGCTGGAAGCGGATGCTCCGAATTGACCCGTATGAAGGTATCTCGAATTGAACTCCAATCTGAAGCGGTTGCAGCCCTATCCTTTCCAGAAACTCGGCAAGCTGTTCGAAGGCGTTGAGCCGGATCCGGCATTTTCCCCCATTCATCTGCATATCGGCGAACCCAAGCACGCTACGCCGGATTTCATCCGCCAGGTCATGTCGGACAGTCTGGACAGGATGGCATTCTATCCGACTACCGCTGGCGCGCCATCATTGCGCGCCAGCATCGGGCGCTGGCTGTCGCGGCGCTATCGTCTGCCTGCCATAGACCCGGACACCCAAATCCTTCCCGTCAACGGCAGCCGCGAAGCATTGTTCTCATTTGCCCAGGCAGTGATCAATGTCTCCTCCTCGGACCCGTTTGTCATATGCCCCAACCCGTTCTATCAGATCTATGAAGGCGCGGCGCTGCTGGCAGGGGCCACGCCTCGCTTTCTGAACACCCTGCCGGAAAACGGGTTTGCGCTCGATTATGCCCAGCTTCCGGATGAAGCCTGGTCAAGAACGCAGCTCGTGTACGTCTGTTCGCCAGGCAACCCCACGGGCAGGGTCATGTCGATGGATGAGTGGACAAAGCTGTTCGACCTTTCCGATCGCCATGGATTTGTCATTGCCGCCGACGAGTGCTATGCCGAAATCTATTCCGAGGAGAACTCTCCCCCTCTGGGGGCGCTTGAAGCCGCCCATCGCCTTGGCCGCAACGGCTTTCCGCGTCTGGTCGTGTTCAGCAGCCTGTCGAAACGGTCCAATGTGCCGGGCATGCGCTCGGGGTTCGTCGCCGGAGACGCTGCGATACTCAAGCAGTTCCTGCTCTACCGCACTTACCACGGCAGCGCCATGAACCCGGCGGTTCAGGCCGCGAGCGAGGCCGCATGGGAGGACGAGGACCATGTCATTGAAAATCGCCGCCTCTACCGCCAGAAATTTGCCGCGGCAGCCGATCTGCTGCGCGGGTCCCTGGACATATCCATTCCCGATGCAGCCTTTTATCTGTGGATCGCCACACCGATGAATGATGTGGAGTTCACGCGCCGACTCTATCAGGATTATAATGTAACCGTTTTGCCGGGAAGCTATCTTGCGCGCCATGCGAATGGAATGAATCCGGGCGAAAATTTCGTCCGCATCGCGCTTGTTGCGCCCCTGGCGGAATGTGTAGCGGCAATAGAACGAATGAAAATGCTGGTGTCCTCGCTCCCGCCGCAGGACATCAGCATGGCAGCCAATCAGCAATAGTGACAAGGACAAGCATGAACCAGCTCCAGCATACCATTGAAGAAGCATTCGAGCGACGGGCGGACATCACTCCGCGCAACGTCGAGGCCAGGCTCAAGGAATCCATCACCCAGGTCCTGGAGATGCTCGATAACGGCAAGCTCCGCGTGGCTGAAAAAAAGGACGGCGAATGGAGGACCAATCAGTGGATCAAAAAAGCCGTTCTGCTTTCCTTTCGCATAGAAGACAACAGCTTTATCAAAGGGGGGTTCTCCAACTACTTCGACAAGGTTCCCTCCAAGTTCGCGGATTACAGTTCCAAGGATTTCCGCAATGGCGGTTTCCGCGTCGTTCCTCCCGCTGCCGTGCGCAAGGGGGCGTTCATTGCCGGCAATGTTGTCCTGATGCCCTCGTACGTCAATATCGGCGCATATGTCGATGAAGGCACGATGGTCGACACCTGGGCCACCGTGGGATCCTGTGCGCAGGTCGGCAAAAACGTGCATCTTTCCGGAGGCGTGGGCATCGGTGGCGTACTGGAACCGGTACAGGCCAATCCGACCATCATCGAGGATAACTGCTTCATCGGCGCGCGCTCGGAAATCGTCGAAGGCGTGATCGTCGGTGAAAACTCCGTGATCTCGATGGGCGTATATATCGGCCAGAGCACGAAGATTTATAACCGGGAGACCGGCGAGGTAAGCTACGGACGCGTCCCGCCGGGCTCTGTGGTGGTGTCTGGCAGCCTGCCTTCCGCCGATGGAAAGTACAGCCTTTACTGTGCGGTCATCGTCAAGCAGGTGGATGCGAAAACACGCGCGAAAACCGGCATCAATGAGCTGCTGCGCGGAATCTAGCCGGATGCGGTTTCATTGATTTCGGCAGCAGCGCTCCATCCCGCCCCTACTGTCGGCCAGACAAACAAGCCATCGTGAATGACGTCATTCGGGGCTTGGCCCGGAACCCGGTCCTGATCATGCGGCAAACATGCCATCGAATATCCGCTCCACGGGTATGACTTTCAATCTGCGCCCTTCGCATGTGCCTCGTCAGGCAAGCTGAAACTGAAGCTGTAATCATTCGGAATTCATTTTCCCCCAGGAACAAAATATGACAAAAGAAACCATCTTGCTCGCCCAGGAACTGATTGCCTGCCGCTCTCTCACTCCCGATGATGCCGGCTGCCAGGAAATCCTGATCGGCAGATTGGAAAAAGTCGGTTTCAGGATCGAAAAATTCCGCTGCGGCAAGGTGGACAACCTGTGGGCCCGCCGTGGAACCGGCGCGCCCCTGCTGTGCTTTGCCGGCCACACGGATGTCGTTCCCACCGGACCGCTGGAGCAATGGGACAGCAACCCATTTGAACCCGTGATCCGCAACGGCAGGCTTTATGGCCGCGGTGCAGCCGACATGAAAGGATCGGTTGCTGCGTTCGTCACCGCCATCGAGGCCTTTGTCGCCCGGAACCCTGATCATGGCGGCTCCATCGCATTGCTCATCACTTCCGACGAAGAAGGGGTAGCCGTGGATGGCACCGTCCGGGTGGTAGAGGCGCTCCGGACACGTAATGAACTGATCGACTACTGCATTGTAGGCGAACCCACCTCGGTGGACAAAATGGGCGACATGATCAAGAAC
>CAYXQR010000094.1:0-14630 GCA_964466955.1 uncultured Nitrosospira sp.
CGGTTGCCCTGCCCGAACCTGATCAGATCGACGAGATTGGCCTCGTCCGTTTCCAGTGCGGCCAGGATCAGGCTGCCGGTGGACAGCCCGTGACGAAACGTGCCGCCAAAGCGTTCCACCCACGCGCCGAGTTCGAGCATCTGGTCCACCGACCCCGGCCTTGGGCCGATATTCTTCAAGGCGGTCACGGCCCGGGCATTACTTCTTTTTTCCGCTTCGCCCAGAGCAAATTCCTGCGAGAGGCGATGGCCCTCCGGCACGTCGGCGATTTGCGCCACCCCGATGTAAGCCATTACTTTTCCGGGATGGCGGAAGGCATAGATCGTACCCAGAATCGTACCCCAGGAATGGCCGAGCAGGATGACCTTCTCCTTATGGAAGCGGCGCCTGACCAGATCCACCACTTCGTCGAGGTCGCGCAGGAACTGCGCGATGGTCATGGACCCGGGCGGAATGCCGGCATGATATGAGCGGCCAGTGCCGCGCTGCTCCCAGTACACCATGAGAAAGTGCCGTTCGAGATCGGCATTGTAGTGGCGGAAGAGAGCGGATTCACTGATGCCGGGGCCGCCATGCAGCAGGATCAGCGCGGGATTGCCGCGATCCTCCCCGCGAAACCAGAGGCTTTGCTCCATGCCGCCGATGCTCGTCACTTCCATTCGGGCGATGCTGCCTGGCAGGACATTTCCCTTCGCATCCGCAAAGGGGCGGGTGTGAACGCAGCCCGTGCAGCTCAGGATGGCCGGAATTGCAAAGGCAAGGATCGCGGCGCAGAGAAAAGTTCCCGGCCTGGAAGGCCGACCTTGCAGTCTGATCGACTCGACGGTCTTCATGGATGGCTGCGGAATTTCCGGGAGGTCCGGATTTTTTCAGGTTCTCCCCTAAACCAGCAGCGCCGCCGCTACCCGCCGTTCTTCCGCCGACAGGATGTTGTAGGTGCGGCAGGCTGCTCCCGTATCCATCACTTCGATTCCGATGCCGGCCTCGATCAGGCTGCGGGTGAGGCCGGGATGGGGAAAGCGCAGGGTCGGGCCGGTGCCGAACAGCACCATCTCGGGCTGGAGCGAAAGCAGGAACTGAAAGTGATCGGCCGTGAGCCGCTCGAACGTTTTCGCTTCCCAGCGCTCGATGATGCGGTCGGGCAGGACGATCACGCTCTGCTCGTAGCGCGTCTGGTTGACGGCGACATACCCGGTTCCGTAACCGGTGAACATGTTGTGCTCGATGGAACCGCTAAGATGCAGTTTCATGCGGGCCTCCATTTGCGGCAGATTGACAGGTCGGGTAACATTACATCTTTTTTGCGCTGCGATAAAGGTCTTGTGTCTAAAGGTTTTGCGGGTTTTGCGCCGTTCCGTTGCTCGCGCTTCCTGGCCCGCGCCGGGGACGAGCATATCCGCCGGGATATCCGCCGTGCCGGCCAGCCGATCATCCTGACGTTCCTTACGCCTGTTTCCGGCACTTCGGGCAACCCTTTCACCTCCGCTTAATTCCATCGACATGCAACCCATCCTCAAGTCCAGCAAGCTGGCGAACGTGTGTTATGACATTCGCGGGCCGGTGCTCGACCGTGCCAGGGAGATGGAGGAGGAAGGCCACCATATCATCAAGCTCAACATCGGCAACCCTGCTTCGTTCGGCTTCGATGCGCCCGAGGAAATCCTGCAGGACGTGATCCGCAATCTTGCCGCGGCATCAGGCTACTGCGATTCCAAGGGGCTGTTTGCGGCGCGCAAGGCGATCATGCACTACACGCAGGAGAAGCGCATCCGCGACGTGCGGCTGGAGGACATCTACGTCGGCAACGGTGTTTCCGAGCTGATCGTGATGGCGATGCAGGCATTGCTCAACACGGGCGACGAGGTGCTCGTGCCCGCGCCGGACTATCCGCTGTGGACGGCGGCGGTGGTGCTGGCCGGCGGCACGGCGCGCCATTATGTATGCGACGAGCAGTCCGGCTGGCTGCCCGATCCGGCCGATATCCGCGCCAAGGTCACGCCCAATACCCGCGCCATCGTCGTCATCAACCCCAACAATCCCACCGGCGCGCTCTACCCGGCCGAAGTGCTGCTGGAGATCATCGAGATCGCGCGCCAGAACCAGCTCATCGTCTATGCGGACGAGATATACGACAAGGTGCTGTACGAGGACGCGACGCATACCTCGATCGCCTCGCTGGCGGACGACGTGCTGTTCGTCACCCTCAACGGCCTTTCAAAGAACTACCGCGCGGCGGGGTTCCGGTCCGGCTGGGCGGTCGTGTCGGGCACGAAACAGTACGCGCGCGACTATATCGCGGGACTGACCATGCTGGCCTCGATGCGCCTGTGCGCGAACGTTCCCTCGCAATTCGGCATCCAGACCGCGCTGGGGGGATACCAGAGCATCAAGGACCTGGTGATGCCGACAGGGCGCCTCATGCGCCAGCGCGACCTCGCCTGGAGGATGCTGACGGAGATTCCCGGCGTGACCTGCTACAAGCCGCAGGCGGCGATGTACCTGTTCCCTCGTCTGGATCCGGCCATGTACCCGGTCGAGGATGACGAGCAGCTGGTGCTGGACCTGCTGCTGGAAGAGAAAGTGCTCCTGGTGCAGGGCAGCGGCTTCAACTGGCCGCAGCCGGATCACTTCCGCGTGGTATTCCTGCCCAACAGCGACGATCTAACAGAGGCGATCGGCCGCATTGCGAATTTCCTCGAACGGTATCGCAAGCGGCACAAATCCTGAACGAACCCGGAATGGACAATATGGCGGAACCGATGAAGGATGCCGGCGTTTCGGATGAAACAGCCGCGGTATCCGAACAATTCGTGATTACGGAAGATATGAAACCAATCAATGTGGGTTTGCTGGGAGTGGGCACGGTCGGTGGCGGCACGTTCGCGGTGCTCAGGCGCAACCAGGAGGAAATCGCCCGCCGCGCGGGGCGCGGCATCGTCATCCGCACGATCGCAGACCGGGACCTGGAGAAGGCAAGGGCGCTGGCGGGCGACGATGTCACCGTTACGGGTGATGCCGGGGCTGTGGTGGAAGACCCGGAAATCGATATCGTGGTCGAGCTGATCGGCGGCAGCACCGTGGCGAAGGAGCTGATACTGAAGGCCATCGGGAACGGCAAGCACGTCATCACCGCCAACAAGGCGCTGCTGGCTTCGCACGGCACGGAGATTTTCGCCGCAGCGCAGAAGCAGGGCGTGATGGTCGCGTTCGAAGCGGCGGTGGCTGGAGGAATACCCATCATCAAGGCCCTGCGCGAAGGACTGACGGCCAACCGCATCGAATGGATCGCGGGGATCATCAACGGCACCAGCAACTACATCCTGTCGGAGATGCGGGACAAGGGGCTGACCTTCGAGACCGTGCTGAAGCAGGCGCAGAAGCTGGGGTATGCTGAAGCGGACCCCACTTTCGACATCGAGGGGATCGATGCGGCACACAAGCTCACCATCATGGCCTCCATCGCCTTCGGCATCCCCATGCAGTTCGACAAGGTGTATACCGAAGGCATCACGAAGCTGACGCGCGAGGATATCCGCTACGCGGAGGAACTGGGCTATCGCATCAAGTTGCTGGGCATTGCCAAGCGCACGCCCGCCGGGATCGAACTGCGCGTGCATCCCACGCTCATCTCCGCGCGGCGGCTGATCGCCAACGTGGAAGGCGTCATGAACGCGGTGGTGGTGAAGGGCGATGCCGTGGGCGCCACCCTTTACTATGGAGCGGGCGCGGGGGCGGAGCCCACCGGCAGTTCGGTGGTGGCCGACCTGGTGGACGTCACCCGCATGCATACGGCCGACCCGCGCCACCGGGTTCCCCATCTTGCTTTCCAGCCCGGCTTGCTGTGGGATACGCCCGTCCTGCCCATGGATGAGGTGGAAACCTCCTGCTACCTGCGGCTGCGTGCCTTGGACAAGCCCGGCGTGCTGGCGGATATCACCCGCATACTCGCCGACCTGGGCATTTCCATCGAAGCCATGATGCAGAAGGAGCCGAGCGAAGGAGAAGCCGAGGTGGACATCATCATGCTCACTCATTCGGCCAGGGAAAGGAACGTCAACGCCGCCATCGCGAAGATCCGCAAGCTGCCGCAGACCACGGGCAGGGTGACGCGCATCCGGCTGGAACACCTCAGCGGCAAGTAGCAGGCAGATTCCGGCAGGCGCAGGCCGCCGACATTCCAGGATAATACCCATGAGATATATTTCCACCCGCGGCGGCATGCCGCCCAGAAGCTTTTCCAGCATCCTGCTGGACGGACTCGCCTCCGATGGCGGGCTCGCCATGCCCGAAAGCTATCCGGCGCTGGAGCGCGCCGAGCTGGAAAGCTGGCGCGGCCTGAGCTATCCGGAGCTCGCCTTCGCGCTTCTTTCGCGCTTCGCCGACGATATTCCTGCTGCCGATCTGCAGGGGATCATCGCGCGCACTTACACGGCGGAAGCATTCCGGAGCGCGGACATCACCCCGCTCAAAACGCTGGAGCCGGGGCTGCATATCCTCGGCCTGTCGAACGGACCCACGCTGGCGTTCAAGGACATTGCGCTGCAGTTGCTTGGCAACCTGTTCGAACATGCGCTGGCGCAAACCGGAGAGTGTCTCAACATTCTCGGCGCCACTTCGGGCGATACCGGGCCGAGCGCGGAATATGCGATGCGCGGCAAGCGCGGCATCCGCGTGTTCATGCTGTCTCCACAGGGCAAGATGAGTCCTTTCCAGGCCGCGCAGATGTTTTCCCTGCACGATCCGAACATTTTCAACATCGCCATCCGCGGGGTGTTCGACGACTGCCAGGACATCGTCAAGGCAGCGAGCAACGATCCCGCCTTCAAGCAGCGCTACCGCATCGGCACGGTCAATTCCATCAACTGGGCGCGCATCGCCGCGCAGACCGTCTACTACTTCAGGGGCTATTTCGCCGCGACCCGCTCCTGCGACGAGCAGGTTTCATTTGCCGTCCCCTCGGGAAATTTCGGCAATATCTGCGCGGGGCACGTGGCCCGCATGATGGGATTGCCCATCAGGAAGCTGATTCTCGCCACCAATGAAAACGATGTGCTGGACGAATTTTTCCGGACGGGGCGCTATCGTCCGCGCGCCACGACGGAAACCGTCCAGACCAGCAGCCCTTCGATGGACATTTCCAAGGCATCCAACTTCGAGCGTTTCGTTTTCGATCTCGCGGGACGGGATGCGGCCAGGGTGAAGGAGCTTTGGAGTGCGGTGGACGAGGGCGGCGCGTTCGATCTCGCAGGTACGCCCCTGTGGGACAAGGTGAAGGATTTCGGTCTGGTGTCGGGCACCGGCAACCATGCGAGCCGCATCGCGACCATCCGCCGCGTGCATGAGCGGTATGGCGTGGTGGTGGACCCGCATACCGCGGACGGCCTCAAGGTGGGCCTGGAGTATCGTGAACCCGGCATTCCGCTGATCTGCCTGGAAACCGCGCTGCCGGTCAAGTTTTCCGCCAGCATCGTCGAAGCCATCGGGCATGAGCCGGCGCGGCCAGCGGGATATGAGAACATCGAAAGCCTGCCGCAGCGCTACGTGGTGATGAATGCGGACGCGGATGCAGTGAAAGCGTTCATTGCCCGGCAGGCGGAAGAGCCGCAGCCCGCGGCCCGGGCCGGCTGACCGTAGGCCGTAGACCACAGGCGGGCTCCGCCCGCCGCCTGGCTGATCGCTACCGGAAGAAGTCGGAACCGCATCACTCCCGTTGCCGTTTGGCCGCGTTCAGGAAGTCATCCAGTATGGGCCCGGAGTCGAGCAGCCCGGCAACGCCCCCATGAAACTCCGGATGCCACTGGAATCCAGTGACGTAGGATTCGCCGCGCATGCGTATGGCTTCGATGATGCCGTCGCATTCCGAAACCGCTTCGACCTCGGAATCCCGCCCCAGCTGCTTGATGGCCTGGTGATGAATGCTGTTGACCACATGCTGGCGACTGTTGCCATAAAGTCCGGCCAGGCGGGAATTTTCCTCAATCATGACCGCATGCCGGTGCTGGTCGTACAGCACGGCGTCCACATGGGAGATGCATTCGGGGCGATCGGTGACGATATCCTGGTAGAGGCTGCCACCGAGGGCGACATTGATGAGCTGAAGGCCGCGACAGATACCCAGCACCGGCTTCCCCTGCACCACGCATTCCCAGAAAAGCTCCATTTCGTACAGGTCGCGCACGCGGTCGCCCGACCATTCCGGCCGCGCGGGCGTCTCGCCGTAGGAAACCGGGCTGACATCGGCGCCGCCCTGCAGGACGAGGCCATCGATTTCCTTGACATAGTCGCTGATGCGCACACTGGAGCGGTCGACACCCCCGCTTTCAATGGCTGGCAGCATGAAGGCCAGCGCCCGGCGCCGCATGATCCAGTGCGCGACGGTCTGTTCGAGGTATTGCAGGGTTTTATTGCGGAAGCCCAGTTCCGCGGGGGGCTGGTGAAGAATGCGGGGTGACAGTCCGATACGTAACGGGCGCGACATCTGAAATCTGAGCGGAGAGCATGGCGATCAATCCGAGCATAGCCGGATTATAGAAATCCCACTGTGGTCTCGGGCACATATGAAACAAATGAAATAACGATGCGTCTTCCTATGCTTCTCCTCCTGCCGTCCAGCAAAGCTCCCTTGTTCGTTTACGGTCGGGTATGGGTAAATCATTATACGTCAGCGCCGGCCAAAAACTCCACATAACTCCCCATGGTTCTTGCGGGCGCGAGCGGACGGGGTCAGGGGCGGCGTGCGGTGCGGAATGGCAGGGGTGCGCGCGCGTGGCGCGAATGACGTGGCGCGAATGAATGGGGCGGCTCTTCAGCTGCCCATCCACAGGCCGGCCTGCAGGTGCATGACGTCGGCGAGGTTGTGCTCCCGTACGTAAGCCCTGCGCAGCCAGCTGGCTCCATTGCCCGCGATGACGATTTCGCGGACGCGCTCCATCGCATCCAGCGCTCCCAGTTCGCGCGCGTGGTCGGAGATGCGGTCCAGCATGGCGGTGATGTCTTCCCGGATGGTGCGCCGCTCGTGCGTGCAGGGGTCGATGAACACACCATCGAGCCCGAAGCGGCAGGCCTGGAACCGGTTGAAGGTGTAGACCAGGTAATCGTCCTCTTCGGGCGGAGTGCGCTGCTCCACCATGATGTAGCGGGACACCGTCTGGATGTAGCAGGCGATGGCGGCCGCTATTTCGACCGTCAGCGGGGTGTCGCATACGCGCACTTCGATCGTGCCGAATTCGGGCTTGGGCCGGATGTCCCAGTAGAAATCCTTCATCGACTCGACCACGCCGGTAGCCGTCATTTTGCCGAAGAAATGCTCGAAGTCGCTCCAGCGCACCAGGAACGGCGCCCGTCCGCTCAGCGGAAAGGAGTATACCGAGTTGAGGCGTGCGGAAGCGAAGCCGGTATCGTGCCCCTGCACGAAGGGGGAGCTGGCCGAAAGCGCGATGAAATGCGGAATGTAACGCGACAGCATGTGCATCAGATGGAGCGCTTCATCCGGGCCGGGGCAGCCGATATGGACATGTTGGCCGAACACGGTGAACTGCTTGGCGAGATAGCCGTACAACTCCGACAGGTAATGAAAGCGGGGGGCATCGAAAATCTTCTGGTCGCTCCAGTGCTGGAACGCATGGGTGCCCCCGCCCGCGATCGCGACATTGAGGAAATGCCCCGCGCTGGAAACCACTTTGCGCAACGCGCGCAGCTCTTTCACCAGACCGGAATAATCCTGCTGCACCGAGGTGTTGATCTCGATCATGCTGCGCGTCATTTCTGGCTTGATTTCGCCGGGATGGGGATTTTTGGCCACGCGCCGCAGGATGTCCGGGGCGGAAGAAGCCAGGTTGTAGTCGTTGCGGCTGAGCAGCTGCAACTCGAGTTCGACCCCGATGCTCAGGGGCCGGGAAGCTGCAAAAGGCATCAGGCTCATGTTTTCGTATCCGGGGTCTCGCCGGCATTCCGCAGCGCCGCCTGCACCAGGATGGGGCCGGCAAGTTCAAGTATCACGATGCAGCTCATCAGCACCAGTCCGAGGCTGTAGGCGAAAGCGGGAAAATCCAGGCTGGTGTCCAGCGTGAGCAGGAGGGACACGCTGGACATCGGCGCCAGCGCGATCCCCAGCGCCACGCCCTGCCGCAGGCCGAGGCCGCTGTGGTGGGCGAGCGCCAGAACGGATGCGAGCTTCGCGACCGAGCGGCCCACGATGAGCAGCAGAACCAGCAGCAGATAGTCCCGCAAGCCGCTGAGGTCGCCCGCGAGGCCGTTGGCGATGAACATCAGCACGACCAGTACGGCGCCCGCGGAGCCGAAGTGCGGCGGAAAAGTGCGGGTGCGCCTGCGCTGGTAGCGCGTGATCAGCCCGGCTGCAAGCAGCACCAGGATGGGGCTGAGCTTAAGGGTGGATGCCATGATCGTTGCAAAGGCGATCATGCCGAACAGCACGAAGGAGAAAGTTTCTTCGTGCCGCCCCAGGTAGTGATGGATGCGTTCGAAGGTGAAGCCGAACAGCCATGCCAGCAGCGCGGAACCGCCCAGCAGGTAGACTGGAGCGGCCAGCGTGTGAATAATGCCCGTTCCCGCGTGACCGTGCAGGACGGACATGGCCAGCTTGTGGAAAATGACAGCGTAGATGCAGTTGAGCGCGGTCATGAGGAGCAGCCGGTCGGTCACCTGCCCCTGGGCGCGGGATTCCGTCACGGTGCGCACCACGATGGCCGGGGATGTGGCGATGGCGATGGTTGCCACGACCGCTGCCGCGACTCCGGTCACGCCGAACAATGTCAGTAACCAGAAAACCACAATAAAGGTGGCGGCGGATTCCAGGAGGCTGGTGGCGGCAATCCAGGGATTGGCTCTCAGCCAGCGCAGGTTGACCTTGCTGCCCAGCTCGAACAGGAGGATACCCAGCGCGAGATCCACCACCAGCCGCCATTCCGCTTCGGGAAGCTCCGGGATCAGGCCGAGCCCGCCCGGGCCGAGCAGCACGCCGATGCCGATATAGCCTACGATGCGCGGCAATCTCAACTGGCGCACCAGCACCTCGCCGACCAGCACGGCGATGACCAGCGTAAGCGCCAGCCACAGCGCCGGGCTGACCTCCAGCGGCCATTCGGGAAGATAGTCTGACCAGGTCATGGGAAAATCAGGCGTAAGGGCCTGCCGGCAGCTGGTCGGCGCCCGGAAAATGTTCGTATCGGGTACATCCGGTCTCCTTGAAGGTCTTGCGGATGTTCCGGCCGGTCTGGTTGGTGCGGGATTCGCCGGCCCGGATTCGTTGCGGCAGCAAGAGGCGCTGCGCCTGCCTCATTTTGCTTCGCACTGGATCGACTGCGAGAGAAGGCAGGATTATAAACCATGAACGCAGGGAGGAAACAGGCACGGATCAATAACTTTTCTTCCGCGCCCGGATGAGAAATTAAATGTTCCTGTTTCCTTTTCATGACTGTGTCAGAATATGTGACATTGTTGTTTTTTGTGGAATAATCGGCAAGCAACAGTGAAATCGTGCACCGCGGTTCCGTGCCCTGGCCTGGAGGTGGTTATGAACGATCCGTATGACCTGCAACGCTTCGTGGATGCGCAGCAGCCTGTTTTCGACGAGGTGCTGCGGGAGCTGGTGGAAGGCAGGAAGCGAACCCACTGGATGTGGTTTGTCTTTCCGCAGATCGTCGGCCTGGGCCATAGCCCGATGGCGGTCACCTATGCGATCTCGTCACGCGACGAAGCCATCGCGTACCTGAACCATCCTGTCCTGGGCCCAAGATTGCGGGTATGCAGCCGCCTCGTCGCCGACATCCCCAAGCGCTCGATCGAGGACATCTTCGACTATCCCGATTGCATCAAATTCCGCTCCTCCATGACCCTGTTCGCGGAAGTCGCCTCCGATAATGCGATTTTCAAGGAATGCCTGCGCAAATATTTCGGCGGAAAATCCGATCCCTCCACGCTTGCGCAACTGCGCCTGTCGGAACATTCGTAACAGACCCGGCTCCCTCATCCCGGGAAATCAGGAAAAAAATTCGGGAAGAAAAAACCTGCAGGTAAGTACGGGATTTGAAGCCGAGCTGGGACAGCGCGCTGGCGAGCTTTGGTCCGATTTATCCGGGTTAGTCGCGCACGCGGTGTTTCCGGCGTTCCTGATCCATTCCCGTCACTGACGCGTATGCCGCCAATTTGATTTTCCCGGCTTTTCCTCTACATTGAAATTCTGGCAACGCGATCGGTTTGGCAAGAGGAGAAAGGTCATGGCGGATCTCAGCAGGGTATGGTTCGGAATGGTGACCAACGATTCGGACGACTCGGGCACGGACAGCCCCATCGTGCTGATCTTCAACGCGCAGGGAGGACGGTTAGACGTGCTGCACCGCACCTTTAGGGATACGGCGCAGGAGGACCAGGAGCAGGGCAAGGCCAACCTGTATGAAATCACGGAGGATGATTTCGAGCCGCAGGCTTTCGTCGGCGCCACGGTCGATCCGCAGGATCTGAATGCCTCGTCCATCCGCATCGGCATACGCGGCGCGGACATGTGGCGCCCGAAAAGTGTTTTCATCTGGGGCGAGCAGAAGGACGGGCTGATCGTTCCCCTCGTCCTCAATACGAACATGCAGGGACAGTTCGGCATCGCCGGACAGCTGGTGGATGTGCGCCTCAGCACCGATGCGGGCGAGGGCAAGCTCTCCTTCGCGCCTTCGCGCATCCAGTTGGGCGATGCGAACACGTCCATCCGGCGGCTGGTTCTGCTCATGACCACGGCCGACGTGGACGACGCGGGCACCGACGACCGCATCCGGCTTCAGATTACGACCGTGGCCGGCCGCGTGGTGGTGGATCACGTGTTTCTCGACACCTCGCAGGATGACCTGGAAAGGGCGCAGGCCAACTTCTACTTTGCTCCGGTGGTGTCGCCTTTCACCCGTGCCGAACTCAACGCCGATTCGATCAGCCTGAGCATACAGGGACGCGACGCCTGGCTGCCCCGGCGCCTGTTCCTGTTCGGGCTGAGCGCAGCCGAAGGCGAGCAGCCTTCCCAATTCGCCGTTCCGCTGGTGCACCTGCCCGACTGGACCTTGGGGACGCTGAGCATGGATACGGGAGAAGGGGCACCCTCGGTGACCCTGCCCGTGGTGGATAATATCGTGGGGTGATGTAAAGCCGGTTGCGTCCGCCCGCGGAGTCTGCCGGGAAGGACGCAACCGGTTTGCGGGATATCACGCGCCTGCGGCTCAGGGAACCGACCTGACATTCATCACCCTGAGTGCATCTCTCATGCGGCATTCGAAAGAACACTCTTCCCGGCTATCGCGTCTGCTCGACTTGCGCTCTTCCCCGGAGTATCTCTCCACATGCTCTTGTTGTAAACTGTAAGGCATCAGGCTACAATACCTCGTGATTGGGAGTTTCAGACACAAGGGCCTGCAAAGGTTTCATGAGAAGGGCGACCGCAGCGCCATTGGCGCAAACATGGCTGCTCGAGTTGAGGAAATTCTCGCGATTCTTGAGGCGGCCGAGATGGTCGAGGAAGCCGATATTCCCGGCTACCGTCTTCATCCATTGACTGGCAGCCTGAAAGGATTCTGGAGCGTACGCGTCACGGGAAACTGGCGGATTATTTTCCGCTTTGAAAACGGTACAGCGTGGGACGTGGATTTAAAGGATTACCATTAGAGGAGTTTGAGAAATGGCCATGAAAAATTCCGTTCATCCGGGCCGAATTGTGAAAAGCGCAATCAATGAACTGGATTTAAGCGTGACCGATGCGGCCAAGGCATTGAACGTGTCGCGTCCTACCTTATCCAGCCTCATCAATGAAAAGGCTGGTATATCTCCGGAAATGGCCATAAGGCTGTCGAAGTGCATGGGCAGCACCCCTGCCTTCTGGATGAGGCTACAGATGAATTTCGATCTGTCCCAAGTCGAGGCTCGTGCCCACACGATTACTGTCAACAAGATTGTCCATACCATGCAGCAACGGGATAATCGCTGAAAAAATTGATGATCCATTGTTCCGCAGAAATGACCGTTAAATTGGATCCATGGCGTATCCTATTGAAAGGAAGCTTGTAGTCGGCATTGCATCAAGTGCACTGTTTGATCTGTCTGAGTCCCATCAGATATATGAAACCAAGGGCATTAACGATTACCGCGCTCACCAAGAAAAGAATATCGATAGCCCATTCCCCAAGGGGGTTGCTTTCCCATTTATTCGACGCTTTCTGAGCATCAACAAAGCATTTCCAAAACAATCCCCGGTAGAGGTCGTTTTACTCTCGCGAAATTCGCCTGAAACCGGATTAAGGGTATTTCGATCAATTCAGCATTACGGCCTTGATGTGACACGTGCAGCATTCATGACCGGACGTTCGCCTCATGAATATCTGCCTGCGTTCAATGCATCTTTATTCTTAAGCTCCAATGAAGATGATGTTAGAGAAGCCATAGATAAAGATTACCCAGCTGGGTTAGTCCTTCCTTCAAAAGTTTACGATGATGAGCTTGATGCTGAGTTACGCGTGGCATTCGACTTCGATGGTGTTATCGCGGACGATGAAGCTGAATCTGTTTATAAAAAAAATAATGATCTGATCGAATTTCAAGCACACGAAACCAAAAGGCAATCCATTCCACACCAGCCAGGACCACTTGCAGATTTATTTAAAAAGCTATCATTCATGCAGAAATTAGAAGAAAAACAGTGCGGTGAAGATCTCTCGTACAAGAAAATAGTACGGATTGCGATCGTAACCGCCCGAAATGCTCCTTCCCATGAGCGGGCTGTCACTACTTTGAAAGCTTGGGAAGTCTCTGCCGATGAATCATTCTTTTTAGGAGGTATGGAAAAATCTCGAATTCTTGAAATCCTGAAGCCTCACATGTTTTTTGATGATCAGCGCAGCCATTTACGCTCTCCTGCAGGTGACATTCCAATGGTTCATATTCCTTTTGGGATAGCAAACAATAAACTGACATCGCGTTCAGTGGAGTTTTTGGGAATTACCGAAGGGATTTCTTAGACTTACAAACATGTTTTACCAGGATTTTCCATGAATCGTAGGCTATATTTGTAAGGACACCCGTTCAAACAACCTGGAGGAGAATCCTGTGAATATTTTCAGGCATCATCACTTGTTATTGAGTTGCGGCATCGGATTCGCCGTATTTTCCGGCGCCGTTGCAGCCCAGGGTTTCGACCAGTTGAAAGACCTCACCGAAAGCAGTCTCGGCGATTCGGCCCCGTCGCTGGAATCATTGTCATCCATCACATCCGGAAGCACGGGCAATGCCGCGGGAATCATCGATTATTGCGTGAAGAACAACTATCTGGAGGGCGGCAGCACTTCCTCGGTCAGGGATCAGCTGATAGGAAAGATTGCCCCTGGCGGGAATCGATCGGTCCAAAGCAATCCGGACTATATCAAAGGCTCGCAAGGGATCGTGAGCGGGGCCGGCGACGTGGATTTGAGCCTGGCGGGCATGAAGGGTGCAGCCGCGAAGAAGGCGTGCGAGAAGATACTTGAACAGGGCAAGTCCATGCTTTGAGAAAGCTGATGCGGAATCGGGTTCGCTTCAGTCTCCCATAAATGCCTATAAAGGCTTTCCGCCTTACCGGCTGAAGCCTGCTCCTCTGTCACTGATACCTGTAGATACCTGTATAGGCCTTGCCTCGGTCAAGCCTGTTTCAGGGGTTCGGGGTCTTTTGCTCGATGTTTTTGGCGCCGGGTGGCCATCCTGCAAGCCCCGCTACCGGCCGGCGAACCGCATCGACAGGTCAACCGCGCGAATATCCTTGGTGAGGCTGCCGATGGAGATGCGGTCCACGCCGGTCTTTGCGATGGCGCGGACGTTGTCGAGGGTGATGCCGCCGGAGGCTTCCAGCGCGGCGGCCTTGTTGGTCAGGCGCGCGTTCAGCACGACCGCTTCGCACAGCCGCCGGATGTCGAAATTGTCCAGCAGGACAAGCTTCGCGCCCGCGTCCAGGGCGGCGCGCAGGTCATCCAGCGTTTCCACTTCTATCTGGACGAATACCCCGGCAGGAACAAGGTTTTTTGCCGCGCGCAGCACCGGCGCGATGCCCCCGGCCGCCATGATGTGGTTTTCCTTGATGAGGATGCCATCGTACAGACCGGTGCGGTGGTTGATGCCGCCGCCGCAGCGGACGGCATATTTCTGCGCGAGGCGCAGCCCCGGCAGCGTCTTGCGCGTATCCACGATCGCCGCGCCGGTTCCCGCCATCGCCTCGACGTAGCGCCGCGTCCGCGTCGCCACCGCCGAGAGGAACTGGAGGAAATTCAGGGCGCTGCGCTCGGCCGTGAGCAGGGCGCGCGCATCGCCGCGCAGTTCGCACAGGGTCTGTCCCGCGCTGACGGCTTCGCCATCCTGCGCGTGCCATTGAATCATTGTTCCCGGCTCCAGTTGCCGGAAACACGCATCGAACCAGCGCGTGCCGCAGAGGATGGCGGCCTCGCGGCTGATGACGGTCGCTGCCGCGCCTGCTCCCTCCGGGACGAGGCTGGCGGTGAGATCGCCGGACCCGATGTCCTCCGCCAGTGCCCGGCGGACGTTCTCTTCGATTTCCGCAGTTAGGTCCATGCTGTTGCCGCCGCTTCCTTATGTGGATGGAATGCGGTATTTTAGCCGAA
>CAYXQR010000095.1:0-14062 GCA_964466955.1 uncultured Nitrosospira sp.
GGTCCATTAAACCCGTAAACTCAGCATGATTCGAAGAACAAAAATCGTGGCAACTCTTGGCCCCGCCTCCAGAGATCCCAAGGTGCTGGAGCGAATGATAAATGCGGGCGTAGATGTAGTGCGCATCAATTTTTCTCATGGCACCAGAGAAGAGCACATCGAAGCAGCGGAAACGACACGCTCTCTCGCCCGCGCGGCAGGTCACGTGGTGGGGGTACTGGCTGATTTACAGGGACCCAAGATTCGCATCGGGAAATTTGAAGAGGGCCGTATCCTGCTCAGAACAGGAGACAAATTCATACTCGACGCGGAATGTGAGCTCGGTAATCAGGAACGCGTGGGTCTGGATTACAAGGAATTGCCAAATGACGTGGAAACGGGCGCCACGCTCATACTGGATGATGGACGCATTGTTCTGGGGGTCTCGAAAGTAGCAGGAGGTCAAGTATATTGCGTGGTTGAGCAGGGTGGTGTTCTGTCGAATAACAAAGGCATCAACCGCAAAGGCGGAGGACTCAGCGCACCCGCCCTGACTGGCAAGGATGTGGAGGATATAAGAACCGCGGCTGCGCTCAAAGCGGACTACCTGGCCGTCTCGTTTCCACGTTCCGGCGAAGATATACGCTGGGCGCGTGAGATCATGCAGGAGGCCGGCGGAAAAAGCCTGCTGATGGCAAAGATAGAGCGGGCAGAGGCGATCCTTGCGCTCGATGATATTGTTGAGGCTTCGGACGCGATCATGGTAGCCCGCGGCGACCTTGCTGTAGAAGTGGGCGACGCGGTCGTTCCTGCACTACAGAAACGGATGATCCGCGCGGCGCGCAATAATAACAAATTGGTGGTAACTGCCACCCAGATGATGGAATCAATGGTCACCAGTCCCATTCCTACCCGGGCTGAGGTGTCCGATGTAGCAAATGCAGTACTGGATGGGACGGATGCAGTCATGCTGTCTGCGGAATCGGCTACAGGGCAGTACCCTGTCGAGGCGGTAGCAGCAATGGCAAGGGTCTGCCTCGAAGCAGAGAAGGAATATCTGGTCAGCGGAGAATTAAGGCGTCTGCAAGGCGGCCTTCCGGATAATATCGAAGAAGCGATTGCGCGTGCTACGATGTTTACCGCCAGCGGCTTGAAGATTCGCGCGATTGCCGCGCTGACGCAGAGCGGTAGAACAGTATTGCTGATGTCGCGGCGAAGCTCCAATGTTCCTATTTTTGCCTTGAGCCCGCAGGAAGACACTCGCCGCAAGATGACGCTGTTTCGGGGGGTTTACCCTGTCCGGTTCGGTGGCGGCTCAAATGATCCTGAAATCATCCTGAATCATGCAGAAAATGAATTGCTCAAGCGCGGCGCCGTGCGCAATGGCGACCTGATCATCATGACAATCGGCGAGCCGGTAGGTAAAGCCGGGGGCACCAATACCATGAAGCTTGTCAAGGTGGGCGAGCACAAAAAAATTGAACGGAAGCCGCTGGCGTAAAGCTAGCGCCAGGCAGTTCCAGATATAGGCCTTTATTTTCCGAATTTCTGCCGCTCCATCGGCAGGTTCGATTTAACGCCGATATACGATTTTAACTTGGAGGAGACTCAAATGGCACTTGTATCATTGCGTCAGCTTTTGGATCATGCCGCGGAAAATGGCTACGGCCTCCCCGCATTCAATGTGAACAATCTCGAACAGATTCACGCCATCATGCAGGCTGCGGACGAGTGTGACAGCCCGGTGATCATGCAGGGCTCTGCGGGGGCGCGCAAGTATGCCGGCGAACCCTTCCTGCGGCATCTCATCGCCGCAGCGGTGGAAGCATATCCCCATATACCCATCGTCATGCACCAGGATCATGGCGCCTCGCCGGCCGTGTGTATCAATGCCATTCGCAGCGGTTTTTCAAGTGTCATGATGGATGGCTCCTTGGAAGCGGACGCAAAAACTCCTTCTTCGTACGAATATAACGTCGAGGTCACTGCCAAAGTCGTGGAGATGGCTCACGCCGTCGGCGTCTCCGTGGAGGGTGAACTGGGGTGCCTCGGCTCCCTGGAGTCCGGCATGGGCGAAGCGGAGGATGGGCACGGGGCGGAAGGCAAGCTTTCGCACGATCAGTTGCTGACTGACCCGGAGCAGGCTGCCGACTTTGTCAAACAAACCGGCGTGGATGCCCTGGCCATCGCAATCGGCACCTCGCATGGCGCCTACAAATTCACGCGCAAGCCCACAGGCGATATTCTTGCTATCGAACGCATCAAGGAAATTCACCAGCGCATTCCCAACACGCACCTTGTCATGCACGGATCCAGCTCCGTTCCGCAGGACTGGCTTGAGGTCATCCGCGAATACGGTGGCGAAATGAAAGAAACCTACGGCGTTCCGGTCGAGGAGATCCAGGAAGGTATCAAGCATGGAGTGCGCAAAGTCAACATCGATACCGATATTCGCCTCGCCATGACAGGCGCGATCAGGCGTCACCTGGCAAAAAACAAGAGCGAGTTCGATCCACGCAAATACCTCAAGGACGCGACTGCGGCGGCGAAAGATATCTGCAAGGCGCGCTTCGAAGCCTTTGGCTGCGCCGGGCAAGCCAGCAAGATCAAGCCCATCCAGCTGGATAACATGGCGGGCAAGTACGCCAAAGGCGAACTGAAAGCCGTCATCAAATA
Source organism: uncultured Nitrosospira sp. (assembly GCA_964466955.1). Classification (GTDB taxonomy): domain Bacteria; phylum Pseudomonadota; class Gammaproteobacteria; order Burkholderiales; family Nitrosomonadaceae; genus Nitrosospira. Next base: position 2,656 of record CAYXQR010000095.1, read on the forward strand.
AAATCACGATGTCCTGGCGCAAGGATCATCGCTATCGACGACGTGCCTGGACCGAAAAAGAGCGAACCACAGCAGTTCGCTCTTTTTCAGCCAACCATAAAACCGCTCACCAGAACGGGTCGTTTTTCTCGAATTCCACCCAGGCCACCGCCAGTTCCGGCATTTTCGTCACAGCCTGGCTTGCTGCCCATCCGCGGACGATGCCGATACCTTCATGCTCGCTGCCATTCTCTTCAGCGGCAGGAACTTCGCTCAGCAAGAGCTCGATCACGGCAGTGTCGTTGATCGTGCCCAGAATTTCCTGCAAGGCTGCAAGCGATTTGATATAGCGCTTCGCTTTCTTGTCGCGATAAAGGCTGGCAAAAAACTCGGCAGCGTAACGCTGTTTCTTGATAAGAATGCGCAATTCATGCAATTCCGTCAGGCTGAGCTTCTTTAATTTTTTGCCGTACTTTTCCAACTGTCCATGTCGTTGCGACAATAACGCTCCGGAGAACGTTTTGACCTCCATTTCAGATCGGTCGTTTTCCACAGCATCATTCGATGGTGTTTCTGCAGGAATAAGCCAGGACTCCGCACTTAACCATGCTCCCAGCTTCAACATCAATTCCGTATAGTGCGAGGATGCAACCGCCTCGCGTGCGTGATGATTATGCTCCCGGCGGACTTGCTCGCATGATTTGCGCAGCGCGAGCATGCCCGGGTGTTCGGAAAAGTGTTCAAAGATTTTTGCAAATGTTTCTGTGACAAATACATCCCAATCCCGCGCAGGCCCAAGCTGGTCCGAGAGCCACTTGAGTTCCTCTCTCATGGGCGCAAGAGCGGCCTTGGAAAAAGCTTTGGAAAAAATGCTGAATGCTGAACGTTCCCTGCGTAATGCAACGCGCATCTGATGCAGATACTCGATGTCACGATTCTCCATCATTCCATTTTCGTTGTTGCCCAAATGGCTGAGGCAACTCCAGGCAATGGCTTTAAAAGCTTGACTCACGTTCATCCCGGTGTCGAGTTCTACGGGGGATGACTTGAATGGCGGAGATACGCGCCCGGACGCGAGCACGTAACCGCGTTCGGCCTTGCTCGCATTTTCCAGCCGAAGAGGGATAGTGTGCAGCAGATCCAGCGCCAGCTGATACAAGGGCAGAGCGCTACCGGATTTCAGTTCCAGTTCAATCTCGCAAAGTGGCACGCTGGCATTCTCGGTACTGATCGTTCCCTGATCGATACAGAATTCCACGTCGCTTCCTCCCGCAAGGCGCAGCATGCGAGCATTACGTCTGAACTCCGTGGCAAATACCGGGCGTAACTGCCTGCGCAGACTCTCGTTATCGAATAACTGAACCAGAGACGGGTCCGAAATCTTGCTGAAATCGGGTTGGGAACCCGCAATCAGATTTTCCCATTCGCTGCGCTGGTGTATCCCCGCTGTGGCGCTGCCACCGCCTTTGATGGATTGTATCCAGTATTTGCCTTCATGCCGCAACCGGAATGCAAATCCACTGCGCCAGAGATCGAAATCAGATGTATCGTAATAGATCGTGTGGAGCTTGCGAGTTACAGGACGAGAAACACCCAGTGCTTTCAATATTGGACTGCGTTGCAGACGTTTCACACTATCCGATGGTAAGCGCAGTTTAAGTTCGGTTTCGGTAGACATGATTTTGCAGGTATTCCCTCGGTCCAAGAACAAGCACGATTACAGCCAATTTATCACTCATCCCCGATGCCATCCACGTGTACCTGATTGCACCGCAAAAAATTGCGATTTCGAGACGGTGGAAGAAATGGCCCTCGCTATTTTGCCGCAGCGAGCTCAGTAAGGAGCGCTTCCTGAGCGCAAAACTTTTTTCGCTTCGATTTCAGCAAGTGATATCGCCCGTTTCCATCCATTTCCCACGCCTGACTATTGTCCCTGAGGTATATATTCAATCCTTCGGTTAGAACACGACCTTTCAATCTGGGGTCCAGAACCGGAAAGCATATTTCGATACGACGGAAAAAGTTTCGATCCATCCAGTCCGCGCTGGAGAGACAGACTGTATAGTCGCCACCATTACGAAAATAAAAAATTCGGCTATGTTCGAGAAATCGCCCGATGATGGACCGCACGCGGATGTTTTCCGACAATCCCTGTATCCCGGGTCGCAAGGCGCATACTCCGCGAACGATGAGATCGATCTTTACCCCTGCTCTGGATGCTGAATAGAGCGCCTTGATGATCTCCGGCTCAAGAAGGGCATTCATTTTGGCGATAATGCGGGCCGGTTTACCCGCGCTGGCATTCTGGATCTCATTGTCGATCGCTGCCAGTATCTGGCTGTGTAAACTGAAAGGAGACTGCCACAGATATTTCAGCTTCCCCGCCTTCCCCAAGCCGGTAAGCTGGGTAAAGACCTCATTCACATCGGCACAGAATTCGTCGTTGCAGGTAAACAAGCCGAAATCTGTATAGAGACGGGCCGTACTGGCATGATAGTTTCCTGTGCCCACATGCACGTAACGCCGCAGTTTACCTTCCTCGCGCCGTATGATCATGGCCATCTTTGCGTGCGTTTTATGACCCACCACGCCATACACCACATGCGCTCCGACTTCCTCCAGACGACTCGCCCAGTTTATATTGGCTTCTTCATCGAAACGTGCCAGCAACTCCACCACTACGGTCACTTCTTTGCCACTGCTGGCCGCGGCAATCAGCGCTGCCATTATTTGCGAGTCCGCACCGGTACGATATACGGTCTGTTTGATGGCGACGACATCGGGATCGGTTGCCGCTTGTTGCAGAAAATGAATCACCGGCTGAAACGACTGAAAGGGATGATGCAGCAGAATATCGTTCTTGCGGATCATCTGAAAAATATCCGCCGCTTTTTTCCTTTGCAGGGTAGAAGGCAGACCCGGGATGAAAGGAGCATACTTCAGTTCGAGGCGGTCGATACGCTCCGAAACCTGCATCAGGCGCGCCAGATTCACCGGACCTTCCACCTGGTAGAAGTCATCGCGAGTCAGGCCGAGTTGTTCCAGCAGAAAATCCGCCATCCTTGGAGGACAGTTGTCGGCCACTTCGAGACGGACAGCATTGCCGAAATGTCGCTGAGGCAGCTCGCCCTGCAGAGCCGTGCGCAGGTTCTTGACCTCCTCTTCATCCACGAACAGATCACTGTTTCGGGTGGCGCGAAACTGATAGCAACCGAGCACTTTCATGCCCGAGAATAACTCCCCCACGTGCGCGTGCAATATGGAAGAGAGGAATACGAAATTATATGCACCAGTACTGATGTCGGCCGGTAGCTGAATCAGCCGCGGCAGCACCCTTGGCGCCTGTACGACCGCTGTTCCCGAATTGCGCCCGAAAGCATCCTTGCCTTCCAGTTCCACGGCAAAATTCAAACTCTTGTTGAGCACGCGCGGAAAGGGGTGAGAGATATCGAGACCTATCGGTGTCAGGACCGGCATCAGTTCGCGAAAAAAATACGCCTTGATCCACTCCCTCTGGACGTCATTCCATGCGGAACGGCGCAGAAAATGAATACCTTCGCCTGCAAGACCGGGCAGAACTTCCTGATTCAGCAATTGATACTGCCGTTCGACCAGTACGTGAGCCTGCTCACTGACGAGCTTGAATACTTGGCGCGGCAACATGCCGTCAGGGGAGAAACCCGGCGTATCCAGCTTGATCTGTTCCTTTAATCCTGCAACGCGGACCTCGAAAAACTCGTCGAGGTTACTGCTGACGATACAGAGAAACTTTAATCGCTCGAGAAGGGGCGCCTCCTTGTTTTCAGCCTGGGCAAGAACCCGCCGGTTGAATTCGACCTGGCCAACCTCGCGATTGAGAAACTCTCCTTCCATCTGAGAACCTTAGATCAAGCCACGATTTACCGTCGAGTGCGCCTTGCTCGAAAGAACGGCTGTTGAACCTGCGTCCTGTTTTACAGAGGTATCCAACTTCTCGTCTCCCCTATTCTTGCTGAGGCACATAGCCCGCCGGCTGCTCTGCCCCCGCACCGAAAAAATAAGCTTCAAGCTGGCCGGCGAGATATTGGCGCGCCTTGATATCCGACAGGTTCAGCCGATTCTCGTTAACCAGCATGGTCTGATGCCTGATCCAGCCCGCCCAGGCTTCTTTCGACACGTTATCGAGAATGCGTTTCCCCAATTCACCTGGATAAGGAGGAAAATCCAGTCCCTCCATTTCACATCCTAATTTGACGCAATGAACAAATCTTGTCATTTTTGAATCCTCTCTATTACGATAGCATGGAAGCGATGACCTTGCGAGCTGGGCGACAGCGTTGTCATATTTCCATTGGAAGGTCTTATCGGCAACAACACGACTTTTCTGATATCTGCGGGGGCCGACCTGAACCCCCCGCTACAGCGGCCCCAACTCCTTTACAAACACCTTGGAGCGGCGCTGATAATTGTATAATCCCTGCTTGGCTTTCGGTAATTCGTCGATATGCGTCTCGACAAAGCCGCGCTCGACAAACCAGTGCGCGGTTCGTGTTGTCAGCACGAACAGTTTCCGATTATTCTGAGATTTTGCTTTGGCTTCAATGTCTTTCAGAAGCGCATCGCCCCAGCCCGCGCTGCGATAATCCGGGTGGACTGTAAGACAAGCGAGCTCTCCAGCATGCTCGTCAGGAAAGGGGTATAGCGCAGCGCACCCCACGATCACTCGATCATGCTCGATGACGACGAAGCGGTCGATCTCCATCTCCAATAGTTCTCGGCTACGCCGTACAAGTGTTCCGTCGGCTTCCAGCGGATTGATCAACTGCAGGATAGCGCCTACATCTTCTATTCTGGCATCCCGCAAGGTCTGTAACGACCCCCTGGATATCATGCTCCCGGCGCCAGCATGCGTAAATAATTCCTGAAGAATTGCACCGTCCACGTGCCGGCTTACGAGGTGGACGCGAGATACACCGTATTCGCACGCCCGGATAGCAAAGGGCAGATATAGCCGCGCATCATCGGAAAGTTCAGAAGCGGCATCACGGGTCAGGTTCAAGATTGCCTTGCCTTCTGCGACCGTCAGTTCACGCAGCAGGGATGACTCCGATCGGCCGGAAAAACGGGTCTCAACACCCAGCGCATCCATGAGGAAGATGAGCTTTTCGGCTTTGAGGGCGATCGCAGTTTCGGCCGCAACATTCTCCAGTGTTAAATTGAAAATCTCTCCCGTGGGGGAATAGCCCAGCGGTGAAACCAATGCCAGTTCTCCCTGTTCCAGGCGCGACCGAATGGCGGCGGTATCGACCTTGCGCACTTCCCCGGTATACATCAGATCAATGCCATCGATCACGCCGATGGGGCGTGCAGTAATAAAATTTCCACTGGCGACACGTATGGCTGCATTCGCCATGGGTGAATTGGGCAAGCCCATCGACAATAATGCTTCGACTTCAACACGCAAGCGCCCTATTGATTCCTTTACGCACTGCAGTGTTGCAGCATCGGTGACTCGCATATCCCTGACATAGGAAGTCCGCAAATTCTGCTCGTTGAGCCTGGACTCGATCTGGGGACGTGCCCCATGCACAAGCACCAGGCGCACGCCCAGACTGGCAAGAAGATTGAGATCATGGACGAGCTCGATGAACTTCCCGTCAGCAACCACTTCTCCGCCAAATGCAACCACGAAAGTCTTGTTGCGAAAAGCGTTGACATAAGGCGCTACAGAGCGGAACCAGGTTACAAACGCGGTATCGAGTTTCACGATTCAAATGGGTATGTGTGGAATTGAAGGAAATCCCGCATCGGGGACAACTGTCCGGCGGAATATGGGTTCCGGCCCCACCTTATTCTATTCGGCTGCCGAGTCAATAATCACCCCACAACGCCTGCATGGCGGCTACCGCCGCGAGGGCAGCGCTTTCCACGCGGAGTATGCGCTCGCCCAGCCGGATGGGGACAAATCCTGCCACCTTGGCAGCAGACTCTTCATTTGGTGCGAAGCCGCCTTCCGGCCCCACGAGCAAAACGATACCGGCGCCGGCAGGCGGGGCGGACAAATCCCGCAGCCCCGTCTTCGCGCCAGGCATAAGTATTAAATGGGTATTCAACGAAGCCTCCTCGGAGGAATCTGACATGCCAGCCCCTTGGACACCTAGCCATCCTTCCAGCGATGCCAGCCCGGACACTTGAAGGATGCGGTTTCTGCCGCACTGCTCGGCGGCAGCAATCGCCACTTTCTGCAGATGACTCACGCGACGCTCTCCTCGTTCCCCCGAAAGTTTCACAACACTCCGTGCAGTGACAAGCGGCTGAACACGGTTTACTCCCAGTTCAACTGCTTTCTGTACGATCCAGTCCATTTTTTCACTGGTGCAAACTGCCTGTGCCAGAGTTATGGAGAGGCTCGATTCCCGCTCGACAGGCCGATACTGCTCGACCGCTACCGTTGCCCCGCTTTTGCAACTGCGCACGATGACAGATCCGAACTCGCCTCCTTTTCCATTGAACAACACCACCTCAGCCCCCTCTTCCAGCCGCAATACGCGCGAGGCATAATGCGCAGTGCCAGCGGAAAGCTCTATCAACTGGCCCACTGAAATTTCACCAGGGTAGTAAAAACGAGGGAGCATTTACTTATATCATCAACGAAGCAAGAAGATGCAAGAGTCCGATTATTGGACACAGGTCATGTTAGTATTGAACTTCTCATGGCATGTCGGTAACGCTGTTTGCGTCTGCTTCACCGCTTTCGCTCATCATATGCGGTCATTGCCATTTGTTCTGGAGCGGCACTGGTCCGGCATGTCAACTCAATATGCATAAAATATAGGTTATCGCGAAGGAAAGAATATGGCAAGCCTGGAAACACCTGTTTGCGAGTTCGGCTGGAAGGCCGTGGATTTCGATCTGAAGGGAGTGGATGGACGGCAATACAACCTGGCGGCCGCCAAGGGTGCGAATGGCTTGCTGGTCATGTTCATATGCAATCACTGCCCTTACGTAAAGGCCGTTCGCGACCGTATTATCCGTGATGCGAAAGACCTGCGCCAGCATGGCATAGGGACGATTGCCATCATGTCCAACGATCCTGTGGATTATCCAGAGGATTCCTTTGACAATATGGCCCGCATCGCCAGGGAATACGATTATTCTTTTCCCTACGTCTGGGACGAGACGCAGGAAGTTGCGAAAGCTTACGGTGCGGTGTGTACACCGGATTTTTTCGGTTTCAATGACAGACTTGAATTGCAGTATCGCGGCCGCCTCGACGCCTCCCGCAAAGAGGCGGCCCCAGCTGATGCTCGACGGGATCTGTTCGAAGGGATGATACAGGTGGCTCATACCGGCCGCGGCCCCGACAACCAGATTCCCAGTATCGGCTGCTCGATCAAGTGGCGGACGGAATAGCACGTGCTCGATGCGGTAATTGCAGCTGTCAGAGCCGTTGCCCAGCAGGAAATTCTGCCACGCTATCTAAAGGTGGCACGCCAGCGAAAGCTGGACGGCAGCCTCTTCACTGAAGCCGATCTTGCCACTCAGGAGAAGCTTTCGCGCGAGCTGCGCGAGATCTGCCCAGTGCCCGTCGTAGGCGAGGAAATGACTGAGCAGGAGCAGGTCGCCTGCTGGCATAAAGGAGAAGCCGGGCTCTGGTGTATTGACCCGATTGATGGCACTTCCAATTTCGTCAATGGACTGCCTTACTTTGCTGTCTCGGTCGCGCTGATGCGCCATGGAAGAAGCGTACTCGGAGTTGTTTTCAATCCGGTTTCCGATGAAATGTTCTGTGCCGAAAAAAGCAAGGGCGCCTACCTCAACGGAGAGAGGCTCCCCATCAAAAAATATGTGCCGGCGCTAAAAAGCGCCATAGCAGGTGTCGATCTGAAACGTCTTGGTCCGAAACTGGCCGGGAGCATTTGCCTGGAGCAGCCATTTTCCTCTCAGCGCAATTACGGGTCGTGTGCCCTGGAATGGTGTTATACCGCCGCCGGTCGATTCGACCTGTACCTGCACGGTGGCCAGAAGCTCTGGGATTATGCGGCCGGCAGCCTTATCCTGGAAGAGGCCGGCGGGCACATGTGCGGGTTTGATCAGGACGACTTCCGGGCAGAACCATTATGGCAGCGCTCTGCCATCGCCGCACTAGATGAGCACCTGTTTGTTGAATGGCGCGAATGGGTGCGAACACACCGCTGATCGACAGCTTTTTTCCTAAGAACTGGCACGATCACGCTTAGCAGCTCATTGAACAGATTGCTCATTTGCTGGTCTCTCCTGTTCGTATAATTGGCGACAGGAGGCAGCGATGGGCAGACCGAAGGTAGAGATTGTGCTGAACGAGAGCAAGCGCGAGCAGCTTGAAGCCTGGACGCGTCGGGGCAACACCGCGCACAGGCGCTCGCCTCACGGTCGCGGATCATTCTCAAGTGTGCGACAGGTGTTGACAGCAAGGCCGTCGCGCAACGCCTGTCGGTGTCGCAGCAGACGGTATCGAAATGGCGTAATCGCTTTGCATTGAGCTGGCTCGATGGCCTGCTCGATGCTCCGCGCTCGGGAGCGCCGCGTACGATCGATGATGCCCGTGTCGATGCGGTGATTGCCAGGACGCTCGAAACGGTACCGGGAAACGCCACCCATTGGAGTACTCGCAGCATGGCACGCGAGATGGGGTTGTCGCAGACGGCTGTCAGCCGCATCTGGCGCGCCTTCGGCCTGCAACCGCACGGGCAGGAAACATTCAAGCTCTCGACCGATCCATTGTTCGTCGACAAGGTCCGCGACATCGTCGGACTGTATATGGCTCCCCCGGTGAAAGCGATGGTGTTGTGCGTTGATGAGAAGAGCCAGATACAGGCGCTCGACCGCACCCAGCCGATCCTGCCGCTGGCGCCGTCACTTCCCGAACGGCGAACGCATGACTATATGCGCCACGGCACGACGACGTTGTTTGCGGCCCTCGATGCCGCCACCGGAGAAGTCATCGGACAGTTGCACCGGCGGCATCGCAGCAGCGAGTTTTGAAATTCCTGCGCACGATCGAGGCATCGGTTCCAAGTGACCTGGATATTCATCTGGTGATGGATAGCTATGGAACGCACAAGACACTCGCCATCCGCAACTGGTTCGCCCGTCACCCGCGTTTCCACGTGCATTTCACGCTCACCTCTGCCTCGTGGCTCAATCAAGTCGAGCGCTGGTTCGGCTACCCTGACCGAGAAACAAATTCGCCGTGGGACCCATCGCTCGACCCGTCAACTGAAGGATGCCATTCGCAATTACCTCGAACTCAATAACGCCCACCCAAAACCCATTGTCTGGACTAAATCTGCCGACGATATCATGGCCAGCATTGAACGCTTTTGTATGCGAATTTCTAACTCAGAATACTAGGTTCGACCGGTATTTAGCAGCATCCCTGAATTCGCCGACCGGACGCCTATCTGGTTTCTGACCGGGGCTCGATCCTCGGAGGTTCTGGTTCCCCAATCCAACCTGTAACGCGATCCCCTCAAAGAGGGCAACACTCATTTCTATTTGTCGCTTTTTGACGACAACTAGAACCGTTTATAAACAATCGCTTAAAAATAAACCTTTATTTACTTGCCCAGTCTGGCGACAGTCAGCAGAAAAAAAGGTTCATTCGACAATGATTTTATTGATAAATTTATTTGGCACGATTCGTGCTTGAGCTAAGGCAGGCAAATAGTCTGATATTCCACCCTGCAATTTTCAGTCGAGGTGTGACACACGCGTTTCTTTCTTCCACTGTTCGTCCCACTGCCCTGATCGTTTTTACGATTAACCCGCTTTACACCATTCTCGATTCGGGAAGCTTAGAACGGCGAAGATCCGATGGACTCCTACATCTCCGGACATTATCCCCATGTATTTACACAACGTCGAAGACCGCTTTAATCCCGCCCGAACGCATTCATTGGGTGTTAAAAATGGTTATTTCACATCGCGGCCGCATTTACACGGATATAAAAAATTTCCGGCGGAAGCTCATGATCCCAAGTGTATTTTACGGCAGGGCAATTACAACATCTGCCTCGCAGACTCGCCAGGGCGATGCCATCTGGTCAACAGGCTGATCAAGTGCATGTATTCCTGGCGTGGCTATCACACGGAAAACACCATTATCTCTCCCCAGAATCCGCATCAACTCACGCTCGAGGCATCGCTCGAACAACATACCGTCGGTACTCTTACCGTAGGACTCGATTCGAAAGAGGGAATGTTGGTGGATGTACTGTACGAACGGGAGATCGCGCCTTTCCGCACAGCCGGCAGCAAACTCTGCGAATTATCTAAACTGGCTATCGATCCCCGTCATAGTTCGAGGGAATTGCTAGCTTCTCTCTTCAATCTTGCTTATATCTACGCACGCCTCATCCATTCTGCTACGGTTTTTTTTATCGAAGTGAATCCCCGCCATGCAGGATACTACAAGCGCATGCTGGGATTCCGACAGTTAGGGGAACAGCGGCTTTGTCCTCGTGTCAATGCGCCAGCTGTGCTGCTGCACTTGGATCTTGACTACGGAGAAGAGCAGATTTCCCGGCTGGCAGGCACGGTCGAGCCGGGTAATGGGAGATCGCTTTATCCCTACTTCCTTGAAAAAAAAGAGGAAGAAAAGGTGGCGAACAGCTTCAGACGCTGTATGAATTGAAAACCACGCGTAACTGAGCGCCTGATCCAATAAAAGAATTTTGATTAACAGAAAGTTATTCTGTTCAAGAACACGCTTGCAGCATCCCCAATCCTGGATTCCCTGCCTAATGGACCGGTAATCATGAAACGGTAAAAAAGGGGAATCTTGACGATTCCCCTTTGCACAAATTCCCGCAACTTAGGCGCGACGGCGACGGCTAAGCCCCAGTCCGAGAATACCCAGTCCCATCAACGCGAGCGTTGCAGGCTCGGGAACTTTTCTGGCATCGGCCTCCGAAGTGGACCGAATGGTAAACTGGTATGCGGTCCCAGCCACCAGATCAACAGTGGTTCCGCTCCATGTGCCGCTGAAAGCATTACCCTCTGAAGCACCGCGGAAGCTCGTGCCATTGAAGGGCGCATTACGCGATATTGCGTCATTCAGGTCAAAAAGGTCAGTCTCGGCCGTAAGTCCCAGTGCGGAGGCTCCGCCAGCGTTGGAAGTGCCGTCCGGTTCCCAGTTCACAACGACGGCATTCGTATCCAGGTTCACGATACTGAAGATCAGTCCATAAGCAGCTGAAGCCGCCGTGGGAAAACTGGAATCAAGACTGCTGAAAGCTTCTAGGTAAGCGCGGGCGTCAAAGCTGAGATCGAGCGCACCTCCCTGACTCAGAACAAACTCAAAACTGGTGTTGAGGCCGTTGTTGGCGGTGGAACTCCCGTCTCCATTGGTATCGAGCACGACATAAGCGCCATGGGAAGCCGAGGCAGCCGGATCAATGGAATTGCC
>CAYXQR010000096.1:0-83654 GCA_964466955.1 uncultured Nitrosospira sp.
CACCCTTCGCGTTCCGAGCGCCTGCGCAGTTTTCTGGATACCGAAGGCTGAGCAACCTGAATCGGGTCTGTAGCTCAGTCGGTTAGAGCAGGGGACTCATAATCCCTTGGTCGTTGGTTCGAGTCCAACCAGACCCACCAATGAAACAAAGGGTAGCGCATTCGCTACCCTTTTTTCGTTTGCCGGCCACTCTTTGCCCGTGACGACGATAGACATACTATCGCATCGCCTTGTGGTCGTGAGCGAGCTGTTCAGAGGCTAATTATTGTCCGGCTCACGGCTGACACTGCCGAACGTTTCCTCAAGCTTAGCCTCGATAATGATATCTTCCATTATCGGATCAGCCGCGCCGCCGCGGGCGCGATGCTCGGCATACCATTGGTGAAGCAGGGAGCAAGTCTTGTCTCCTTCTTCGCTCCGGAACTCCGACATATCAATACCACTGGCGTCGCAGATTGCTTCGATTAGAGACCAGTCGAATTCAATATCCATTTGTTGAAGAACCCCCGTTTCAAATGTAAGCCTGAAAATCAGGTCGGAACGGTCATGTTCACTTCTGTCTCCTGAAAATACGTAATTATTGGCATGGGCAGCCAAGAGTCAAGAAATAGCTGGGCGACGTGAAGTCTGTCACAGCCCGCCATCAGCCCAACACGGAAAATGAGCCTCATTGTCTACCTGTAAGATTCTACAGGTATCCAAGCCGACCGTTCTGTTGTTTCATATCGACTTACAAGCGTGCATCACGCATGGAGTATTGGACCTGTTTTACAGGGCGGGACTGTGCGACTACTGCATGTCAGCGCAGAAACGGACGATCCGAAATGGCGTAGCTGCGCCCTCGTTCAGGCCCCTTCAATTGTTCGGCTAGCAGCCTACACCCGATCCGGGTTCCGCTGACTCATGAATCAGCCAGTAAGATAAGTTTTTCCTGCTGACCGGAATTTTTTCATGTCGGGATTGATGCGACCTAGCGGCCAGAGGGCCATTTCTCGATGTGACTGCGACGCAGTCCTCCATCACCTGAATATTTCATCCCGTGCCTGGAAGCACGGCATTCATTGTCATTGCTTATGAAGCTCGATGCCGAGGCGATTGATCTCCATCGATATCTTATTTTTGCGCTGGATGACTTGCGCTTTGCCTTGGATCTCTGCGCAGTGGATACGGTCACTCATATAGTGCATGTCACGCCGTTGCCAAACGCACCCCGTATCGTGGCTGGCGTCGTTAATCTGCGGGGGCGTGTGATTCCGGTCGTCAATATCCGAGGGCGCTTCAATCTGGGAGAGCGTGAGGTGACGCTGTCTGACCGGCTTATTTTTGCGCACACCGCACGACGCCCGGTTGCGCTGGTAGTGGATGAGTTAATCGGCGTCGTGGAGAGTACTCCCGGCTATATGGTTTCAGGGGAGACCGTCCTGCCGGTTCCTCATGTTGAAGGCATCGTGAAATTCAACGATGGACTGATTTTTATCCACGATCTCGATACATTTTTAGACCTGGAAGAAGAGGAAGCTCTTGATTCAGCGCTTGCTTCTATCTGAAAAAGGTATGCAGACCAGCCTGCCCTACTCGCTGCTGACACAACTGCGCGACGTGCTCGCGCAGAAGATGGGGTTGTATTATCCCGTGCAACGCTGGAATGACCTGGAGCGAGGTATCAAATTAGCCGCGCCGGCCCTAGGCGTGGAAAGCGCCGAAGCTTGTGCCCGCCAAGTGATTTCCGCACCGCTGACGCGAAGCCGGATCGAAATCCTTGCGCCCTATCTGACGGTGGGCGAGACCTACTTTTTCAGGGAGCAGGAAAGTCTGAATGGTCTGGCAAGCGTCCTGCCAGAGCTGATGGCTGCTTGCGCACAAGCGGGGAGACTGCTTCGCATCTGGAGCGCCGGCTGCTGCACGGGCGAAGAGCCTTATTCAATCGCCATGCTTATTGATCAGTTGATGTGTCCTTCCGGAGAATGGAACGTCACGATCCAGGCTACGGATATCAACCCCGTTTTCCTTGAGAAAGCAGCCAAGGGCATATACAGCGAATGGTCCTTTCGTCACACCCCGGTCTGGGTCAGGGAGCGTTACTTCAAGCAAAGAAAGGACGGTTCCTTCGAAATATCGCCGCATATCCGAAGAAGGGTCATTTTCTCCTACCTGAATCTGGCCGACGAGGCTTATCCGTCGAGTATCCGGGAACCAGGGTTGATGGACATCATCCTTTGCCGCAATGTGCTGATGTATTTCAGCCCCGAGGGCGTCGCCAGGGTTGTACGGAATCTTCATCGGTCACTGAGCGATGGGGGGTGGCTGATTACAGGCTTGGTCGAGGCTTCTGGCAGTTTGAACAATCTGTTTTCAGTGTTCAACGCGCCCGTGTTTCCAGGGGCGGCTTTGTACCGGAAAGAGATATGCCCGGCAGCGCCAGAACGCCGGCTCGACCCTGATCTTCCCGCTGTTTTTCCTGGCCATAAGGTTGAAAACGTCTCAGGTCCGGGTTTTTCCACAGCCGCTATGTGCAGGCGATCGCCTTACGCGTCGGGAAGAACGGGATCGCCTGGGCTACCGGTATCTGTGAATTCCGATCAATCTGCGGAAAAGGGAGATTTCAGCGCACTTTGTGATACGGCCCACTCCTTCGCCAGCCGAGGGCAGCTTGCCGAGGCTCACAAGTGGTGCAAGAAGGCAATTGCAGTTTCCGGGTTGAATCCTGTGCCCCATTATCTCCTGGCTACCATTCGGCTGGAGTCGGGACAAACGCAGGACGCGATCCAGTCGCTCCAGCGAACGCTGTATCTCGACCCAGATTTCGTGCTGGCTCATTTCCTGCTGGGAAGCGTGCATTTGTCTCGTGGGCGCCACCAGGAAGCAAACCGGCATTTCGATGCGGCGTTGCTTTTGCTGGCGGATTGTCCTCCTCATAAAACTTTGCCGGAATCGGATGGACTGACGGCGGCAAGGCTCGCGCAGGCGATCGAGTCCGTGCGAAAAGACAAGCACTAACGTTATGAAAACTGAAAAGTGATAGCGGTGGATACCCCCGGATCGAAAAGCAGATGTGAGCGTATTTCCACTCAAGCTACGGAGGCCGCGAACACCACCGGCGAGGCAGGCAAGAACGTTAAGCAGATCGTAAATCGATCGTCCGAGGAGATACAGCGGCTCTTGCGAAAAAGAGCACGGGTACTGGCTGAGGAAAAAATGCCCGAGGCTGGCTCCGATAATGTCCAGCTGGTGGAGTTCTCGCTTGAGCGGGAGTCTTATGTCGTCGAATCGGCATGGGTTGATCGGATCGCCTTTGCCGAAAACCCGACTCGTCTGCCTTGTACGCCTGCCTTTATGCGTGGGGTGATGAATTTGCATGGAGAGATAATTACGATAATGGACCTGATGGAACTGTTCGAACTACCTGACCGGGGATCGACGGATTTCGGGCACGTTATCGTGCTGCAATCGGGAAAGATGCGCTTCGGAATTCTGGTTCATGCGATCGGTGAGGTGCGGGATGTGCCCGTTACGGATATCCAGTCACTTCCCGTTATGTTCTCGGGCAGGGGCAGAGATTATCTCAAAGGCGTTACGACCGACCGGTTGGCGGTCCTCGACGCCGAAAAGCTGCTCACGGACAAAAGCCTTGTAATTGACGAGTACGTGCATGGATAGCCAGGCGATAGCAAAGGAAAATGCATGAGTATCAGCAGAAAAATAATGGGAGGGTATGCCGTTGTATTGGTGCTGCTCTCGCTTGTGGCAGGTGTTGCGTTATACGCGCTGGGCCAGATACAGACCAGTTACGGCGATTTCCTCAATGTGGATGAGCGCCTGAAGGAAAGCGCAGCTGAACTTCGGGCGGCCGGCTTTGCTCAGCAGACCTTCGTGCGGGGCCTTCTGCTCTACCCCGAATTGGATCAGAAAAACCTTTCTTTTCTTGAGGTAAACGACAACCAGTTCAAGCAGACGTTTTCCAGAATGCGCAAGCTGATAAGCGGAAGTGAAGGAATTGCTCTGGTTGATGGCCTGCAATCGACGCATGAGCAACTGGAGCACGCGCAACGCGCAGCGGTCGAGCTTGTAATGGAACAAAAACGCGAAGAAGCGCGGATTTACGTGCGCGAAAAATTCCGGCCGCTCAGCCTGGCGCTCATCGACAAGGCAGGATATTTTCACCAATGGCAGTCGATGCTTCTCGAAAAGAGAAAATCCGAAGTCATGAAGAAGGTCGATCAATACATTTATGCGCTTGGAGCGGTTTCATTGCTCGCGATTCTCATCGGACTGTCGATTGGCTTGCATCTTGGGCGGACCATTACCCGGCAGCTTCAGGCAAGCATCCTGCAGTTGTCATCCTCGTCAGCGGAAATCCTTGCAACCACAGCCCAGGTTGCTTCCGGGGCGGCCGAGACAGCGGCTGCCGTGAGCGAAACCACCGTAACCGTGGAAGAAGTGAAGCAGACCGCGCAACTGGCAAGTCAAAAGGCAAAGCTGGTGGCGGAGAGTGCACAGAAAGCAGCAACCATCTCCCAAGGCGGTCTCAAATCTGTCGAGGACGCAATCCAGGGAATGCATCGCATTCAGGAGCAGATGGAATCGATTGCCAGCAGCATTGTACAGTTGTCGGAGCAGGGCAACGCAATCGCGGAAATTATCGCCATGGTCACCGACCTGGCTGATCAATCGAATTTACTGGCTGTCAACGCGGCCATAGAAGCAGCTCGAGCGGGAGAACAGGGCAAAGGTTTCGGGGTGGTGGCCCAGGAAATCAGAAGTCTGGCTGAGCAGTCAAGGCAGGCAACGGCACAGGTACGCATGATACTGGGGGATATCCAGCGGATCACGAATCTCGCGGTTATTGCTACGGAGCAAGGAGGAAAAGTAGTCCAGGCAGGCGTCCAACAGTCCACCGATACCGACGCGGCGATTCAAATGCTGTCTGCCAGTATCGAAGACGCGTCCCATGCTGCCATCCAGATTGCAGCATCGAGCCAGCAGCAGATGGTTGGCATGGATCAGGTGGCGCTGGCCATGAACAATATCAAGCAGGCTAGCGAGCAAAACCTTTCAGGTACGCGGCAGGCGGAACAGGCGGCTCATGGTCTGCATGAGATGGGAACGCAATTGAATGCGCTGATCGGTGTCAATGGTGGGTTCGGTCGATGAATCAGATCATCCATGACCGAAAAAAGTGACGAGCTTTTGAACAGGCTTCTTTCCATCTTCAGAGAGGAAGCCGGAGGGCATCTACAGGCAATCTCGACAGGCCTGCTCGCATTAGGCCGAGGCATGCCGCATTCCGAGCAAGCCAGCATCATCGAGACCATATTTCGGGAAGCTCATAGCCTGAAGGGCGCGGCCCGGGCCGTAAATCTGACCGAAATGGAAGCAGTTTGCCAATCACTTGAAAATACATTCTCTGTGTTGCAAGGCGGGGGTCTTGCGATCTACTCGCCGTTGATCGATTTAATGCTTCAGATCGTAGACAGGCTGATGGGCACGCTTGCTCAGGATGATCTTTCTCTCGATGCCTCGGGATCGAATCTGAGAAGACTCAGGCAGCAGCTCGATACGATGGCAGCACGATTCGAGTCCCCAGCGGTTGAAATCAGCCCCGACAATGGGGCAAATCGCGACAGTTCGCCGCCAGTCCGTCCCACGGCCAAAAAAACCGATGACTCAACCAGGAGACGCGGCGCATCTGCTGAGATGCAGGATCGTGCAGTCAGCGTGCTTCCGGCGATCACAAGGGTTTCGACTGAAAAATTCGATGCAGTCATGCGCCAGATCGAGGAACTGCTGTTACCACGGCTCGCGCTTGATCGGCGCGTCAAGGAGCTGGAAGAAGCTACGGTTGCCCTTGCTGCCTGGAGAAAGCAATGGAAGCAGATTCAGCCGCAGATGCGCGCTATTGATGGACATCTGGCAGCCGGCGGTAGCAAGGGAGCGGACGGGATGACGAGACCCCCCGATCTTTCCTCGCTGCTGGCTTACTTTGACGGCGAAGCGCAGCGTGTAAAGTTACTGGAGAGCCTGCTGGGGGGGGTTCTGCATCGAAGCCGGCAGGATCGGCGGAATCTCGCCGTCATGAACGACACCCTCACGCGAGATATCAGGGAAATGCAGTTGCTTCCTTTTTCCTCATTGCTGGATGTTCTGCTCCGGCATGCGCGCGAACTGGCGCGCGAACAGGATAAAAGCGTAAGGGTCGTCACTCGTGGAGATATGGCGATCGACCGGCGCATCCTGGAGGAGATGAAGGATTCGCTCATTCATCTTTTGCGTAATGCCATCGATCATGGTGTCGAGCGCCCGGACGTGCGCGAAACCAAAGGCAAGTCCAGGCAGGGAACCATAACGCTGGCATGTTCGCACAATGACGGCAGGGTTGAAATCCTGTTTGCCGATGACGGCGGGGGCATGGATACCGTCAGCCTGAAAGCGGCAGCCTCCAAGCTTGGTCTCACCTCCAGCGCCGACGGGGGCAAGCTTGATGATTCGGAAGCAATGGAGCTTGCCTTCCGGTCAGGCGTGACCACAAGTCCGATGATCACGGATATCTCGGGGCGTGGCCTGGGACTTGCGATCGTGCGCGAAAAAGTGGAGCGTCTTCAAGGCAGCGTCACAGTCAGTTCCAGTCCCGATCATGGCACTGCATTTCGTCTCCTGCTGCCCCTGACGCTGGCAAACCTGCGCGGAGTGATCGTGCGGGTGGTGTCGCAGTTCTTCGTCATACCTTCCGTCAGTGTCGATCGGGTATTGCGCATCGCGTGTGACGATATCCGGACGATAAAGAACAGTGAAACCATACTTGTGGATGAACAGCCAATCGCTCTGGTATGGCTCAGTGATATCCTTGAATTGCCGCGCTTCTCGGAGCGTGATGCAGAGATTGCAGTCCCTCATCGCGTGCTTGCGGTCGTTGTTCATTCCGGCACTGCACGGGTTGCCTTTCGTGCGGATGAGATCGAGGGTGAACAGGAGGTTCTGATCAAGCCACTTGGCCACCCGCTGAAGCGCATTCGCAACGTCGCGGGTGTATGTGTTCTCGCGACTGGCCTCCTCGCACCGGTACTCAATGTTCCCGATCTCGTGAAATCAGCCGCCGGTCATGCCGTAGCGGCGCCTGTATCTCCCCCTCCTTTGCCCAAAGGAAAGCGCCAGCAAAATGGAGGCGATTTGATCCTGGTGGTGGAGGACTCCATTACGGCCCGGACATTACTGAAACATATTCTCGAGTCGGCAGGTTATCGCGTTGCCACAGCGGTGGACGGTGCCGAAGGCTATTCCATGCTCAAAGCCAACGACTTCGACCTGGTTGTCTCGGATATCGAAATGCCCCGCCTGGATGGTTTCGCTCTTACCGAGATGATACGTGGTGACCGGCAATTATCCGATCTTCCTGTCGTGCTGGTCACGGCACTTGATTCAGCCGAGCACCGCGAACGTGGTCTAGACTGCGGTGCCAACGCATACATTGTCAAAAGCGCCTTTGATCAAAGCAATCTTCTGGACATCATTCATCGCCTCGTGGGGAAAGGCGCATGAGTTCATTTCCATGATCAACGTCCTCGTGGTGGACGATTCTCAGGTTGCAAGGGAGTTTCTCGTTCATATTCTGAATGCCGATCCTGCTATCACGGTGATTGCCACGGCGAACAACGGAGAGCATGCGCTGCAAATTTTGCGCGGTCAGCAACCGGATGTGATCGTGATGGATATTTACATGCCGATAATGGATGGCCTGGAGGCAACGCGGCAGATCATGCAGACCAGGCCGATCCCGATCGTCATCGTCAGCAGCAGTGTGGCGGCAATCGATACGGAGACGGCATTCGATGCGATAGAGGCCGGTGCTCTCGCGGTGCTGCGACGGCCGGCAGGTATAGGGCATCCGGATCATCAAGCAATGATTCGGGAGATGGTGCAGACGGTAAAACTCCTGTCAGAAGTCAAGACGGTAAGACGCTGGTCGCGGAGGAGACCATTGCCAGTCCCTGTTCCGGTGCTTGCAGAGAGGAAATCCGGATTTTTGCATGCCCGTCTTGTGGCGATGGGGACTTCAACGGGAGGACCGTCCGCGCTCGAGACGATCCTTGCCATGCTGCCAAAGAATTTTCCAGTTCCCGTTTTGATTGTCCAGCACATGTCTTCTGGATTCATGGAAGGGTTCGTGCGCTGGCTGGGGAATTCGTCCAGTCTGCCTGTCCACCTAGCCCGCCACGGTGAAATTCCCCTGCCGGGTAACGTTTATGTTGCCCCTGACGAGTATCAGATGAAGATAGGGCCGGATGAGGCAATCCTTCTCGTGAAGGATCAGCCAGAGCATGGTTCGAGGCCTTCGGTTTCATATCTTTTCCGTGCGCTGGCGCAAGTTTACGGAGGAAGCTGCGCTGCCGGCCTGCTGACGGGGATGGGGCGCGACGGAGTGAACGAATTGCGCATGCTGAAGGAAAAAGGGGCGATTACTTTTGTTCAGGACAAGGAGACCTCTGTTGTGCATGGCATGCCGGGTGAAGCGATCAGGGCAAATGCGGCCAGGCTCATTCTGCCGCTGGGAGAAATTGCCCCGACGCTGACCAGGCTGGTAAATCGTGAAGGAGAAATCACGCATGGTATCTGACGGAACAGCACCAGATGCAGACAGAGGCAGGCCCAGGATTCTTCTCGCGGAAGACAGTCCCACCCAGGCGGAAAAACTGAAGCTCCTGCTTGAGGAACAGATGTACGAAGTGCTGATCGCAAACAATGGCAGGCAGGCGCTGGCAGCGGCTCGAAGGCGTCCACCCGCGCTGATTATCAGTGACGTGATCATGCCGGAGATGAACGGATTCTCCCTGTGCGGGGAGATAAAGCGCGACGAGCACCTCAAGGATATTCCCGTGATTCTCCTTACGTCGCTTTTCGACATGAAAGACGTCATGAGAGGGCTGGAATGCGGTGCCGATAATTTTATTCGTAAACCTTATCAGGATCAGTATCTGCTTGCACGCATCGATGCCCTGATGAAAAATCGCGAAGCCCGGCGAACCGAGCCGCTGAACGATGTCACGGAAGTGTATGTTGACGGGCAGAAGCATTTCATTGCGGCGGAACGCCAGCAGATCGTGGAATTACTGATTTCAATCTACGATCAGGCCGTCCACATCAATAAGGCGCTCCATTCTCAACAAAGCGAATTGACTCGTTCCAATCGGCTGCTCAAGGGGTTGTATCAGATCGCCGAGGGCTTGAATCAGGCGGTCAGCAAACGTGAGGTTTGCGAGAAGGTGATCGAATACGCGACGGAATTGCCCGGAGTGCAGGCAGGATGGCTCTATTTGCAGGATAGCGGCGAATTCCGCCTGGCGGCTGAACGTAACCTCCCGGCATTGTTCAGTTTGGAAAAACCGGATATCTGCAGGTGCCAGCGTCTATTTCTCGCGGGGGAACTCGGACACGATGTCAAGTTCATAAAATGCGATCGTCTCGCCGGTGCTGGCAAAGACTTTTCCCATTCGGTCCTTCATATAAGCGTGCCTTTATGGACCGGAAATCAGAGCCAGGGGATCATGAATCTGATGGCGATCGGGCGGAATACGTTCCAGAAGGAGGAACTGGAAGCCTTCAATGGGGTTGGGCATCAGATAAGCGTGGCGCTGGAACGCGGACGCCTGCATGAACAGATGGAAAGACTGGTGGAAGAACGCACGAGCGCTTTGACAGCCGAAATTGAGCGGCGCAAGGAGTATGAAATCAGGATCGTTCGGCTCAACCGCATACATAGCGTACTGAGCGGTATCAATACGACTATTGTGCGTGTACGGGGAATACAGGAGCTTTTCGATGAAGCCTGCCGAATTGCAGTGGATCACGGGCGGTTTGAACTCGCTTGGCTCGGAAGGCTGGACGACCGGACCAGGAAAATCGTCCCCATGGCGAGCGCCAGGCTCAAACAGGATGACCTGTCTCCCCTTAATCTCCATGATATGGCTCATGACCCGGCTGGCTCCTGGTTGATCTCCCGGGTACTCGCGCGTTACGAGCCTGCTATATGCAATGATTTTTTCGGCGACGAATACGCAGGCGACTCACCCGCCGTGGCGCCGGGCCGGCATTATCGCTCTGCGGTCGTGTTTCCTCTTACCCTGGACGGGCAGCTTGCCGGGGTCATGGCGCTCTACGCCGCCGAAGCCGGATTTTTCGACGACGAGGAAATGGCCTTGCTGGTGGAAATGGCTGGGGACATCTCGTTTGCAATGGATCATCTGAAAAAAGAGGAGCGTATCAATTATCTCGCGTTTTTCAACGCCGTGACTGATCTGCCCAACCGCGCCTTGTTCCTCGACCGGGTGGATCAGAAGATTACGATGGCTCATCAAAACCGCCAGATGCTGTCAGTGATCGTCCTTGATCTGGAGCGCTTCAGCAGCATCAACGAGTCGCTCGGGCATGGCGCAGGAGACGGCCTGCTGCGGGACGTTGCACGACGATTGATGGAAAAACTCTCGCCAACCGATGCTCTGGCCCATCTTTCAGCGGACTATTTCGCCATCGCGAGAATTCATGACGAGGACAGCACCGACATTTCTCACATTCTGGACAAGGCCCTGTCGGGAATCCAGGATCAGCCTTTCCTGGTTGCGGGGCAGGAGTTGCGTATTTCAGCCAGGGCAGGGACGTCTTCTTATCCTGTCGACGGCACCGATACGGATACGTTGGTTCGAAAAGCAGAAACCGCGCTGAAAAGAGCGAAGCTTTCCGCGGACAAGCATCAATTTTATGCTCCCGAATTCCATGCCAGGGTCAGGGAAAAACTGAAGCTCGAGACCAAGCTGCGGCATGCGCTTGAACAGGAGCAACTGGTGTTGCATTATCAACCCAAGATCGATCTGGAAAGTGGTCACATCAGCGGACTCGAAGCGCTGCTGCGCTGGCAGGACCCGGAAGAGGGTCTGGTGCCCCCGCTAAGCTTCATTCCCGTGCTCGAAGAGACACGCATGATACTCGAGGCAGGACGCTGGGCATTGGGCAAGGCGATAGAGGATGGCAAGAAGTGGCGGAACGCGGGATTTCATCCGCCGAAGATCGCTGTCAATGTCTCTCCCATTCAATTGCGGCAAAAGGATTTTGTCGACATGGTGGCGAGGGTTCTAGCCGACGCTGGCGATGTGAAAGTCGGACTGGAGCTCGAAATCACCGAGAGCGTGATCATGCAGGACATTGAAGCCAATATACAGAAATTGCGTATCATCCGGGACATGGGTCTCGAAGTCGCGATCGACGACTTCGGCACAGGCTATTCATCGCTCGGCTATATTGCCAAGCTGCCAGTCAGCGTCCTCAAGATAGACCGGGGTTTCATCACGAATATGACAAGCAATCCTGATGACCGGAGCATCGTATCCGCCATCATATCGCTGGCTCATTCCCTGCATCTGCGCGTTACTGCCGAGGGCGTGGAAACCCGTGAACAGGCAGACCTGCTGCGGCAGCTAAAATGCGAAGAGATGCAGGGATATCTTTTCAGTCCGGCCGTGACTGCGGACAGGATCGAAACATTCCTGCGCGAGAGGAAATTCCTTGCAGATTAATCTTCCCTTTTCCCCGCATTTTTTCCTCTACTGTTTCCGATCCCGCCGCATGCCTTGCAGAATTGCCTGAAAGAATCTGCGACGGGTGTTCGCCTTCATTGGGGCTTTTCATCGCTGCTGAAGATGGCCGGGTTCGCCTTGCCCTTAACGGTCAGAAACCCTGACAGTCCTTTCTCCATGCGCGACAGCGCATGGTCCACCAGAATATAACGACCGGGATAGTCCACCTTGAATTCCACCATCGTGGCACCGCCGGGGGGAACCAGAGTGGTCTGTACGTCGGTCAGGGGGGGGCTTGTCAGCGATGCCTGGTCATAGACGCTGTCGAATACTTCGCCGATGACATGGAAGCTGGAGGTAAGATTGGGACCGCCTACGCCGAAAAAGATGCGAACCTTGTCGCCTACCTCGGCTTCCATTTTGTGAATCCGGGTAAGCGCATCCATCGTGCCATTGAACATCAGATGTTCAGGTTTTTCAGCCAGCAGCTTGTCGAGGGAAAATTCCTGGAAACCTTTGGCACCGTGTCCCTGAGCAGTATAAAGTTCTCCCTGCATGATATAGAATTCCCTGTCTGCTCTGGACAACCCGCCTTCGGGCTCGACCAGAATCAGCCCGTACATGCCGTTGGCAATGTGCTGCGCTACCATGGGTGTTGCGCAGTGATAGACGAACAGTCCGGGATGGAGTGCCTTGAACGTGAAGCTCCTGGTCTGGCCCGGCGGTACCTGCGTCACTGCCGCACCCCCGCCAGGCCCCGTCACGGCGTGAAAATCGACAGAATGAATGTGACCGCTATCTTTCGCGTTGGCCAGATTGACCGTGACCGTATCCCCTACCCGTACGCGTACAAATGGACCGGGTACCTTGTTGTTGAATGTCCAGTATTTGTAGGTACTGCCATCCGAGAGGCGGCCCACAATCTCCGTGGATTCCAGGTTGAGTGTCACGTGACGGGGTTCGCGCTCACCAACAGGTTCGGCGACGGCGTTCGGGTCCTGCGTGACATCGGCGGCCGTGCTTTTCGCTGGCTCCTCCATTTCGCCTACGATGAGCTGGCCGGCCATGCCCGCTGCCTTGTGCCCGGGCAGTGTACAGAGATACTCGAAGCTGCCGCTGCGGGTGGCACGAAACACGATTGAGGTGCCTGCACCTTTTATGGTGATCGCTTCTGATTTGGCACCGAATTCAGGAATTGCGATGTCGTGTATGGCGCCATCTCCATTGATCAGATTGATCTGAACCACAGCGCCTTCTCTCACCTTCAGGTCGGGATTGATCTGGCCCCCGATGGCGCCTGCTTCGCCGATAAACACCAGCTTGCCTTCGGCTATATCAGTACGCAAGGTGAAAGTCACATGTGGCACATAGGTGACGCTGTCATTCTGGCGGTGTTCCGCAGCTGACGCCAGCGTGCTGAACGTATACGTGCAGACAGCAACCAGCAGGAAAAAGAGATGTCGCATGTTCACTCCTATGAGAGGTGGAGATAGTGCCTATGGTTTCTCGTGAATGGTCCCTCGCGTCCCATGGTTACCACTGAAATATCCTGCGGGACTAGAGCTGCCGAGAGCCCGCATGGTGAACTGCGCCGCGTTCCTTATCGTTAACCGGGATGGACGGGGATTTTCGCGCCTTGCCTGGAAAAATGAATGGGATGAGGAACTGATCAGGTGAAAGTTCCAGGATGCGGGTGCTCGCGCGGTGATACGATCTTCCCGTGAACGCTGTCGAATCGAAAGCGGTTTGCGAGGATTCAGATATATTATAGCCATCATTGGACATAAATTTGAGTAACGTATGATCAAGCTGCTTTCGGCAGGTAGAACCGATGTCGGTCTTCAACGTGAGAATAATGAGGACGCATTCCTGCACATGCCGGAATCCGGACTTTTCGCACTTTCGGATGGCATGGGTGGGGCTGCAGCAGGGGAGATCGCCAGCAGGTTTTTTATTGAAACGGTAGAGTCGGTTTTTCGCGCCCGCCAGCGTTCTTCCGGACAGGATCGCAAGTTCGTTCAGGAGGTATTCTCACTTTCCAGCCGGAGAATGCGGGAGCATACGGCATGTTTTCCCGAGGACAGGGGAATGGGTTGCACTGGAGATGTTCTCGTCTGGAACGGAGCGGAGTACATCATCGGGCATATCGGCGACAGCAGGATTTATCTTCTGCGGGACCGCGTTCTGCGGCAATTGACCACCGACCACACGTTGGTGCAGCAGCAGCTGGATAAAGGGATGCTGACCGCGGCCGAGGCAAGAGTTCACCCGAGAAGAAATATCCTTGTGCGGACGATCGGTACGGACCTGGCTGCGTCTTGCGATATTCTGCAAGGCACCGCGATCCATGGCGATCTCTTTCTGCTTTGTTCCGATGGCCTCACTGACATGTTGCATGACGATATCATTCAAGCCTGCCTGGATTCGGCAAGGTCGCTCGAGGATAAAGCCGGCAGTCTTGTCAGCGCCGCTCTCGCCGCCGGGGGGAGGGACAACGTCACGGTCGTCCTCTGCCAGGCCGAAGGAGAAGCAGTGTAATGTGCCTTCCTCAAAATGCCCGCTGTTCTGGCCCGGCATGGTTTTACGATATACTCGATAAATCGCGGGAGATACCATGAAGATTCACGAATATCAGGCCAAGGCCATCCTGCGCGGGTTCAAGATCGAGTCGCCCAGAGGAATGGCCTGCTTCAGCACCGATGAAGCGGCGGCCGCTGCGGAAAAACTGGGTGGCAGCAGGTGGGCGATCAAGGCGCAGATTCATGCGGGTGGCCGCGGCAAGGGGGGCGGCGTCAAGGTGGCGAACTCCATCGCCGAAGTGCGGCGGTTGGCGGGGGAAATACTGGGCATGACCTTGATCACGCCGCAGACTGGGGCTCAAGGCCGGATTGTGCGAAGGCTTCTGGTTGAGGAAGCAGTCGACATCCGGAAGGAATTCTATGTCGGCCTCGTCGTGGATCGCGGTCGGCGGCGGGTTTGCCTGATGGCAAGTTCAGAGGGTGGAATGGATATCGAAGAAGTCGCGGCCAAGTCTCCGGAGAAGATCCACAAGGTATTCATCGATCCGATGACCGGCCTGACAGCCCACGAAGCGGAAGAGATGGTTCTCCGGATCGGTTTGGGCGGCGCCGCAACGAAGGAATCAGGCGCCTTGCTTCAGGGCCTGTATCGTGCCTATGACGAATCCGATGCTTCTCTGGTCGAAGTCAATCCTCTCATACTCACGGCACAGGGCCGGATGCTCGCGCTCGATGCGAAAATGAGTTTCGACGACAATGCTCTCTTCCGTCATCCCGACATCGCAGAGCTGCGTGATCTGGACGAGGAGGACCCCGTCGAGCTCGAGGCGTCCCGGCATGACCTCTCCTATATTTCCCTGGATGGCAATATAGGCTGTCTGGTCAACGGCGCAGGCCTTGCCATGGCGACGATGGACATTATCAAGCTCCATGGGGGGAATCCGGCCAACTTTCTGGATGTCGGTGGTGGCGCCACTGCCGGGAAAGTGACGGAAGCATTCAGGCTGATGCTGCGTAATCCAAGACTGCAAGCCATACTGATCAACATATTTGGTGGCATCATGAAGTGCGATGTGATCGCGGAAGGTGTCGTGGCTGCGGTTCGGGAAGTGAAACTGAGTATTCCCCTGGTGGTTCGGCTCGAAGGAACAAACGAGAAGCTGGGAAGAACAATACTGGCCGATTCCGGATTACCCATTGTTTCTGCGATGAACATGGCAGACGCCGCGGAGAAAGCTGTGGCAGCCGCCAAAGGGGGCGCAAGCGGATGGAAGGGAGCTTGACATGTCCATTCTGATCGACCGGAACACCCGCGTCATGACGCAGGGGATCACCGGCAAGACGGGGCAGTTTCACACCCGCATGTGCCGCGATTATGCTTATGGAAAAGATTGCTTTGTAGCGGGAGTGAATCCGCGGAAAGCGGGCGAAAGTTTTGAAGGAATTCCCGTTTTCGGCACTGTAATGGAAGCGAAACAGGAAACCGGGGCAAACGTTTCTGTCATTTACGTGCCTCCGCCTTTTGCCGCGGAAGCGATTGATGAAGCAGTGGAGGCGGAACTGGATCTGGTGATCTGCATTACCGAAGGAATTCCGGTGCGCGACATGGTGCGTACCTGCTACAGGATGCAGGGAAAGAAAACACGGTTGATCGGCCCCAATTGCCCCGGCGTGATCACCCCCGACGAGATCAAGATTGGTATCATGCCGGGGCATATCCACAAGAAGGGCGGCATCGGCGTCGTATCCCGCTCCGGTACGCTCACTTATGAAGCGGTTGCTCAACTGATGGCACAGGGATTGGGGCAATCCACCTGTATCGGCATAGGCGGGGATCCGGTGAATGGGCTGAAACATCTGGACGTGATGAAATTGTTCAATGACGATGACAAAACCGATGCCGTTCTGATGGTAGGCGAAATCGGGGGATCGGATGAGGAGGATTGCGCCCGCTGGGTAAAAGACAACATGCGCAAACCCGTGGTCGGATTCATCGCGGGATTGACTGCGCCTGCGGGCAGGCGCATGGGGCATGCGGGGGCAGTAATTTCCGGCGGCAGGGGCACTGCCCAGGAAAAACTCGACGTGCTGGAAGAAAGCGGCATAACGGTCACGCGCAATCCGGCCGAGATGGGAAAGGTGCTCAAGTCAGTGCTGCAATGAAGCTGCACAATATCGACTGAAACGGGTGGACGGACGCACCATGGTTACTCCACGATGACGTTTTTTTCGCTGATTTTGGCGCTCCTGCTGGAGCGATGGCGGTGCGGCGCCGAACGTAATCATGCCATTGCACTGTTTCTGTCTCTGGCTGATTCGCTCGAGCGCTATTTCAATACTGGCGTGCGCCGTCATGGGGTCGCCGCCTGGGTTGCCGCAGTGGTGCCGATATCGATACTCTGCGGCTGGATATACTTTCTGCTGTACGGCATTCATCCCGCGTTCGGGTGGTGCTGGAATATCGTGGTGCTCTATTTCACGACGAGTTTTCGTCCGCTCAGCTATTCCCTTACGGAGATCACGGAGGCGCTCAAGACCGGTGACGTTTTTCTTGCCCGGGAACTGGTGACAGGATGGCATGGACTTCAGGCAGACGGTCTCGGCAGCCGGGATATCTCGCGGGTGGCCATCGAGACGGGCCTGGTCCGGGCGCATCGACACCTGTTTGGTGTCATCGTCTGTTTTGCTCTGCTGCCGGGACCGATCGGAGCCGTGCTGTACCGTCAGGCCGAATTGTTGAACGAGCGCTGGGGCGGACGCCCGGATGCGTTCGGCGACTTTGCCGCAAAAGCCTTCGAGATCATCGACTGGCTGCCTGCGCGGGCTACGGCGCTGAGCTTCGCCATCGCCGGAAATTTCGAGGATGCGATGTATTGCTGGCGGGCGCAGGCAGGATCGTGGGCGGATCGTAATCAGGGCATCATTCTGGCGAGCGGAGCGGGCGCTCTCGGAGTCTGCCTGGGTGATTCATTGCGTGAGGCGGGTGGCAGTTATTACCGCCCCGAGGTGGGAATCGGAGATGAGGCTGATCTTGATTTTCTGCAAAGCGCCATCGGGCTCATCTGGCGCGCACTGGTAGTATGGCTGTTTCTGCTTTTGCTCCTGGAAATGGCGGGCCTGATTGCCTGATCACTGGCCGTGAGTTTTCAATTTAGATGAGCTTCAGGCTCATTCAAGAGGGCCGATTCATATGCTGGAACCTTTACCGATTGCTCGCTCGAAACATGATTCGATCGGGCTGCTGCCAGGTCTCGCCAATCGCCATGGCCTGATCACCGGTGCTACCGGAACCGGCAAAACCGTTACATTGCAGGTGCTGGCAGAGCGCTTTTCCTCGATCGGCGTGCCCGTATTCATGGCAGATGTCAAAGGCGATCTGTCCGGGATGTCCGCACCCGGTACCGGTTCCCCCAAGATGATGGCACGGTTGTCGCAGCTCGGGCTGGCGGAGCCGGACTGGAGCGCCTGTCCGGTAACATTCTGGGATATTTATGGCAAATCCGGCCATCCGGTGCGTGCGACCATCTCGGATATGGGGCCGTTATTGCTCGGCCGGCTGTTCAATCTGAACGATACGCAGCAGGGTGTGCTGACCCTGGTGTTCAAGATCGCAGACGATAGTGGTCTGTTGCTGCTCGACATGAAGGATCTCCGTTCGATGCTGCAATTCGTCGGAGATAACGCGAAGGAATTTACCGTACAGTACGGGAACGTTTCGGCCGCCTCGATCGGCGCGATCCAGCGCGCGCTGCTGGAGATCGAGCATCAAGGTGGCGATCAGTTCTTCGGCGAGGTGATGCTCGATATCAACGATCTCATGCAGACGGATCGTCAGAGGCGCGGGATGATCAGCATACTCGCCGCTGATCGGCTGATGAATTCCCCCAAGCTGTACTCGACTTTCCTGCTATGGATACTGTCGGAGTTGTTTGAACATCTTCCGGAAGTGGGCGATCCGGAGAAACCGAAGCTGGTATTTTTCTTTGACGAGGCCCATCTTCTGTTCAACGATGCGCCGCGGCCATTGCTGGAGAAGATAGAGCAGGTGGTGCGGCTGATACGCTCGAAAGGGGTCGGTGTATATTTCGTGACCCAGAATCCGCTGGACGTGCCGGAGAGCGTGCTTGGCCAGCTTGGCAACCGGATCCAGCATGCCCTGCGGGCGTTCACGCCCCGCGACCAGAAAGCGGTCAGGGCGGCAGCTCAAACCATGCGGTCCAATCCCGGTCTGGATACTGAAAAAGTCATCAGCGAACTGGCGGTCGGAGAAGCACTGGTTTCCTTGCTGGATGAGAAAGGCCGTCCGTCCATCGTCGAGCGTGCATTTATCCTTGCTCCCGCATCCCGGATAGGGCCGATTACGGCGGAAGAACGTACGGCGGTGGTGAAATCGTCGGCCATTTTCGGTCATTATGAAAAAACCGTGGACCGGGAATCCGCATATGAAATCATCGCACGCCGAACGGAAAGCCGGCAGGATGACAAGAACAGGCCGGTACGCAGGCCTGGGCGGGCAGAACAGGCATCGGAAAGCTCGCAGGGCGGCGTGATGGATGTGCTTGGCGGAATACTGCTTGGCAAGAAGGGCCCTCGTGGCGGCTACAAGCCGGGTGCGCTTGATGCAGTCGCAAAAAGTGCTGCCCGCTCCATTGGTTCTCAAGTCGGCCGCGAAATCTTTCGTGGGGTGCTGGGCGGGATATTCGGCAGCAGTCGGAGACGTTGATGATATGGCAGATTTCCATCAGCGACATTGCAGTCGGAAGTCGGGAAGATGTGCAGCTGTTGGAGAATGCACACATTTAGTGCGTCAGTGGGGACGATAGGGCTGCGAACGTTCCTGCCCGATAACGGTCTAGCGTGAGAAATGATCAAGCAAGAAAAAATGCCGATGCGGCTGGTCACGCTGATTTTCGTGGCCACGCTTTTCGCCGGTTGTGTTACGACCGCCGGTCTGAGCCCTCGGCCTGAATCCTCGCGCTCGCCTCCTGCGCCAGCCGCGCCTTCCACGCGCCCTGTTTACAATCTCAGTGGTTATTCCGCTGCGTTCAAGGATGGCTATGTCGACGGCTGTGAAACCGCAAAAAAAACCCGTTATGCGCAGAAAGACGGACGCCGGTTTTCCGCTGACAGCCAATATCGGCTGGGCTGGAATGACGGATTCAGCCTGTGCCGCCGCAAATAGGAGGGGTGAAGCAAGCGGAAAGGAAAATGGATCGATGGTTCCGCGCCTTCCTGGAGGGGAATGTATTTCACATTGCTGGGATATAATAACGATTTTGCAGTTTTTCATGACACGTTTATTTTTTCTGCTGCCGGGTCTGCTTGCACTGCCTTTTTCGCTGCCTGCCACGGCCCAGCAACCTCAATTCCATGCTCCGCCGCCAGTCCTGTCGGTGGCAGCCCGATCGTATATCCTGGCCGACTACCAAAGCGGACAGATACTGGCTGCCCGTAGCGCCTTCGAACGAATCGAACCGGCATCGCTGACCAAGCTGATGTCCGCCTACGTGGTTTTCTCCGCGCTTTATCAGAAGCGCATCACACTGACGCAGACTGTGCCGGTATCCGATCAAGCCTGGCGCGCACCGGGATCCCGCATGTTCATCGAACCAAGCAAGCCTGTAACGGTGGACGAGTTGCTGCGAGGGATGATCGTGGTGTCAGGCAATGATGCCACCATCGCATTGGCAGAAGCAGTTGCGGGGTCGGAAAGCGCATTCGTGCAAATCATGAACAAGGAAGCCAGGCGCCTGAACATGAAAAAAACCCGTTTTATCAACACGACGGGATTGCCTCATCCTGATCATTACAGTACTGCCCACGATCTTGCCTTGCTGGTATCTGCCATGATCCGCGACTTCCCGGAGTACTATCCTCTTTATTCGCTTCGTGAGTATACGTACAGCAAGATCACCCAGCCTAATCGCAACCGCCTGTTATGGCTTGATCCGAACGTGGATGGAGTCAAGACAGGGCATACCAAAACAGCCGGGTACTGCCTGGTCACTTCTGCCAAGCGCGGGTCCCGTCGACTGATATCCGTTGTAGTAGGTGCTGCCTCGGACAGTGCCCGCACCACGGAAAGCCAGCGTCTTTTGAATTATGGCTTTCAATATTTTGATACGGTCCGGCTTTATCCAAAGGAACATGAGGTTGTTGCAATCCAATTATGGAAAGGAGCGCAGGACAAACTCAGAACAGGATTCGGGCAGGACGTTTATTTTTCTGTCCCACGCCATAAGGCGGACAAAATCAAGGCTAAAATGGAATATAAGCAGCCTTTGATCGCCCCCGTCCGTGCGGGTGAAAAAGTGGGAACCGTAAAATTTTCGCTCGACGGCAGGGAAGTCGGCGAGCATGCGCTGGTCGCGCTGGAAACGGTGGAGGTCGCCAATATACTCGGGCGGGCTTGGGATAGCGTAAGATTGCTGTTCAATTAGCGTATATGCTTCGGCATGATTTCTGACAAGGCTCCTCATGATTTATCTGAACGGTGATTTTCTGCCCATCGAGGAGGCGCGTATTCCTGTACTGGATCGCGGATTTATTTTCGGCGATGGCGTATATGAAGTCATTCCTGCCTATTCCCGCAGACCTTTCCGCCTGGCTGAACACTTGCGTCGCCTACAGCATAGTCTCGATGGAATCCGGCTCGCCAACCCAAATCCGGATGCCGAATGGACTGAATTGCTTGGACAGATCATTGCCCGCAACGAAGGCGAGGACCAGTATATCTATCTGCAGGTAACCCGTGGCGTTGCCAGGCGGGATCATGCCTTCCCGAAAGAAGTCAGACCGACTGTTTTCATCATGAGCAATCCGCTGCTGCCACCCCCCGAGGCCCTGCTCTCCACTGGGGTGGCGGCGATCACAGCCAATGACAACCGGTGGATGCGTTGCGATATCAAGGCCACTTCGTTGCTGCCCAACGTGCTGTTGCGCCAGATGGCAATTGATGCGGGCGCGGTGGAAACGATATTGCTGAGGGATGGTTTCATGACCGAGGGCGCCGCCAGCAATATCTTTGTCGTGATGAACGGAATTCTGCTGACACCGCCAAAAAGTCATCTCATGCTGCCTGGCATTACCTATGATGTCGTGCTCGAACTGGCCGCTGCGGAAAAAATTCCTTACGAAGTGAGGGAAATTTCTGAACATGAAGTGCGAAGCGCACAGGAAATTCTGCTCACTTCTTCAACCAAGGAAATCATGCCCGTTACCCGTCTCGACGACAAGGCGGTCGGCGAAGGCAAACCGGGGGCCGTGTTCACGCAATTGCACGGGCTCTACCAGCGTTACAAACAGACGACCATGCGCGGAAACAGCCAGGAATGACTCCCGTCCAATCGAATCCGTGAGTTCGTCCGAACCACCGACATTCATCGAGTATCCCTGTGATTTTCCCATTAAAATCATGGGCCGGGTCATAACGTTGCCAGATTCATCCCCTAGCGCTGCATCGTTGGAATATCTTCGCCAGGATTTCACGCAAGATGTGCTGGATATCGTGAAACGCCATGCCATGGATTTTGATGAAAAAACGCTGGAGGCCAGGATCAGCAGCAAGAACACCTATCTGAGTCTGACCTGTACGATTCGTGCGGTTTCCCGTGAGCAACTGGATGCCCTTTGTCAGGAATTGTGCAATCATCCGGCCGTGGTCATGGTGCTTTGAAGACCCAGTACGCAGAATCGGAATTTTCCGCCTCATTTCCCTGCACTGTTGATTCTGGAAATTTCAGGATCCGGTATGCCGGTGTGATGGATTATCTGCTTACCTGGGAGGCCATGAAGAATTTTACGGCTTTCCGTACTGAGAACACGCCGGATGAGATCTGGCTGCTGCAGCATCCGCCGGTATACACCCTGGGTATCGCGGGAAGATCCGAGCATCTGCTGCAGAATAATGGGATCGTCGTGATCCGGACCGATCGTGGAGGCCAGATCACCTATCATGGTCCCGGACAGATTGTCGCCTACCTGATGCTGGATATGCGGCGGCTCAGGCTGGGCGTCCGTGAGCTCGTCCGGAAAATGGAAAGCGCCGTGGTAGACTTGTTACGGGAATACGGTATCGACGCTCAAGGCAGCACGGAGGCTCCCGGCGTTTACGTCGGCCAGGCAAAGATCGCGGCGCTCGGACTCAAGGTCAGAAGGGGGTGCTGCTATCATGGGGTAGCCCTCAATGTCGACATGGACATGCTTCCTTTTTCCGCGATCAATCCATGCGGTTATAGCGGGTTGCAGGTAACGCAAACAAGGGATCTGGGAGTAACCGAGGGACTGGATGTGCTGCGAGAAAAGCTGGCGGACAGATTGCGGGCCAGCCTGACGCGGACGTGATATCCACGAGCAGCCATAGGATCAACGAAGGAACCCACCTATTTTTTATCAGCAACGAGAAGACCTGTAACACCGGAATTCGCGAGAGGACGGATTGTTTCTCAAGCCTCGGACGATATTCAGCCCGAATCATCCCCTATTTTTCGACATACGTTCATGACAACTGAGACTCGCCAGAAAGGTATCGCCAAGACATCGCGTAATCCCGTCAAGATTGCACCGCAATCCGTTGCGGAAGTTTTGCGCAAACCGTCCTGGATTCGGGTACGTTCCTCCAACAGCCAGCAATTTCACGAAGTAAAGCGGATCTTGCGGGAACAAAAGCTGCATACCGTATGCGAAG
This sequence comes from uncultured Nitrosospira sp., assembly GCA_964466955.1. GTDB lineage: Bacteria > Pseudomonadota > Gammaproteobacteria > Burkholderiales > Nitrosomonadaceae > Nitrosospira. Next base: position 22,764 of record CAYXQR010000096.1, read on the forward strand.
AGGCATCCTGTCCAAATATCGGCGAGTGCTTCGGTAAAGGAACCGCCACATTCATGATACTGGGCGATCTCTGCACGCGCCGCTGCCCTTTCTGCGACGTAGCGCACGGGAAACCGCGGGCGCCGGACCCGAAGGAACCTTTTCATCTGGCGCAATCCATCGCCGCCATGAAGCTTAAATACGTGGTTATCACCAGTGTCGACCGCGACGACTTGCGCGACGGGGGCGCTCAGCATTTCGTCGATTGCATCCGCGAAGTGCGAACCCATTCACCGCAGACGAAAATAGAAATTCTGGTGCCGGATTTCCGTGGCAGGCTGGACGTTGCACTGGAGAAGCTGTACGCCTGTCCGCCGGATGTGTTGAACCACAATCTGGAGACTGTTCCGCGCCTCTATCGACAGTGCCGGCCAGGAGCCGATTATGCCCATTCACTCCGGTTGCTGAAAGATTTTAAATTCCGTTTTCCGGAGATTCCCACCAAGTCCGGCCTGATGCTGGGTCTGGGCGAAACGGACGAGGAAATTCTCGAAGTGATGCGTGACCTGCGCAGGCACGATGTGGAAATGCTGACCATCGGGCAGTACCTGCAGCCCAGTATCGGCCATTTGCCGGTGCTGCGCTATGTGACGCCGGAAAGGTTTCGTGAATTCGAGCGTGCGGCGGCAGAAATGGGTTTCAGTAACGCTGCCTGCGGTCCGATGGTACGTTCCAGCTACCATGCGGATCAGCAGGCGCATGAGGCAGGGATCGGATAACTCTTCGGGCAGCGTCGTTCGGAAGAGGAAAATTGCAGAGAAAGGAGTTTTTACATATCGCCATCCAGTGACGTCTCAGCGATGTCCGGCGACACTTGGGAGACGTTCCGCGGACGTTCGACACGAGGTGCGCTCATGCATTCCGTCATTGTTTTTCTTGTCTGTCTTTTTGCATCGATGCCTGTCGCGGCCGGTGAAGCAGGGAATCTTTCCGCGGAAGAAGCGGTCGAGGGGGTGAAACAGGCGCTCTTTCAAGGCGCCGAATCGGCAGTGCAGAAACTTGGTGTAGAAAACGGCTTCCTCGATAATCCCAAAGTGAAGATAACGCTGCCCCCATATCTGCAGAAGGCGGAAGCAGCGATGCGCACATTCGGAAAAGCCAAGTATGCGGATAGATTGATCGCGGCCATGAATCATGCAGCGGAAGCTGCTTCGGCCGAAGCCGGGCCTTTGCTGAAGGAGGCGGTGGACAAGCTGTCGATTGATGAGCCACGCGCGCTATTGGCCGGAGAGGATGATGAAGCAACGCGCTATTTCAGCGACGCAAGCAGAGAAGCTTTGTCTCAAGCGCTCCTGCCTATTGTGAAAAATGCTACCGACCAGGCCGGCCTCCTAAAAAAATACAACGATTTTGCGGGCAAGGCGGCCAAATTCGGGCTGGTAGGAGAAAAGCACGCGCATATAGAAAACCATGTCGCGGAAAAAATGCTGGATGGACTCTACCTGATCATGGCGGAGGAGGAACAAGGCATACGCCATGATCCATCAAGCCAGTCCAATGAGTTATTGCAGAGCGTCTTTGGCTCGCTCCAGCACCCTCAATGAAATATTCCTCCTTTTTTTCTTCCCCTTCTCCCCTATCCTCCTGTTTGCCTGCATGCTGCTGAAAATAGCGCAGCCCGGCAGCGTCATCCTGTCGGAGCAGTCCCCAAGAGGAGTGCAGGGGAGGAAAAGTGCGGCAATGCGGTACTCAGCGTCGGGCGGTCGATGCAGCCGGGTTGGCATTGACAAACCGGTGGAATGCTTTTTCAACTTTTTCCTGGTACAGAGCCCAGCGTGGGTTTTTCCGGTAGTTATCTGCGAGCTCAAGGATCGTTTTGTTGAAAGTCTCGTCACCCGGGGTAACCGATAGCGTAATCGATCCACGCGTGGAGAATTCTTTTCCCCAGCGGGCACGCACGTGCGACCAGAATTCGGAAGTTTCCTTCCAGTAGTTCCGCGCCGGGGCAAAATCGTAGCCATCAATGCGCCGGTACTCATTGAAACCGAACTCCCGCACCAGAACTTCATCCTTGCCGCCCTTTTCCCGAACGACCTTGGTGCTGTCCTGCTCGTGCGTCCAGCCCTGAGGCGTGATGGTATGCCTGTTTTCCGTATTGATCAGCTGGTAGTCACTGCGCTTGGTGTATTCGCGCCGTGGCAGAGGGCGCCAGCTTCGCTCCGACGTCCAGGTCGAAACCCCGTATCGGTGATTCCATTTTCCGCTTCCCGAATAACGCGGCGCATCGTTGACTTCATAGACCAGTTGTGTCCAGGTGCCGGGTATCGACGCCGGGTCGCGCTTGCGTTGCTCGAAGCGCAAATTTCCCACATAAACCCAGTTTTCCGGAGATTCATATATCCAGTCCTGACGCCAGTGCTTGGTGACGGCGCCACCGCCCATTACCAGAACATGCTGCAGAGAAATTTTGTTGCCGGAGTCCTCGACCAGGATGACGTACTCGAATCCCATGCTCCGTTTGGGCTGCCTGCGTTCATAAGCCGGTTTCAATACCACGGTCTCATCGAATTTGAACTGAACCTCGTATCCGCCGAGCATTGCGAGAATAGCCCGCCGGTCGCAGTCGAATGGCTTTTCGCTGGCTGCGCAGCCCGCAACCGGACGCTCGACTGTCGGGTACGGAGAAGTGGCGGAGGATTCGGAAGAAGCTGTTCGAGCCAAGGGAGCGTGACTCGAACAGGCCGTTAATACCGGTATCGTCAGTAAGAAGATCGCGATTGCCAACGTGCGGCTCATGTATGCCTCCTTGTTCCTTGTTTCTTGTTCATCAGTGCTCGCCCTGTTTTCTTGGCTGCTCCAGCTCACGAATGCCGGAACATAAGAAGAGCGGGGGGACTGGGAATGCAGCCGGGTAACGCCTTGCATAGAAGAGGCCTGTGCCGAGAAAGGGCAGGTCTCTTCGTCTTTGCAATGGGCTGTTAAGGAAGCGCTGAACAAATCTCCGCTGCCGCGACGGCGGCTTTGCGGGATGGGATGCGCGAAAGGCGACGACGCGAATGGCCAATCCCCTTCGCGAGGAGCCTGACAAGGCAGACCGCCCGCAAAGCCCCGTCCCATCCGGGTTGCGGTAAAATCGCGTGCTCATGGCGTTGCTCTCCTTGGCATCGTAGTCCCAGCTACGACCTGCGTCGCGCGCCTTATGATCATCCCGATTTTAACAGCAACGCGCTCAGCGAGGATTTATTCAGCGCTTCCTTAACACTCCGCGCCATTTCGCGTGCGGACCCACGCTCACCTTTCGGCTGGCAGGTTGCCGGAAAGCCATCTTATCAGATTCCCGATCAGTTCGTCGCTCGCCCCGGTCAGCGCGTGTACCGCGCCCCTGGCATCGGCAGTGGGCGCTGGCTGCTCGATGCTGAAGCTACGCTGTGCGAGAAGGGATCGTGTCGGCCGGTCGATCAGACTGGCGCGCAACCGGATTATTCCACGGCTCTCGGCGACGCTGTCGAACACGTGGGAAAACTCTTCCAGTTCCAGGCGCAGCAGATAGCTGGCGAGACCGCGATCTGCGGGACTCAGGAGGCCATCCCTGCTGATTTCCGCGATACGGCTTCGGATTCGCTGCGCAAGCAGCATCGCAGGCGCTGCAGCCCAGCGGCTGTCGGCGTAGATGTACGAGCGGGCAGGGTTGTGGTAGGCCAGACGGTACTGTATGGCCGTGCCATCCAGCCAGGGTGGAGCAGCTATTTCCGCCACGACGAGGCTTGCTTCCAGCTTCCGGGGGGAGGTGCCGAATGCCTGGACCTTATCGTTGGCTGCCGGCCTGTGCAGCCCGAAGTCGTACACAGCCACGGAGGGTTGTGGCTGCTGCATGGCGCAGCCTGAAATGACAATTGCCAGGGCGAGAGCCAGGGATCGTTTCATCTTGCTTTTTTTCCCGGCGCCATGAAACCTTCTTCTCCCGGTCCCGGTGGAGAGGGACGTCGCCCGAACAGAAGGCTGCGAGGTTGTTCCTCCAGTTGCTGAAGGAACCGATCCACGTTGCGCGAATTACGTTTGATGCTCTCAGTGGCCTCCCGCAGCGCCTGCATCGTATCTGAAAGTTCCCCCGTCGTCTGGGAAAGATTTTCCATCGTTCCACCCTGCTGATTGAGTTTTGCGGTGATTTCCCGCAGGTCGATGACGAGCTGATCCGTATGTTTCAGCACCGAACTCGCGTCGGCTGCCAGGCCGGGCAATGTCCTGAGCCCCGGTTCGAGTTGACGGATGACGCTGCGCAGTTGTTCCGTGGCGCCCGCTGTATTCTCCAGTATCAGTGCAAACCGCGTCCGGTTTTCCTCTTCAAGGAGGAGGTTCAGGCGTTCGACCAGCACATTGGCGCTGCTGAGGAAGCGCTGTCCCGAACTGGTAATGCTGTCCAGCGCCGACGGGCGCAGGGGAATTCTCGCCAGGTCATCCGAGTCCGTGTTCAGCCTTTCCGCCTTGCCGCCTTCATCATTCAGTTGCACGTAGGCAAGCCCCGTCAGTCCCTGATAGCCAAGTTGCGCGTAGGCATTCTCTGTCAATGGCAGATCCCGGTTGACTGCGATACGGATAAGAATGGTATGCGCGTCCTCTGGATCCAGGCGAATATCCTCTACTTTCCCGACCGTTACCCCGCGATAGCGCACCGTTGCCTGGGGGTTGAGGCCGGTTACCGGAACTTCCGACACCAGCATGTAGCTGTCGCGCCTCATCGTGTCGCCTCCGAACCACATGGCGACGATTGCCAGCGCGGCGCTCAGTAGGATGACGAATATCCCTGCGGCCAGGGCATGAGCACGGTTTTCCATGACTCCTTATACCATAACGCGATTATTTTCCAGTGCCTTCCTGCCGCGCTCGCCGCAGAAAAACGTCCGGATGAACGGATGTTCAGTATTGACGACTTCCTGCAGGGTACCCAGGGCCACCAACCGCTGCTCGGCCAGCACCGCCACACGATCGGACAGCGCAACGAGTGTATCCAGGTCATGCGTCGCCATGACGATGGTCAGCGTCAGTTCAGTGCGCATGGCCTCGATCAGCTTTACGAAGGCATCGCTCAGTTCGGGGTCCAGTCCGGCGGTCGGTTCGTCCAGGAACAGCAGTTCCGGACCCAGCGCCATTGCACGCGCGAGCGCGATACGTTTGATCATGCCCCCGGACAACTCTGCCGGCATCTTGGTCGCGTGCCTTGCTTCAATCTCCACCATGTTGAGCTTGAGCATGACCAGGTCGCGAATAATATCCTCATCCAGCGTTTTCAACTCGCGCATGGGCAACGCTATATTGTCATAGACCGAGAGCGCGCTGAACAAGGCCCCTTTTTGAAACAATACTCCGCAGCGATTGCGTATATGCTGAAGCTTCTTCCGGCTCTGGCTATGCAATTGTTCCCCGAACACCCGAACGGTGCCCCTCGCCGGGGTTTCAAGGCCCAGCATCTGCCGCAGCAGGGCCGTCTTTCCGCTGCCTGAGCCGCCCATGAGAGTCAGCACCTCACCGGAATGCACGCAAAGGTTGACGTCTTCGTGTACGACGTGATTACCAAAGCGTGTATACAAGCCTTCCACCTCGACCATGCACTCCCGGCTTGTCATGAGATATCGTCTATCGGAGTCCGACGTCGGAAAAGACGACCGCAAAAATCGCGTCGATGATGATTACGACCGTAATGGAGGTAACGACCGAATTTGTCGTCCCCGTCCCCAGGCTTTCAGTATTGGATTTGATTTTAAGGCCGAAATGGCAGGAAATCAGCGCGATCGCCATGCCGCAAACAACGCCTTTTCCCAGGCCCAGCCATAAATTGGCAATGGCTACCGCATCCGGCAGCTTGCTCAGGAAAAATCTGTACCCCAGACCCAGTTGAATTTCGGCGACCACCATTCCTCCCGCCAAGGCCACGGCGCTGGTCCACATCACGATCAGCGGCATGGCGATGCCCAGCGCGACGACTTTGGGCAGGACCAGCCGCAAGCTGTGAGGAATGCCCATCACTGTCAGCGCATCGAGTTCCTCGGTCACCCTCATTACGCCCAGCTGTGCCGTCATGGAAGAGCCCGAGCGGCCAGCCACCAGGATCGCTGCGAGCATGGGGCCGAGTTCCCGGATGATGCTGACGCCCAGGATATTGATGATGAATATATCCGCGCCGAACATCTGTAATTGACGGGACGACAGGTAGCTCAGCACGACGCCAACGAGAAATCCGACCAGTGCCGTAATCCCCAGGGCTTGCGCGCCGGTACGGTACAGATTCGCAGAGATTTCACGCCACGGTATTCGTCCAGGCTGGGTGATCAGATATCCGACATCCAGCACCAATTGGCCGGATAAAACCACCAGACCGGTCAAGTGCTCCCATAATACGAAAACGGCCTTGCCAAGCACAGTGACCGGCCATAATCGATCATGCGGGATTGGCGGAGGCGCTTCTGGCATGTTTTCCAGGCGTGTGAAAAGCCGGTCATGCTCGACTCTCAGGGCAAGATGCGTGGGGCGCTGTTGGCTCCAGGCTCGCCAAAGCAGCGCTGCGCCGGCGTCATCCATTTGACTGATGCGGGTCAAATCCCATTCAAGCTCGGGATCCGTCGCGAACGTGGCAAGCTCAGCGGCCAGCGTCTGCAGACGCTGGCCAAGAGAGGTCAGCGTACAGCTTCCGGCAAGTGCCAGACAGGGACGGCCGTTCTCGCTGGTCGTGCGACGCAGTGCCAACTGAGAAACGCTCTCCTCACTTTTCGACGTCATGGCCTTCTCTGCAACGGCAATCTGGACAAGTTGTGCAGGCCTGCGGGCCATGTGTCACTTATGTTTTCCATTCGAGTTTCGTGACCAATACTTTCACCGCTGGCCGATCAGGCAAAAATGAGTTTCAGCGATCCTGTCCGGATTCGATCATGGTAGTAAAACGCATCCGGCGATTTCATGCAAGCGCCCCTCTGTCTGGCAAAGTGTTGCCTCATTATGAGGCCTTTCCCTGCTATGCTCGATTCTACCGATAACAGCCCTTGGAACAAGGTCACGGCGAGAGATGCTCTTTCGGGTTGCAGGAGGCATCGGAGTCTCGCCGTAATTTGCTGCCGAAAATTCTTACACTGTCGTAGGGCTATTTTGACATAGCATTTTAATATGCTGATTTTACGTGTTTTTAATAGATGGCATGTTATTTGCTTTAAGGATGGGTGCGGTTCTTCGGAATTTTTTGACGTTTGCCGGAAGAGGGAAACAAAAGGCATAGGGGAGGGCAGTACGAATAACAACCATAAAAACAATAATAATAAATAGTGGATCAGGGTCGGGCAGCATTATGCTGCTTTGACTCTGGTTATTTTTTGTTATTTGCAGCGAGGCGGATCAAACTGCCAGGGCCTTATTCCCTCCTATGTAGAAAGGGCCTGGGAGCCTTCCGTCCTGTATCCTTTTGCTGCGGCTCTTGTCGGTTTACCCAACCTTCGCGCTTCATGGCTCGGCCGTTTCAACGGAAGGAGCGCGAAAGAAACAGGCCTGACATCTGCCAGGCAGGGTCCCCGAAGCAATCTAATGATGATGCGGGATTGATGCGGGATGCGCCTCTGGTTCTTCAGTGACGCGAATCTGATAGCTGTCGTGGCAGGCGGCGCACGTCTTCATTGATTCGCTCAGTTGTTGCAGAGTGTGCCCGGCATTTTTCAGCGATTGCGCATCCGCCGCGATCTGATCGAACGATCGATGCACGGACAGGCCGAGTTGCATGAATGCTTTCGGTAGTACGGACTGGAGATGGTCTTCGCCCTTATGCTTCATTCCCGTGCCCAGAGATCGGGCATGGGCCGCCACCGCCGCCATATCCTCCTGGGCAAGCGCGGCCAGAATGCGCTGTGTTCCGGAAAGCAGCGCGCGCATTTCCGTGAGGATGTGATCGCGCTGCAATTCGTTAAGGGGCAATATCTGGCGTTTGTCGACTTCGTTTGCCTGCGAGGTGGTGCTGGCAAGGAATAGCACAAGTGCAAGGATTCGTTTCAAGGCTGACCTCCGAGTATTAAATGCCTGTCATTTGTCTGGCTCATTATCTCTGGAACTGTAGTACCGAGAGGCGGCGATGGTAGAAAAGCGTTTCCGTTAGGCGCGATCGCTCTATGTTGCCATGGTTGCATCCAGATCATGCGCATCCGAGCCGGTAATTTTCACTTCGATAAAGTCTCCGGGCTTCACCTGTTTTGCATTGCTGACATAGACCAGCCCATCGATTTCAGGCGCATCGGCGGGACCGCGCGCGATGGCCTGGTTTTTGTCTGTTTCGTCCACCAGCACGGTCATGCGCCTGCCGATTTTTTGCATCAGCCGGGCAGCGCTGATTTTCTCCTGTACCGCCATGAAGCGCGCGCGGCGCTCCTCCTTTATTTCCTCGGGAACATGATCCGGCAGCGCGTTGGCCGCGGCACCTTCCACCGGTGAGTAGGCAAAGCAGCCGACGCGGTCGAGTTGCGCTTCCTCAAGGAATGCGAGAAGCAGCGCGAACTCCTCCTCGGTTTCACCGGGAAATCCGACAATGAAGGTGCTGCGCAGCGTAATATCCGGGCACACTTCGCGCCAGCGTCGGATGCGAGCAAGGTTATTCTCGGAACTGGCGGGACGTTTCATCGCCTTCAGGATACGCGGACTCGCGTGCTGAAACGGCACATCGAGATAGGGGAGGATTTTTCTCTCAGCCATCAGCGGGATGACTTCATCGACGTGCGGGTAGGGGTACACATAGTGCAGGCGCACCCAGACGCCCAGTTCTCCGAGACAACGAGCCAGCTCGGTCATGCGCGTTCTGACCGGACGGCCCTGCCAGAAGCCGATGCGGTATTTCATATCCACACCATAGGCACTGGTATCCTGCGAGATGACAAGCAGTTCCTTGACACCGGAACTGGCCAGGTTTTCCGCCTCCTGCATGATCTGGTTGATCGGGCGACTGATCAGGTCGCCGCGCATGGAAGGGATAATGCAGAATGTGCAGCGATGATTGCAGCCTTCCGAAATCTTCAGGTAGGCATAGTGCCTGGGGGTGAGGCGTATTCCCTGTGGCGGGATCAGGCTGGTATAGGGATCGTGCGGCTGCGGCAGGTGCCTGTGCACCGCTGCCATGACTTCCGGCAAAGCTTGCGGTCCCGTTACGGCGAGCACCTGTGGATGTGCCTGTTTGACCACTTCGCCGTTGTCTTTTGCGCCAAGGCAGCCAGTGACGATGACCTTGCCGTTTTCAGCCAAGGCTTCGCCAATGGCATCCAGTGACTCCTCTACAGCTGCGTCAATAAATCCGCAGGTGTTGACCACCACCAGGTCTGCATCCTCGTAAGTGGCCGAGGTTTCATAGCCTTCGGCGCGCAACTGGGTCAGGATTTGCTCGGAATCCACCAGCGCCTTGGGGCAGCCAAGGGAGACGAAGCCGATTTTGGGGGGCGGATGTTTTGAAGGCAAAGTATTTAACGAAAACTATGGCGTGGTTAAGGGCATTATGAACTATTTCAGCTATTCCTGCCGGCCAGGCATGACAGGCGGGTTTCGCTAAAATTCGTGCGGATGGGAAAAAAAGCTGTTGGCAAGCCAGATGGAGGTGATGCCCAGCGTGATCAGCGCAACCTGCTGGATGGTTGCCCCGATTTCCGGGCGTTTGTGCAGACCCGGGATCAGATCCGACATGGCGACATAAATCATGCTTGCCGCCGCCAGCCCCAGTAGCGACGGGATGAGGTGATTCATGTCCTGGAGCATGAAATAGGTCGAGAGACCGCCAAGCAGGGTGGCAGCGCTGGACAGCAAGTTGAACAGCAGCGCCTGCCGGCGCGTATAGCCGGAATTGAGCAGTATCAGAAAATCCCCCGCCTCCTGAGGTATTTCGTGAGCGATGATCGCAATGGCGGTAACGATGCCCAGTTGTATGTCGGCCATGAAGGCGGCGGCAATGAGTATCCCGTCAACGAAATTGTGAAATGTGTCGCCGACCATGACCATCATGCCACTGCGGCCATTGTCATGATGATGGCCCCCACCGTGTATTGGCGGCGTCACACCGGCTGCGACGATGGCCGCGCCAGGGGCAGGATCATGCAGTTCGCATTCTGTGGCATGGCAGTGGCGCCACAGCACGAGTTTTTCGAGGATAAAGAATAACAGGATGCCAAACAGCACCGTGGCAGTCATCTGCGCAGAATTTCCTGATAGCTCGAGTGCTTCGGGCAGCGCGTTGAGAAAGGCGGCGCCCAGCAACGCGCCTATCGCGTAGGAAACCAGCATCTGCACCCAGGAAGCGCGCGTGTTGAGCGTCAGCATGGCGGCAAACAGTACGCTCAATGTCCCTCCAACCAGCGTGGAAGCAATGATCCAGGCAAGAATAGACATGTATGGGGGAATTACGAAATGCGGGATTATACGCTCTTGCAGGCATTCATTCAGGTGGACAGTGCTATTCCTGCGGGCGTGACCGGAATCAGGAGGTCATCCGGCGCAATACGTTCATACGAGCCAGATCACTCCCGCCATGCGTCCCGTGGTTCCGTCCCGGCGATACGAAAAAAATCTGTCCGTATCATTGTAAGTACACACCCCGCCCCCGTGGATTTCAGTTATTCCAGCATCCATCAGCTGCTGTTGCGCGAGCAGGAAGATATCGGCGAGCCACTTCTCGGCATTATCGCCGGCCTCTGCGGGACGAACAAATGCGCGAGCGGATTTCCTGTCGCGCTGAATGAATATATTTCGCACCTCTTCGCCTACCTCGAAACGGCCCGGGCCAATTGCGGGCCCGAGCCAGGCCATGAGCGGACTGTCCCTGTGGTCGATCACGGATATCGTACGCTGAACGATGCCGGCAGCGAGTCCACGCCAGCCGGCATGCATCAGGCCGACAATCGTTCCCTCCCGGTCGCAAAACAGAATCGGCAGGCAATCTGCCACCAATATGGCGCAGACATTGGCGTTTTGGCGGGTGAAGACGGCGTCGCCTTCAGGCGTCCCTTTAGCCGTCTTAAGGCGCCGTGCCCCCGCATCGATTACTGTCGTACCGTGCACTTGCTTGAGCCATGAAGGATCTTCCGGCAAAAAGCTGCGCAGCAGCGCACGGTTCTGTTCCACTCGCACTGGATCGTCGCCGACATGATCACCCAGGTTGAGACTGGCGTAGGGGGCGCTACTGACGCCGCCATTACGCGTGGTGAAGAGCGCCTTGACGCTGACCGGCGCCGGCCATTCGGGAATAATCCAGTTATTCATTTGCTATGAAAGTTTTTCGCGTTGCTGCGCAGCATGAACAACAGGTCGTCCATATCGGAGGGTAAAGGCGCTTCCCATGCCATGATTTGCCCATGTCGCGGATGAGCAAGTTCCAGCCGTTGCGCATGCAGCGCCTGCCGCGGGAAATCGATCTGTATCCCGCCCATATGCGAAGATCCCTGTTTCGGCCTGCTTCCATATACGGGATCTCCCAACAAAGGGTGGTTCAAGGCATGCATATGCACCCTGATCTGATGCGTCCGCCCTGTCTCAAGGCTACACCGCAGCAACGTAACGTCGTTGAACTGCTCCACTACCCGGTAATGCGTGCGTGCTTCCTTCCCTTTTGCAATCACCGCCATTCGAGTTCGCTGCAGGGGATGCCGTCCGATAGGCGCATCGACCACTCCGCTGGTTTTTACCTCACCCAGCACGAAAGCCAGGTAATCGCGTTTCACGCTGCGTTGCTGCAGTTGCCGGACGAGGCTGGTCTGGGCTTCCAGCGTTTTTGCAACCACCAGCAACCCGCTGGTATCCTTGTCCAGTCGGTGGACAATACCTGCGCGCGGTATCGCATCCAATTGCGCGGCGTGATACAGCAACGCGTTGAGCATCGTGCCCTGCCAGTTTCCACTCCCCGGGTGGACTACCAGCCCGGCCGGTTTGTTGATGACGATGAGTGCGTCATCTTCATAAACAACATCCAATGCGATGTCTTCGGGCGCGTGTCCTGTTTCTGCCGGGTGCGCACCTGGCCTGATCTCGATCTTTTCACCGCCCCAAACTTTTTGTTTTGCAACCGCCTCTGCGTTATCCACGCTTATCCGCTTCTCACGTATCCAGTTCTGAAGGCGGCTGCGTGACCAGGCGGGCTGCAATCGGGCCAGTGCCTGGTCGAGACGCATCCCCGCGCAGCCATCGGGAACGGTCAGCTCGATCATGCTGTCCGACTCAGGGAACAACGGCTTTGCGTTATAATGGTCGTCGGCCTTGCTACTCTCGGGTGAAGGAATCATGTGGCGTACTCTGGCTTTATTTCTGACATTGCTGCTGCCAGCGTGTGGCCTGCTGCCCAAGGATCTGGAGGACTCCAAGACCTGGTCTGCCAGCAAATACTATTCCGAGGCGAAGACGGAACTGAATGACGGGAATTATGCTGCCGCCATCAAACTGTTCGAAGCGCTGGAAGCACGCTACCCATATGGACGCTATGCTCAGCAGGCGCAGCTCGAGATTGCGTATGCGCATTACAAGGATGGCGAGCAAGCCATGGCCATGGCAGCTGCCGATCGCTTCATCAAGCTTCATCCCAATCACGCGAATGTCGATTACGCCTATTATCTTAAAGGCCTGGCGAATTTCAATGACGATCTGGGCCTGATGGGCATCGTAACAGAAAAAATTCTGAACCAGGACATGAGCGAGCGCGATCCGAAGGCATCTCACGAGTCATTCGAAAGCTTCAAGGAACTGGTTACCCGGTTTCCCAAAAGCAAGTATACGCCGGATGCGGTACAGCGCATGAAACACCTGGTGAATGTGGTGGCGTTAAACGAGATACAGGTGGCTCGCTATTACATGAAGCGCGGGGGATACGTGGCTGCTGCCAACAGGGCTCAGTACGCGCTGAAAGAATATCCGCAGACGCCTGCGACGGAAGAAGCGCTGTTCATCATGATGAAAGCCTACGACGCCCTGGGCATGGACGAGCTGCGCGATGATGCCGATCGGGTAATGAGAAAAAATTTTCCCGATAGCCGGTTCCTTTCCGATTCCACCGGGGAAAACGGGGAACCCTGGTGGAGGTTCTGGTAGGCAATCAGGCAAAAAAATCTCAAAGGCAGCGGGACGCCCGGTTGCGAACAGGGGCAGCGTGGTCGGAATCGAAGACGAAATCCCGCGTCGTGACTGGGCCGAATGGGGAGAAGCGGAGAAAAGACTGTAATTCCCTGGTCAGCCCGAGGGGTTGAGCGCGGTATCTTTGTAAAAAGGCTCTTCCACCGTGACCTCGTCTCGCAGGCGAACGGCCATCACGTCGCAGCTGGCATGATGCAGGACATCATTCGCGGTCGAGCCGAGCAACAAAGCCAGGCCATGTCGGCCGTGCGAGCCGATCACGATCAGATCGACTCTTTCGCGCTCCGCCAGGCGGACGATTTCCTCGCCCGGCACGCCCCAGACCATCCAGCGTTGCGCGGATTCCACTGCCAATTGATCCGCGATCTGCTTGAACTTGGATTTTTCCGCTTCCAGCAGTTCATAGGTTGAGGGTTCTTCAAGAGGAATGATGCTTCCATAGGCGGCATGCGGCATGGGAATGTTATCCAGCACATGGATGGCGCTCAAGCGGGCCTGAAACATTTCTGCCAGATACTTTGCTTTTCGCGCGACTTCATTCCCATGCTCGGAAAAGTCCACTGCGACCAGAACGTGACGATAGCGATACATTGTTTTTCCCTTGCGTGCAGGAGGATGTCAGGAAGCCCGGTCAGCCGTCCTTTGCAGTGATACGCTCGGCAGCTGAGGGGACTTCCTTGAGCATCGTTTTCAGGACGGCCCAGATATTTTCAATGATTTTTTTCTGCGCTTCGGCGGTTGGATGTATCCCGTCCTGCAGGAAAAATTCGCGCTTGTCCCCGAAGCCATCCATAAGAAACGGCACCAGCTTGACATCATGGCGTTTCGCGAGCTGATGGAAAATATCCTGAAACTTTCGCGTATATGTTATGCCATAATTCGGCGGCAGTTGCATTCCCGTCAGCAATACCATGGCGCCGTGCCGCTTGCAGGCTTCAATGATCGCTTCAAGGTTGTCGCGAATGGAGTCGATGGATGCGCCTCTCAGGCCGTCATTGGCGCCAAGCTCAACAATGACGATATCCGGGCGGTGGTCCGTGAGAGCCTGCTCGATGCGGTTCCGTCCTCCCAGCGTGGTTTCGCCACTGATGCTTTTGTTGATTACATTTGCCTGAGATTGTGCCTGCAGCCGCCTCTTCAGCAGACTGACCCAGCCCGCGCCCTGTGGCAAACCGTAACCAGCGGAGAGACTGTCGCCAAATACCATAACAGTAGCAGTTGGGGGTGCAGCGACCGGCGGCGGTTGCACCGTTGCGCCTGAATTGGGAGCCGCGATACTTGATAGTATATAGAGGATAATCAGGAATTTTTTCATGACGGACAATATCGTTATGCAGCCCATCGTGCGGGCGACTGCGTTGACAAAACAAGTGAGTACCGGCAGCGAACAGCTTACCATCCTGGACAACGTCAATCTGCAGATAAATGCAGGCGACGCCGTGGCCGTTGTAGGAGCATCGGGATCAGGCAAGTCAACCTTATTGGGGCTTTTGGCAGGATTAGATACTCCTACCAGCGGTAAGGTTCACCTTGACGATGAGGATATTTTTGAACTGGACGAGGATGCGCGAGCCGCGTTGCGCGGTCGCATGCTTGGTTTTGTATTCCAGTCATTCCAGTTGCTGCCTGCGCTCACCGCAATCGAAAACGTGATGCTCCCGCTGGAGCTTGCCGGCATAGGCAACTCCGGCAGCGCCGCTGTCGAACTGCTTGGGCGTGTGGGACTCGGAGAGCGTTTGAAGCATTACCCGCGCCAGCTCTCAGGCGGCGAGCAGCAGCGCGTGGCCATCGCGCGCGCATTCGTGACGCAACCGCAACTGGTATTGGCGGATGAACCGACGGGTAACCTGGATTCCGGGACGGGAGCCCAGATCATAGAGCTCATGTTCGCACTGAATCGTGAGCGGGGCACGACGCTGGTGCTGGTGACGCATGATGACGCGATTTCCAGTCGGTGCAACTGGAGGATTCGTCTGGCCGGAGGAAAGATCGTAGATTGAGATGGGCGGATCCGATCCGCAAATGGAAGGCGGGGTATGGAATGGCGGGGTATCGTCACCTCCTGCCCCCTGCCCCGCAGGTCGTCATCCACTTTTTCCCGATATGTTATTTCACTTTTTTTCCGCGTGGCAGCAACGGTGCCCGCCCCATCTTGAATGGAACCAATAGCCGAAGCAAACCCGCCGTTTCCAGCGAGGCGTTCGAGGAGGCTCGTAACCGGTTTCCTGCTTGTCATGCTGGCGGGTGTCTGGATCTGGCACAGCCAGAATGGCCCCACCGACGCGAAGAAACCCGCGATGGACGCCGTGCCCGTGGTTGTCGCTTCGGTCAGGCAAGGCGACGTTTCCGTCCGGCTTACGGCCAATGGCACCGTTTCCGCGCAGCAGACGGTCGCAGTGCGACCGCAGCTCAGCGCCATGGTCAGGGCGGTGCATATCCGTGAAGGGCAATACGTTCAGAAGGGCGAAAGACTCTTCACTCTGGATGCGCGTACCGAAGATGCCAATCTACTTCGGACCAAAGGGCAGCTGGCCAAATCTCTTGCCGACCTGAGGAATGCGGAGCGTAACCTCGAACGGCAGGAGGAACTGTTCCGGCAGAATTTCATTTCGCAGGCTGCGCTCGATGTTGCACAGAGCCAGGTCGAGGCGCTCCGGGCCCAACTTGCGATCGACGAAGCAACGGTCCAGGCAAATCGCATCGCGCGCGGCTTCACTGAAATCGTTGCGCCTATTGCCGGCCGTACCGGCACCATCCCCGTTTATCAGGGCAGTCTTGTGCAACCGAACGACGCCTTGGTAAGCATTACCCAGATCGACCCGATCAATGTCAGCTTCACCTTGCCGGAGCGGGAATTGGCATCGCTACAGCAAGCCCGCGCCAAGGGAGACGTGCCGGTGAATGCAGAAATGGCAGCATTTCAGGAGCGAAGGGCGGGAAAGCTGATTTTTATCGATAATGCCGTGGACACGGCAAGTGGAACAATTCGCCTGAAAGCGGAATTTCCAAATGCCGACCGGCATCTTTGGCCCGGTATGTTCGTTACCGTTACGCTCGCGCCGAGAACCATCGAAAGCGCATTTACAGTGCCGGTGCAGGCGGTACAGAACGGACCGGAGCAAAAATTTATCTACGTGATAGGTGAAGGCGGCAAGGCGAACGTGTTCCCCGTGAACGTGCGCCTGATCCAGGACGGATTGGCGGTTATAGAGGGAGCCGGGGTAACAGTCGGCATGCGTGTCGTCGTGGAAGGCGCGCAGAATCTCCGGCCAGGCAGTACGGTCGTCGAAGTGAGATCCAGTGGCGAGAAGCAGGACACGGACAGCAATACCGGATGATCATATCTGTTCGTTCAGCGCTTCCTTAAAGCGGTACGCATGCGATGACCCTCTCCGAATTGTGCATCCGCCGCCCGGTCATGACCGTGCTGCTGTCCGCCTCCGCTGTCCTGGCCGGCGTCATCGCTTACGATGGCCTGCCCATCGCCGCGCTGCCCAGCTACGATTCCCCGACCATTTCCGTCACTGCGGTTCTGCCCGGAGCGAGCCCCGAAACGATGGCTTCATCCGTGGCCACCCCGCTGGAGCGGCAATTTTCCATGATCTCCGGCCTCTCGGTACTCAGTTCCACCAGCACGCTGGGCAATACCGCAATCACCCTGGAATTCGATCAGGATCGGGATATCGACAGTGCGTCCATCGATGTGCAGGCCGCGCTGCTCCGAGCCGAACGGTCGCTTCCCATGGAAATGACGACGCCTCCGTCCTACCGCAAGATCAATCCGGCGGATTCCCCCGTTGTTTTTCTGGCACTGTCCTCGCCTTCGATGTCATTGTCAGATTTGAACAGTTATGCCGAGGATCTCATCGCGCCCACGCTCTCAACTCTCTCCGGTGTTGCGCAGGTTCAGATCAACGGGCAGAAAAAATATGCGGTCCGCGTACGCACGAATCCGGAGGCGCTTGCGGTGCGCAACCTGACTCTCGATGATATTGCCGTTGCGCTGAACACGGCGAACGCCAATTCGCCAATCGGTACGCTTGAAGGACCGCGTCAGACGCTCACCATCCAGGCCAATCGCCAGCTTGGCAATGCGGCGGCATTTGCCGATCTGATCGTGGCGATTTCGCCGGAGGGCAATCCGGTACGGCTTTCCGAAGTGGCTCAGGTCGAAGACAGCGTGCAATCGCTCAAGACGGCAAGCTGGGTCAACGGAGAACCGGCCATCACCTTGTCGGTGCAGCGCCAGCCGGGCGCGAACACTGTCGCCACGGTGGATGGCATCCGTGCAGTCCTGCCGGGGCTGATCGAACAGATGCCGTCTTCCGTTCAATTGCGGCTGACCACGGATCGCTCCATTTCCATCCGCGAGTCGATACATGACGTACAGGTCACGCTCGCAATCACGATCGTGCTCGTCCTGCTGGTGATTTTCCTTTTTCTGCGCAAGCCGTCCGCTACCCTGATTCCCGCGCTGTCGCTGCCGATTTCGCTGCTGGGGACGGTTGCGATGATGCGGGTACTCGGCTACAGCCTGGACAATATTTCCCTTCTGGGCATTACGCTTGCAGTCGGCCTGGTCGTGGATGATGCCATCGTCATGCTCGAAAACATTGTGCGACATATCGAAAAGGGTGTCCCGCCGCTGCAAGCGGCCTTGCGAGGGTCGAAGGAAGTCAGCTTTACCATCATCTCGATTTCGTTGTCGCTGGTTGCGGTTTTCATTCCCATTTTTTTCATGCCCGGCGTGATCGGCCTCCTGTTTCACGAGTTCGCCGCCGTGGTGGGAATCGCGGTCCTGATGTCCGCTGTCGTATCGCTAACGCTGGTACCGGTCATGACCAGCCGCTACATTGCCCCGCATGGGAGCGAAGATGCGAGCCTGAAATGGACGGAGTGGTTCGAGCGGGGATTCGAGAAAGCCCTGAGAGGCTACGAATACGTCCTCGATTGGGCATTGCGGCACCGGCGGCTTGTGCTTGGCATTGCATTGGGGACCTTCATTGCCTCCGGCGCGTTGTTCGTGGTGCTGCCCAAGGGTTTCTTTCCGAATGAGGATATCGGTCAGGCCCTGATCACGGTGGATGCGGTGGAGGATATATCCTTTCCAGCCATGACGGAACTGCTGCAGCGGACCAGCGATATCATCCGCGCCAATCCCGCAGTGGATAATCTGAACGTCTATGCCAGCGAAAGCAATAGCGCCCGTCTGTTCATGACACTCAAACCACGCAGCGAACGGGCCTCTCTCGAAAAAGTAACGGAAGACCTGCGGCGCGAGGTGCGCGCCGTTCCGGGGGTAAACGTCTACATCAATCCCATCCAGAATCTCAGGCTGGGCGGCCGTACCAGCAAGAGTCGCTATCAGTACGTCATGCGCAGCGTGCGTGCCGAGGAGTTACGCGCGGCAGCGGAAGGCATGATGGCGCGAATGCGGCAGGATCCCGTCTTTCGGGACGTTACCAGCGATTCGCAGTTGAAAGGGTTGCAGGTTCGACTCAATATCAATCGTGACAAGGTCAATCTGGTGGGCGTACAGATAGGGGATATCCGGTCCGCGCTTTACAGCGCGTTCGGCGAGCGCCAGGTGTCCACGATCTATACCGCCAGCGACAGTTACCCCGTCATTCTGCAGGTCGCGTCGGAACATCAGTATGATGAGAGTGCCTTTAACAAGATTTACCTGAGGGCGGGGAACGGCATGCTCGTGCCGCTGTCGAGCGTTGCCACCTTCGAGCGCGAAGTGGGGCCGATCGCGATCAACCACGCAGGACAGCTCGAAGCAGTGACCATCGCCTTCAATCTGGCACCCGGAGCGGCGCTCGGCGAGGCATCGGCTCGCATGGAGCAATTCAAGCGGGAGCTGAATCTGCCGGCGAGCATATTGACCAGTTACGCCGGCGACGCGGCCGCGTTTCAATCCTCCCAGACGAGCCAGGTGGTGCTGATCATTGCGGCGTTACTCGTCATATATGTGTTGCTGGGGGTGCTGTACGAGAGCTATATTCATCCCCTCACGATTCTTGCCGGCCTGCCATCCGCAGCCGTGGGCGCTCTGGCGATGTTGTGGCTGTTCGATATGGAGCTATCCATCATTGCCATGATCGGAATCCTGATGCTGATCGGCATCGTCAAGAAGAATGCGATCATGATGATCGACTTTGCGCTCGATGCGCAGCGCGACAGCGCAATGGCGCCGCGGGAGGCAATCCGTACTGCCTGCCTGCTGCGGTTCCGGCCGATCATGATGACAACCCTTGCGGCATTGATGGGCGCGCTTCCCATTGCCCTTGGTCTGGGTGCGGGAGCCGAATTGCGCCAGCCGCTGGGTCTGGCGGTCGTGGGAGGATTGCTGTTTTCGCAGGTGATCACTCTTTTCATCACCCCGGTGATCTATTTATACCTGGATCGCTATTCAGGCACCGGCCCGCTCAAACTGGAAACGGATCGTTAGCCGGGGACCGGATGGCTATCCGAACCCCTTTGCAACATGCGCTGTTATTTCACCTTCATTCCCGGCTGAGCACCTTCATCGGGCGACAGCAGGTAGGGGCCTGAGCCATCTCCTGCCGCCAGAACCATCCCCTCCGAAATGCCGAACTTCATCTTGCGCGGAGCAAGATTGGCAACCATGACCGTCAGCCGTCCCTTAAGCTGTTCGGGATCGTACGCGGATTTGATACCGGCAAATACGGTTCGTTGTCCGGTGCCGATGTCCAGCGTGAGCTTGAGCAGCTTGTCCGCCCCCTGCACGTGCTCGGCATGCGCGATTCTTGCCACCCTGAGATCGATCCTGCCAAAATCTTCAATGGTAATCGTGTTCGCCGAGGTATCCCCGGTATTTTTTTCCTCTTCTGCCGAAGCGGAAGGGGTGGAGGAATGATCTTCAGTCATGTTTGAACCCTCTCCGGGTTGGGGTTGCGGTTTCGGTGGTTGGAGGCTTTCCCTGCTCGCATTGATCAGCCGCTCGATTTGCCTGGAATCGATACGGGTCATCAGATGCTCATACTGGTTGATGCGATGACCGTCCGGCAACAGCCTGTGCTGGGAATTGGCATCTTTCCAGGTAAAGGGAGCCACTCCAAAAAATTGTTCCACCTGTTCCGCCAGTCGAGGCAGCACCGGCTTCAGATAAACTGTCAGTATCCGGAACATGTTCAGTGCCACGCTGCACACTTCATGCAGTTCCCGATCATTTTCCCTGCTCTTCGCCAGGGCCCAGGGTTTCATGTGATCCACGTACTGGTTGGCGACATCCGCCGCCAGCATGATCTCGCGTATGGCTTTGCCGTATTCGCGCTGGTCATAATAATTGGCGATTGAGGTGTGGCGCCCAAGGAAGGTATCGTCCTCGCTCAGTTGACAAAACAGAAACTGATTGAACCATTTTCGATTTGCCTCAGAAATCTCCTGGGTAAGTTTGCCGTCGAATTTCTTGGTAATGAATCCCGCGCATCGACTTGCGATATTGACATACTTGCCGATCAGGTCGCTATTTACGCGCGCGGTGAAATCCTGAAAGTTGAGATCGATATCCTCCATCGTGTCGTTGAGCTTGGCGGCATAGTAGTAGCGAAGCCACTCCGGATTCAGGCCCTGTTCCAGATAGCTTCCCGCCTTGATGAACGTGCCGCGGGATTTGGACATTTTCTGCCCGTTGACGGTAAGGAATCCGTGCGCATAGATCTGGGTGGGCACGCGATAACCCGAAAAATGAAGCATCGCGGGCCAGAAAAGGGCATGGAAGTAGAGAATATCCTTGCCGATGAAATGCACCATTTCCGTATTTCCGCCAGGCCGCAGGAATTCGTCGATGTCAGCCTGAGATCGCTTTTTTTTCTGCTCAAAGTAGTTGCTGAAGCTGCCGAAATAGCCGACCGGGGCATCCAGCCAGACATAGAAGAATTTTTTCCCGCGGGTGCCCGGGATTGGAAACCCGAAGTAGGGGGCGTCGCGGGAAATATCCCAGTCCGCAAGGCCGGTTGAAAGCCACTCGTTCATTTTGTTCGCCGCTTCAGGTTGCAGCCTTTTCGTCTCTTGTGCTGTGCCGGCCGGATTCGACGAGGATTCGAATATCCAGTTCCGGAGGAATGCAACGCAACGGGGATCGGAGAGCTTGAAGAAGTAGTGACTGGATGCCTGGCGCTCCGGTACCGCGCCGGATATGGCGGAATACGGGTTGACCAGATCAGTCGGTTGGTAGGTGGCGCCGCAGGCTTCGCAGGAATCGCCATACTGGTCATTGGCGTGACAGCGGGGACACTCTCCTTTGATGTAGCGGTCAGGCAAAAATATCCGTTTGACCGGGTCATAAAACTGCTCCACCGAGCGCTTGGCGATCAGCCCTTCCGCGACCAGTTGTCGGTAGATGTCTTCGCAGAATGCCTGGTTTTCAGGCGAATCGGTAGTGTAGTAATGATCAAACCCGACGTGAAAGCTGTTGAAATCCGCTTTGTGCTCATGCCAGACCCGGTCTATCAGCTGCTTCGGGGTAATTCCTTCCTGTTCGGCACGAAGCATGATGGGAGTCCCATGGGTATCGTCCGCGCACACATAGTGCACCTCATGCCCCTGCATTTTCTGGAAGCGGACCCAGATATCAGTCTGTATGTATTCAACCAGGTGGCCGAGATGAATGCTCCCGTTGGCATAGGGCAGGGCGGAAGTGACCAGGATTTTTCGCTTGTTCATCAATTATCGAGGGATTCAACAGGGGCTTGGGTTCGGATCGGGAAAAATGCCAAAGCAATGATTGTAGCAAACTGGGCGCCGGAAGATCGCGAAACCTCGCCGGTCCCCAACCAGGGGAAAGACCGGAAGCGTTGTATTTACTCTGAAAACTTCCTGTACGCGGAAACAGGGGATGCACGGCTACGTCCGGTGGCCAGCGATTCGCGTCGGGGAGTCCAATTTGTTATTATTCGGCTCTTCATTCGAGCTGTGGATCGGGGGAGTAAACCGTGGCGATTACGGAACAGCAGGTGCTTTCAGCACTCAAGGAAATTACGGACCAGAGTACAGGCAAGGATTATGTGACCAGCAACGAAGCGCGCAATATCAGAATAGAGGGCGATAACGTATCGTTGGACATCGCGCTTGGTTATCCGGCAAAAAGCGTGATGGACAGCATCCGCAGGCGGGTGACGGATAAACTTGAAAGCATTCCCGGCATTGGCAGCGTGACTGTCAATGTCACAAGCAGGATCGTATCTCACGCGGTGCAGCGCGGAGTCAAACTCATTCCGGGCGTAAAGAACATCATCGCCGTGGCGTCCGGCAAGGGCGGTGTCGGCAAATCCGCTACGGCAGCGAATCTTGCGCTGGCGCTTGCCGCCGAGGGTGCCCGTGTCGGTATCCTCGATGCTGATATTTACGGACCCTCCCAGCCGCAGATGCTCGGCATTACCGGCCGTCCCGAATCACCCGATGGCAAGAGCATGCTACCCATGGAGGCACACGGCATCCAGGCCATTTCCATCGGTTTCCTGATCGATGTGGAAACACCCATGGTATGGCGCGGACCGATGGTGACCCAGGCACTCCAGCAATTGCTGAACGACACGCGCTGGGACGATGTGGATTATCTTATCGTGGACATGCCACCCGGAACTGGCGACATCCAGCTGACTCTTGCGCAGAAAGTACCGGTCACAGGCGCGGTCATTGTGACCACCCCCCAGGACATTGCCCTGCTCGATGCGCGTAAGGGGCTCAAGATGTTCCAAAAAGTAGGGATCCCTATCATCGGTATCATTGAGAACATGAGTACGCATGTCTGCTCCCGCTGCGGACATGAAGAACATGTTTTCGGTGAGGGCGGCGGAGAGAAAATGTGTCGCGATTACGACGTGGAACTGCTGGGTGATCTGCCGCTCGATATCAAAATACGCCAGCATGCCGATGCGGGCACGCCGACCGTCGTGGCGGATCCGGATGGAAGGATAGCGGATACCTATCGCCGGATTGCTCGCCGACTCGCGGTCAAGATCGATGATCTGTCACTGGATCATTCCGCCCTGTTCGCCAAGATCGTGATCGAGGATACCTGAGTGAACACATCCGTCCTCGTTCAGCCTGAGCTCCTGCCTGGAATACGAAGCAACCACAACCGGCGACAGAACGGGTTCCGGTGAACGGGTATCCATTTGGGATATCATTCCTCACGCCTTCCCATATTTTCAAATGACCATAAAGTCGGACAGGTGGATTCGCCGCATGGCCGTGGAGCGCCGCATGATCGAGCCTTTCGAGCCCAATCAGATCAAATATGCCAACGGGCAAAGGATTGTTTCCTACGGGACCTCAAGCTATGGCTATGACATACGCTGTTCGGATGAATTCAAGCTGTTCACAAATATCAATTCAGCCATCGTCGATCCCAAAAATTTCGATTCCAATTCCTTCGTGGACGTGAAGAGTGATGTGTGTCTGATTCCACCCAATTCCTTCGCGCTCGCGCGAACGGTCGAGTATTTTCGCATACCGCGCAATGTCCTGACGATTTGCCTGGGAAAATCCACCTATGCCCGTTGCGGGATCATCGTCAACGTCACTCCTTTCGAGCCGGAATGGGAAGGTTATGTCACCCTGGAATTTTCCAATACTACGCCGCTTCCCGCCAAGATCTACGCCAACGAAGGGGTGGCCCAGGTCATTTTCTTCGAATCCGATGAAGTATGCGAAATTTCATACAAGGATCGCGGCGGCAAGTATCAGGGCCAGCACGGGGTGACTTTGCCGAAAATCTGATCTTACCTGAAGAGCAGTTCTTCCCGGGATTACATGGACATATTTCGTCAGTCACGACTGTTTCATCCCCCTACTAAAAAATCTGGAATCGTCGCCGACTCCTGGGCCTCGATTTCTGTAATTTCCCCGTGAATGAACCGCCGCGGATCAGCATGACTGCGCAGGTTTGGAAGCCCCGTTTTCTGCCGGAACTTCCAGCGACGCTGCTGGTCATTTCATCACTTAAAGAAAACGCTTGATTCCGTCAGAATCGAGTCTATAATCCGCTTTTTTTTTGAATTCAACATGAACGACAGGAGGTCATCATGACAAGCAAAGCAAACTATTTCGTTTCGGCTGACCTGGTAAATATCCATACTCCCGTAACGTAGCGTCTTCACAAGGAAAGACTCTCATGAAAATGCGCAATACCGCTCTGCGGCACAACGTAGAGCCTGAAATATTCGATACCCACCCCGAAGTCAGCCTGGATTTCAAGCATGTCCAGGCAGCTCTGCAAAAGGGCTACAGCAGGCCGTTTCTGCTGGTCGACAGCCAGATTATCCGCAATAAGGCCCGCCGCTTCAAAGCCGCAATGCCTCAGGTGCGCCCGCACTATGCGGTCAAGGCAAATCCCGATCCGCGCGTACTGAGAACCTTGATCGAGGAAGAGGTCGGGTTCGAAATCGCCTCCATTTCGGAACTGGACCTTCTGCTCAGCCTGGGTGTGCCTGCTGCGGAAATTTATTACAGTAATCCGATGAAGTCGCGTGCTTATCTGGAGTACGCGGCAGCCAAGGGTGTGGAATGGTATGTACTGGATAGCATCGAGGAATTACGCAAAATCGCGAGCGTGAAACCGGATGCAAAGATGTATTTGCGCATCGATACGCCCAATATCGGCAGTGACTGGCCGCTGGCGGGCAAATTCGGATCCCATGCTGCCGAGATCGAAGGCATCATCGAGGAAGCGGTGCGGCTTAAAGCCGATCTTGCAGGCGTTACTTTTCATGTGGGCTCTCAGTGCCGCAATCCCCAGAACTGGCGGGTGGGCATCGAGCGCGCCACCCGGGTTTTCCACAGCATGCGCCAGGCCGGCCTGAAACCGCGCCTCCTCAATATTGGCGGGGGTTATCCTGTCCGGCACGTCAAGCCTATTCCGTCGATAGAAATCATCGGGGAGGTCGTCAATGCCGCCATTGCCGGCCTGCCTGCGGACATTCGCATCATGGCGGAGCCAGGACGGTATCTGGTATCCGATGCGGCTTACTTTGTCTGTCGCGTGGTAGGTACGGCTACCCGCAATGGAAAGCGGTGGATGTACTGGGACGCCGGGGTGTTCGGCGGGGTTATCGAGGTGACCGAGGGCTTGCGCTATGAGATCATCTCCGATCGCAGCGGGAAGAATATTCCCTGGTCCGTCGCTGGACCTACCTGCGATTCAGTGGATGTCCTCATGCGGGATGAGATGCTGCCTGAGGATATCCAGGAGGGGGATTTCATTTATATTCCCAACGCGGGCGCCTACACGACGGCGTACGCCAGCAATTTCAACGGCTTTCCTCTGCCGGACGTAGTGGTCATGTAATGACGACAGTCTGGAGGGAATCCATTCCGGGATGAAGGCGAGCCACAGCAAATGCTCGTGCGTGGCTCGCCTTTTACGAAGTCAGATGGTTCCTTCCGCCGGTTCCCGGCCGGTCCTGCGATCCAGCACGACAAAGTGATACTCCAATCCGCTCTCGTCGGTATGCTTCTCGCGGGTGATTTCCCGCCACTCCTTTCGATCGAGCTCCGGAAAATACACATCGCCTTCGTAGCTTCTCAGGAGTTCGGTGACATACAGCCGGTCACATAGCGGCAGCGCTGTCCTGAATATATCCTCGCCGCCGATCACGAAACACTCATCGTCGATATCCGCCTGCGTTGCCGCCTTCTTGCTGCTGCAGCGGCAGAGTTTCAGTGCATCGGGCAGCGAAGCAACAACGATTGCATCCTCCACCCTGTAATCGCTCTGGCGCGTAATGACGATGTTGAGGCGACCGGGAAGCGTTCTCCCGATGGATTCATAAGTCTTGCGTCCCATGATGATGGGATGACCCATGGTCAAGGCCTTGAAGCGTCTGAGATCGGCCGGCAATCGCCAGGGTATCGCGTTGTCCTTGCCGATGACGCGATTTTGGGCCATTGCCACCAATGCAGAGAGGCGAGGCTTCACACCGAGATTGGAGCTTTGATGGGTGGGTGAGGATGATAGCCTTCGAGGGTAAAATCCCCGTACCTGAAATCGAAAATGTTTCCGATTGCGGGATTCAGCTTCATTACCGGCAGTTGCCTGGGTGTGCGGCCCAGTTGTTCGCGCGCCTGCTCCAGATGGTTGAGGTAAAGGTGCGCATCGCCGAAGGTGTGGATGAAATCGCCAGGTTCCAGATCGCAACTTTGTGCAACCATCAATGTAAGCAGCGCATAGGACGCAATATTGAAGGGCACGCCGAGGAATATATCGGCGCTGCGCTGGTAAAGCTGGCAGGACAACTTGCCATCGGCGACGTAGAACTGGAATAACGCGTGACAGGGGGCAAGTTTCATCCGAGGCAGTTCGCCCACGTTCCAGGATGATACGACCAGCCGCCGGGAATCGGGCGCCTTCCGGATCTGATCGATTACCTGCGCCATCTGGTCGATGTGGCCGCCCTGCGCATCCGGCCAGGAACGCCACTGCTTCCCGTATATCGGGCCAAGATCTCCGCTATCGTCTGCCCACTCATCCCATATGGAGACTCCGTTCTCGTGGAGATATCCGATATTGGTGTCGCCCCGGAGGAACCACAGCAATTCATGGATGATGGACCTGAGATGACATTTCTTGGTCGTCACCAGCGGAAAGCCATGCGACAGGTCGAAGCGCATCTGATGACCAAAAATGGACAGGGTGCCGGTTCCGGTCCGGTCGGATTTCCGGTGACCCTGTTCCAGCACGTTTCGCATGAGTTCGAGGTACTGGAGCATGAAATCGAAGGGAAACGGTAGGATTGGAGGAAAACTGTAACAAAAGGAGTCGCCCGCGTATAATGAGGCGGTCCATCATTCTAGCAGAAACAAGACCCTGAAGATAACAAGGTAAAAATAACAAGGCCCTCTATCATGCTTGCATCCCTCAAACAAAAAGCGGCTCCGCTGTCTGAACCGGGCGGGATTACGCACGTCCTGGTGATCGTGCCAGTACAATATTTGTCCAAAAAGTCTCTGGACAAGGTGGATTTCCTGGGCAGGGACCAGCTGAAATTCTTGTTGTCGCGGCGTAGCATGGAACCTGAGGAAATCGGACAGACACCCGTTTCCGCCAATCTTGCGAGCGGCGCGTTATGTGCATGGTCTCCAGTGGATATGAATAAATCCCCGTTTGAACAGCACACCTCGATACGCAAGGCATTGCAGTTGTTGCTGGACGAAAAGCCGTCCGAGATCCATCTTGCGGTGTATGGAGACCAGGATGAAAGGCACAGTTTTGCGCAGCTGGGGATATACACCGCCTGGGTCAACGGTACGGCGCTGCCGCTGCGGAAAACCAGCAAAAAAGAGGCAGAGAAGCGTTCCCTTGCAAGAATCGTGCTGCATGGTTACAAGGATCCGGATGGCTTTTCGCTGTTGCAAGCAAAGGCAGAAGGAAATCTGCTGACGCGCGAACTCACCGTGCTGCCGCCCAACGAACTGTCGCCCGGCCTTTACCGGAAACGTGTGATGGAGCTTGCAACGAACGAAGGCTGGAAGTATCAGGAATACGACGTCAAGGCGTTGCGTAAAATGGGAGCAGGCGCATTCGTGGCTGTGGCGCAGGGTAGCGATCCGGAAGACGCCGCCATCGTGCATTTGCAGCACCGGGCCGGCAATGCGAGCAAAACGGTTGCCCTGGTAGGCAAAGGCATCTGCTTCGATACGGGAGGCCACAATCTGAAACCGGCCCGCCATATGCATGGCATGCATGAGGACATGAATGGCTCCGCGGTTGCTCTCGGTATTCTGCTGGCTGCGACTCGTGCCGATCTGGCAGTGAACATCGATTGCTGGCTGGCCATTGCCCAGAATCACATTAGTCCTCGCGCTTACAAGCAGAACGAGGTCATAACGGCCCTTAACGGGACCACGATCGAGATCGTTCATACCGACGCGGAGGGGCGAATGGTACTGGCAGATACTTTGACGCTGGCGGGAAGGAGCAAGCCCGACGTAATGATCGATTTTGCGACGCTGACCGGGAGCATGCACACGGCGTTGGGATCGCGTTACAGTGGCATATTCAGCAACCGGGACGATCTTGTAACGGGGGCGGTCACGGCGGGGAAAGTTTCTGGCGAGCGTATCTGGCCGTTTCCGCTGGATGCTGACTACGATACGGAGCTGGACAGCAGAATCGCGGACGTCAAACAGTGTTCAATGGAGGGTGATGCCGACCACATTCTCGCTGCACGATTCCTCAGCCGGTTCGTGGAGGACATCCCGTGGGTGCACATGGATCTCTCCGCCAGCAATCACAAGGGAGGCCTTGGCGCCGTCGGGAGCGACGTTACCGGCTTTGGCGTGGCATGGGGAATCGAGGTGCTGGCGCGTCTCGGATAAGCGTGGCACATACATGCGCGGAACTGCCGGTACGTCTTGCTTACACGATACGGAGCACGATTTTGCCAGTGGTATGTCCCGTTTCGATCAGCCGGTGTGCTTCCGCGGCTTCTTCCAGGGGTAGCGTAAGGCTGACGTGAACCTTGAGCAGGCCCTGTTCGATCAGCTTCGCGCCCTGTTCAAGGATGCGGATCTGAGCCAGCCTTTCGTTGTGCAGGCCAAAATACTGTGGCGTTGCGATCTGTACGTAGCCAATGCTCAGGTTGCGCTGACGCGCGGTATTGATGTGCGCGATACTGCAACTCGTTGAGAGCAAGGAGACAACCCGGCCATACAACCGGGTCGCGGCAAAGGAGTCGCAGAACGTTTCCCCGCCAACCGTATCCATGATCAGGTCCGCTCCCCGGCCGTCCGTCCACTCCAGTGCGACGTCCCCAAAATCTTCCCGGCGATAGTCGATTACCCGTTCCACGCCCAGCGATTGTACCAGAGCAGCTTTCTCTGGACCTGAAACCGTGGTGGCAACACGCGCCCCGAGATGACGGGCGAGCTGGATGGCCACATGGCCCACTCCTCCCCCTCCGGCATGAATCAGGGCGCTTTCACCCGGTTTCAGCTTCCCCCGGTCCACCAAGGCCTCCCATGCTGTAATCAGTACCAGGGGATGCCGGCAGCCTCTACCATGGAAAGCGTTTTTGGTTTCAGCGCCAAACAATCTTCCGGTACAACCGTGTACTCAGCGTAACTGCCTGCTTCGCCACCCAGACCGTTGTTGAAAAAGAATACTTCATCGCCAGTACGAAAGCGCGCCACTGAGCGGCCCACCGCCTCCACCGTTCCCGCACCATCGCATCCGAGGACTGTCGGCAACCTGCCAGGGTAGTACATGTTGAGTTTGCGTACCTTTGCGTCGATTGGATTCACGCCCGCTGCGTGCACCCTCACCAGTACGTCAGAGGCGTTGATGAGGTCGGGTCTGGGTATATCCGCCGCCAGCAGTACGTTCGTTTCGCCTGGGGCGACCATCTGTATGGCTCTCATGATTCTCCTTGTCTCTTGCAGAGGCCGTTACGGATATCCCGCCTTTGCTTTCGCCGGATACCGGGCGTTCGGTGAGGAAGAAGCAGGGGTGAGCGATATGTTAAACTTGAAGCGTTGATTTGACGAGAAAAAGAAAATGTCTGGCAACACGTTCGGCAAGCTTTTTTGTGTGACGTCCTTCGGTGAATCCCACGGCCCGGCCATCGGTTGCGTGGTCGATGGCTGCCCGCCGGGCCTGGCCTTGTCCGAAGAGGACATCCAGCGAGACCTGGACCGGCGCAAACCGGGGACGTCCCGGCATGTGACGCAGCGGCGCGAACCGGACACGGTGGAGATACTCTCAGGGGTATTCGAAGGCGAAACCACGGGCACGCCCATTGCATTGCTGATCCGGAACGAAGATCAGCGCAGCAAGGATTACAGCAAGATCATGGATACCTTCCGCCCGGGACATGCGGACTATGTTTACTGGCAAAAATACGGGATACGCGACTACCGGGGTGGAGGGCGTGCTTCTGCCCGGGAAACCGCTGTGCGGGTCGCGGCAGCGGCCATCGCGCGGAAGTGGCTGCATATCCGGTATGGCGTAGTGATACGGGGATTCATGTCCCAACTGGGACCTCTGGAGGTCCCGTTCAAGCTGTGGGAGGCTGTGCATCAGAACCCGTTTTTTGCCGCCAACCCTGACCTGGTGCCAAGCCTTGAGGAATACATGGACAAGCTGCGAAAATCCGGGGATTCAGTCGGAGCCAAAATCAGCGTCGTGGCGGAAGGGGTGCCGGTAGGGTGGGGCGAACCCGTATACGATCGCCTGGATGCCGAAATCGCTTATGCCATGATGAGCATCAATGCGGTAAAAGGTGTGGAGATCGGAGCGGGTTTTGCAGCAGTAAGCCAGACGGGAACCCAGCATTCGGATGAAATGACGCCCGACGGGTTTGTGAGCAATAATGCGGGAGGCGTACTGGGTGGAATATCAACTGGACAGGATATCGTCGTCAAGATTGCCGTCAAACCGACATCCAGCATACGCCTGGGTAGGCGTTCAATAGACAAGACAGGCAAAGCCGTAGTCGTGGAAACCCATGGCAGGCATGATCCTTGTGTCGGCATACGCGCCACCCCCATTGCCGAAGCGATGCTCGCCTTGGTACTGATGGATCACGCGTTGCGTCATCGCGGGCAGAACGCCGATGTGATATGCGCAACGCCTGAAATACCTGGCAAAGTCAGGCGGAACGAAGCGGATCCCGCTCCTGGCGCGCCGGAATCCCAGCGGACACAAGATCCGGATCCGGACGAGGCGTAGCCCCCCAGCCATCCATGCTTGCTGGCGTTCGCGTATCCGGCCTCTCCGATGCGTTCCAGCCTGCTTGTCAATAATAGTTGTCCGCTCAGTTTTCCAGAAAAGCGCTGAAAGATGTTTCATGGGCGGGGACGGGAGAACCAATCAGAAAACCCTGCGCATAATCTATCTGCATTTTCTCAAGAATGGACAAAGTTGCCGCATTTTCCACGAACTCAGCCGTGGTTTTCTTTCCAAAACCTTTGGCCACATCGCATAGCGCTTTCACCAGAATCTGATCGTCCGGACTTTCCGCGAGATTTCGTATGAACGAGCCGTCGATTTTTACAACATTGATCGGAAGCTGGCGG
Source organism: uncultured Nitrosospira sp. (assembly GCA_964466955.1). Classification (GTDB taxonomy): domain Bacteria; phylum Pseudomonadota; class Gammaproteobacteria; order Burkholderiales; family Nitrosomonadaceae; genus Nitrosospira. Next base: position 53,901 of record CAYXQR010000096.1, read on the forward strand.
ATGTAATAAAAGGAGGAAAAGCCGACACCGAAATCGTCCAGTGTGAAACTGCAGCCGAGCTTCCTGATGGTTTCCATGAGTTCCCGCGCCGCGGGCAGATCTTCCAGCGCGGCTGTCTCGGTGATTTCGAACATGAAGTCGGCGGGATCTGCCTCGTGTTGAGCAAAGGCATTTTTCAGGATGGGGAACAGTTCGGGGTCATGGAACGCGTGTGCCGACAGATTGATCGAAAAGCGGACCTTGTGCCCATGGCGCTGGATTTGAGCGGATTGCTCTATGGCTTTCTGCAGCACCATGTGGTCGATGGCATGGATGAGGCCGGTCTGTTCCGCTGCCGGGATAAAAAAGCTGGGAGCGAGTATGCTTCCATCATTGTCCAGCATGCGCAGCAGTATCTCGTAATGATCGATCGTTCTATCGGCGATATGCATGATTGGCTGAAAATAGAACAGGAACTGTTGGTGCAGCAGTGCATATTCGATCTTTTCTTTCCAGTAAACCAGCGTGTGCATGCGCTCCCGCGTCTTCTCCTCGTTGGAGAAGAGATGCCAGCCGCTGCGCCCCGCTTCCTTGGCCTGGTACATCGCAAGGTCCGCCGCCGCGAGCAAGTCATGAACGTTGTTGCCATGCTCTGGAAAAAGTGCGATGCCGATACTGGCTGAAGCCTTGTGCGTACGCCCGTTGATCGTGATTTTCCCCTGATTGAGGCTGGCAAGCGCATTTTTGGCAACTTCTATCGCCCCTTCTGCCGTCGTCTGAGGCAGTATTACGGCGAATTCATCGCCACCGAGCCGCCCCAGTATGTCCACGCTGCGTATGCTGTTGAGCAGCATGTGTGCAACCATTTTCAGCAGAGCGTCGCCCGCCCGATGCCCGCTGGTGTCGTTTATAAACTTGAATTGATCGAGATCAAGAAACAGCAGCGCACCGGAGTGTTTGTAGCGTGCCGCCAGATTCAGCATCTGTTCGAGTTCTTCCTGGAAACGGCGCCGGTTGAATAAATTCGTAAGAGGGTCATGGTCAGCCAGCCAGGCAAGCCGGCGCTCCGCACGCTTGTGTTCCGTCATGTCCAGCCCTACCGAGAGCATGGCCGGATCATTCTCGGTATGACGATTAAGCCGCGAATGCAACCAGAGAATATGGCGTATGGAAGCGTCTTTGCACAGAACGTTCGCCTCATGCCGCAATTGCTCCCTGCACGCGGAACGTATTTCCTCAAGGCGAGTCGGCAAATCATGCAAGGTTCCATCGAGAACAAGCAGATCGAGGAAGGGCTTGCCATGAAGTTCTTTTTCGGAATACTGGATGAGAGTTTCTCCATGCGCGTTGAGCGTGAGAATCTCGCCGCGGGCGTTCTGGGTGATCACGATAACCTGCGCAATATCCAGCAGGTTATTGATGAAATCCCGTTCCTTGCCCAGTTCCTCCATCTTGCTTGCCAGAATCCGTGTCCGGTCGGCAACCTGGTCTTCCAGCATCTCAAGCTGGTAGGACAGGGCGACCGCTGTTTCATCGAGCATATCGATTTCATCTCTCACCCAGGGTTTGCGGGTAGCGGGGTGAAGCGCATCGCGGAAATTCTCGAAGTTGCTGCGTGCAAGAAGCGGCAGCGTGAAGACAATGTGCTTGAGGCGCGATAAGGGTCCTGTCAGGATCACGAATAATAGTATTTCGGAAAACAGGAGTCCGAGCAGGCCTATCACCATGTTCTGTTGCGTCGAGTTGCGAACAGTATGAATGGTGGAGGTGATATCGGTCACAACGATGAAACGGGATTTATCGAATGCTTTTGTTTTTTCCAGCAGCAGGGGACGTATATGCAGGTGCTGGCTTCCCATGAACATCTGGACGCCATCTTTCAGTTGATTGAAATCAGGATATTGCGCTGCCACCCTGTGGAGAGCGTCAATATTCATTCCCTTGCTATGGGCGGCGATCCGGGTATTCCACTCCGGAATTCTCATTTCGCTGACCGCAACGCCATCACCGGCTTCCTTGATCAGCAGCGCGATATCCGCGCCCGAAATCCCCTTGAACCCCAGGATAGCATCCACCAGCGGTACTCCGATGACCACCACACCGACGCTGCTGCCTTCCACCAACAGGGGCGCCACGGCAAACTGCATGCAATCTTTCTGGCAGGCTCGCGGGCTGATGGGCTTTTCCTGTCCGTTTACCTCCCGAACCCAGCCAAGCATGATCTTGTCATACATGGCGGATTCAGGCGCGCCCCACCCCGCCAGCAATCGGCTCGACTGATCATAAAAGCGAAGCAGTTCAATGCCTTTGTTGAGTTGCAGCGACGCCCAATAGGGATCGAAGGCTTCTGCTACTTTTACCGTGCTACCATCCAGCAGGCCCGTACCCATTCCTTGCAGCGAAGGCAGCAGTTCGGCAAACTGATGCAGATTCCTGGAAATCTGATCCATCAATCCTTCCACTTCACTGGCATAGCGCTGGTGCTGAGCGCTTCTTTGGCTTTCAAAGTCACGGATCAGGCTCAGATAGGTGATGCTGGTAAAAGACACCACGATAGCGATCAATATCAGGCTGGTCAGCAACAGGACTTTCCATTTCAAGCCAAAAAAGTTATGGGGCGCGGGGCCGTCCCTGCCATTTCCCTGAACCGAAATTATCTGGAAATTTTTCTCCATCAACGATCAGAACCGGTATGAGCCGAGGATCGAGAACAGATTCCAGTGCTGTTCCGAGCCAGCGGCTCCGCCGGCCGGGTTATCCAGCGTCGAGAGCCAGGCTGTCCCGTTCACGCGGTGATACTCCGCCCGTAGCATGAATTCCGGCGTGATGTTCCAGCGCAGTCCCACGGTAATGTCCTTCGCGAAGCGGCTATGCGCAGGCGCTCCTGTGGCGGCGGACCATTTTTTCCCCTGCCGGTCATCGCTGTTGGTATAGAGAACGTCATATCGAGCAATGGCTTCCCATTCGGGAGTAAAGCGATAAGTTCCCTGGATATAATAACTTTCGCCGGAAAAACTCGTGTTGGGGATGGCAACGAGGTTTCGGTAATCGAGATGACGAAAGGCGTACTCAGAAGTGAGACTCCAGCGCTCGGAATTGTATTGAGCGGAGAAAATGATAGGTACGAACTGAATGGATCCTGCCTGAAGTCGCTCGCCTGCAACAGGGGAATATCTCATGTTCAACTGTGAAGCACTCACTGCAAGGCGGATACGTCCACCATCCAGTTCATAGTTCACTCGACCGATGTACGATATTTCCGGCGCGAGATGACCTTTTGTCAGTTGGTTAAATACCGCCGCCTCCGCTTCATCGCCTCGGACCAGGGGACGCGCTACCCCGGCCTGAAAGGAGAAATCACCGATATCCGAACGATGCTCGCCATATAAATGCATTCCATCTGCCGCGATTGCCAGCTTGCGCGTGCGATCAAAGTAGATGGATTGCGGCAAAAGTATGCTGGGCCGAGTGAAGGGTACGTCGCGGGTATCGTTGTAGAAGCCAAGGGGATTCTTCATTCTGCCCAGCCGTATTCCCAGCTGGTTGGCGTCGCCCGAGAAAACCGTATAATCGATGAATCCGTAATCAAGCCGGATATTGCCCGGGCTGCCCTTGCCCGCCCAGCGCGACAGTCCCTGAATCGAAAACTGTAATCGCGGCAGCGGCCGCATCGATGCATTCAATCCCAGTTCACGAAAATCAAAGCTCCCGCTACCGGAACTGCTTTTTCCGAAGACGTTGTTATTGCCGGAACTGATCAGCCATGACTGGCTTGCAAAGCCGTGGATTTGCAGGTTTTGCGGAAGGTTTTGCGGGATAGGCAGCTTTTGCCCGAACGTCGGGCCGCCCCCCAATACGGCCGTCATGATTGCCAGCCGGACAATCCAGGAAACATGTCCTTGTACGGGATTACTTGATCTGGAGTACATTTACCTTACCATCTATTCTGGGTCGCGCCAGATAACCGATCGCGCCCGGCGTGGCGGAAACTCTGGCAAGCATTTCTTCCGGAGTAGCGACCGTTTCGGGGGCTTGGCCGGTACCGGAAAAAACCAGTCGATCCCATGCCGCGCGAAGCTGATACGGGAAGACATTCAGTTTTTCTTTAGAAAATGCGATGTGCAGAGGCGCGTCGTCCGGCATGACGAACACTTTTATCGCGGTGCCATCCGGCCATGCGTGCAGGCGCATGCCAAAAATTGCGCGCAGGGAACTTCTAGAGATCGTTTTATCACCCACATCAGGATGAGTCACAATCTCGTAGGGTTCAGTTGCCCAGACATTGTCAGTGACGGTGTACGCTGCCCCAAGCAACAGACATACGAACAGGACAAAACGGCTGATAATTTTTTTGGTTATCACGATTTATTTATTCGCCCGCCGTTCCTTCCCTCCCTGTCAGCCTGGTGCCGGAGATAAAACCATCTGCGAGGCGAGGCGGTAACTTTCAAGGCGGTAACCCCGTGAAAAGAGTCTGCAGGGAGGCTTCGCCCAAAGATTCCGGTAACTTAATTTCCAGCTGACGCTTGTGCGAATTGGTTTGTAGACCCTATGCGGATGTTACCGAAGTCTGTCATCAACTCCCAAAACTCCCTGTGGGTTATGTACATGCTATCCAGCAAGCTGATCAAGTCCATATAGTAGGGACGACGCAGACCATGATGGTCGATCAGAGGCCCGACAGGTTGAAATTGCAGGCCGAAGAGGCCCAGCAGTCTGTTCAGCGAAGGTTCCATTACTGAGAGGTACTGGGTGATATTGTGCTGGGCAGACATACGTATTATGCCAACCACAAGTGCAAGAATCGGATGGGGAAAACGTCTCTGATTCGAAGGCGCCCATTTGTCGACATTCATGCCATGTTTGAGGGTATAAAGTAATTCATTCTTCCGCCGGGCGAAGCGGCGAATGACTACCAGGCGTGAAATTTCCCCGAGATTTTGACGGGGCAACCTGCTCGTATCCAGTAGCGCTGGGTCGATTTCCGTATGCTTCTCAGTGGGCAGCAGCCTCATGGTATCGCGGGGATCGGGGAGTATCAAGCGAGCAGTGCCGACTAACTCACTGGAAGGGCGATGCCGCAAGAGTATATGGGAGGAATGGCGGTCGTATTGGTCGCTCTCCAATCCATCGGGATAGCTCGATGGTTCGAATCCCGGTGCCCGTTGCTCGACGCATAGCACCTGATACCGTAAACGAAATACCTCACGCAATAATTCGGGGGAATTCGCGTCAATAATCTCAAAGTATTCTAGAAAGGCGGCCACCACGTCATTCATCTAGATGAGCTCAAGCAACTTTAATCAAAATTAGGGAAACTATTAAAATTCCTGATAACAGAAGCTGTTCTTTGGAATCATTAACTCCTTAACGGCAAGATTCGAGGGCACTTTACGGAAAGCAGCGGCCAAAAAGGGACGTTGTCCTACATTTAGCTCCACGAGCCTTGAGAGATGGTTCTCGACATTCCGGGAGTGTAGAAAGACAGATGAACTGGATTGCATCTCCGGTAATTCACTGGATTCATACGGGAGCGCAACGGCACTGGCCCCGAACGCCCATCACCGCTTCCGGCGCATGAGCGTTGTCTGGTTCCAATGAAACAACGAATTTATGCTTATGAAAAGCTGTAAGATTTTACAGTGTCGAATCACCAGCTTGCGGAGAATGAGCAACCGACACGACCCCGCCGGTCAGTGAGATTCAGGCAGCGTTATTGCCACTCCTTCGAAACTGAGATCATCGTATTTTCGTTCTTTGTCGAGGCAAATCATTGCCTCCATGTTTCCTCAGATTACGGAGGATGGCATACGCGGCTTCACTGGCCACACATGTGTCGCCTGCTATAATGAATGTGACTGGGCGCTCTGCTAAGTTCACCAAGCTAGGCTATTTTCCATGCGGGATGCACGTCATAGCTTAGCGTTAATCCGGCTGACGGATGTCAAAATTGAAGTGGTGCCCAGAAGAGGACTCGAACCTCCACAGTGTTGCCACCGCTAGGACCTGAACCTAGTGCGTCTACCAATTCCGCCATCTGGGCAAGGGCGATGCGTGTATTCTATCCGCCATTGGGATAGAGGCGTAATTTTATAGGAAATCGGAGTTGACAATCAAGAAGAAACGACAGCTGCGCGAGCTGGATCCCCATCTCCAACGGGAAAAAGACCAATATGGCCATGCGCTTCCGAGCAGAGAGTTCATCCTCCAGGTACTGGAAGAGCAGGGTGTTCCCGTGCGTGAGGAGATCTTGCAGAACCTGCTCGGAATCACCGAGGCAGAAAATGAAATATTCGCCCGCCGTATCTCCGCCATGCTGCGCGAAGGCCAGATCATGCGCAACCGCAAAGGGGATATCTGCGTGGTGGAAAAGCTTGATCTTGTCAAAGGCAGGGTCCAGGGCCACCCGGACGGTTTCGGCTTCCTGACGCCGGACGACGGAAGTCCGGATCTGTTTCTAAGTGCCAAGGAAATGCACAAGGCCCTGCACAGTGACCGCGTCATGGTGCGTGAAATCGGCGTAGACCGCCGCGGACGCCGGGAAGGAACGATCGTGGAAGTGCTGGAGCGAGGGGTAACCCAACTGGTTGGCCGCCTGCATGCAGACTATGGAATCCTGTACGTGGAGGCTGAGAACAGGCGCATCAGCCAGGACATCCTGATCCCGCGGGAAGAATCGATGAACGCGAAAGCGGGACAGGTAGTGACGGTCGACATTCTCCAGCAGCCGAGCAAACATGCCCAGCCCATCGGGCGCATTGTCGAAATTCTTGGCGAATATACGGCCCCCGGCATGGAGATCGAGATTGCGTTGCGCAAACATGATCTTCCTTACCGTTTTCCTCGTGAGGTGGAGCAACTTTCCGCCCGTTTTCCGGACAAGGTACGGAAAAAAGATCTGGGGGGGAGAGAAAATATCTGCCACCTGCCCCTCGTGACCATTGATGGAGAAACGGCGCGCGATTTTGACGATGCCGTATATTGCGAGCGGGATGGAAAGGATTTCAAGCTGTATGTCGCCATTGCGGATGTCAGTCATTATGTGCAGTCAGGCGATGCGCTCGATCAGGAGGCATTCAATCGGGGCAATTCTGTCTATTTTCCCCGCCGGGTGATTCCCATGCTGCCGGAAGTGCTATCCAATGGCCTATGTTCGCTCAACCCTCAGGTGGAGCGTTTGTGCATGGTATGCGAGATCGGCATCGACCATGCCGGTGATTTTCGGGCTTACCGATTCTATCCCGCCGTAATGTTTTCACAGGCCCGGCTGACCTATACCAAGGTCGCTGCCATGCTTGACAACCCCAGGGGCGAAGAAGGAAAGCAACACAAGGACCTGCTGCCGCATCTTCAACTGCTTTATAAATTGTTCAAGGTGTTGCTGAAAGCGCGCGGTAAACGAGGTGCGATCGATTTTGAGACGATCGAGACCGAGATGGTTTTCAATGATCAGGGTAAAATCGAGCGTATCCTCCCGGTTCAGCGCAATGACGCCCATCGCCTCATCGAGGAGTGCATGCTGGCTGCCAATGTGTGCGCCTCGGATTTCCTGCAGAAACACAGGCAGCCTACGCTTTATCGAATTCATGAAGGCCCGACGTCCGAAAAGCTGGTGGCATTGCGGGATTTTCTCAAGGAGTTCGGCGTGCAGCTTGGAGGTGGGGACACCCCCCACGCCAAGGATTATGCCAGGACGCTGAAGAGGATCAAGGACAGGCCCGATGCGCAATTGCTGCAGACGGTCATGTTGCGCTCATTGCGTCAGGCAGTTTACAGCCCGGATAACGTGGGTCATTTCGGGCTGGCATACGAGTCGTATACCCATTTTACTTCACCCATCAGACGTTATCCCGATCTCCTGGTGCACCGCGCGATCAAAGCCGTGCTGAACGATAAGGTGTATTCTCCCGGGAACTGGCATGAACTGGGCGATCATTGCTCCCTGACCGAGCGCCGCGCCGACGATGCCAGTCGGGATGTCGAAACATGGCTCAAATGCTACTACATGCAGGACAGGATAGGCGAAAGCTTCGAAGGGGTCATCAGCGGAGTGACAGGATTCGGCATTTTCGTGTCTCTGGATGGCATCTACGTGGAAGGGTTGGTGCATGTTTCAGAGTTGCCCAGCGATTACTTCCATTTTGATGCGGCCCGGCATAGGTTGCTGGGCGAGCGTAGCGGTAAACGCTACCGGCTGGGGGATCGCGTTCGGGTCACGCTGATGCGGGTGGATCTGGAGTCGAGCCGGATCGATTTCGTGCTGGCGGAAAATTCGCCGGAGGCAAAAGCCGAAAGCTCGTGACCAGCGGCAAGAGGATTTTTTCTCCCGGTCAGTCGGAACATAGACAAGCGCCTTCTTCTTATTTCTGATTTTCAGCCCGAATGGCCAGCACTCGCTTTATCTTCGGCTTTCATGCCGTTACCAGCCGCTTGCGCCAGAGCGCCGCAAGCATTAAGGAAATTTACGTCGACACGGACCGGGGCGACCAGCGGGCACGGGCTCTGGTGAAGTTCGCCGAGAGCCATGCTGTTCACCTGATTCCCTGCGATCAGGCCAGACTTGCTGCAATGACGGGGGGCGCTCGGCATCAGGGAGTAGTTGCATGCATCGATGTCACCTACAGTCATGTCAGCATCGACGACGTACTGGACACGCTCGCCGAGCCCGCGCTTCTCCTGGTGCTGGATGGCATCCAGGATCCCCACAATCTGGGAGCCTGCCTACGGGTGGCGGATGCTTTTGGGGTGCACGCGATCATTGCCCCGAAAGATCGCGCCGTCGGACTCAATGCCACTGTTCACAAAGTGGCGAGTGGAGCAGCCGACACGGTGCCTTATATTCCTGTCACGAATCTGGCCCGTACCCTGAGAGGATTGAAAGAGCGGGGTATTTCATTATTTGGTGCGGCTGCCGACGCAGACGCCACGCTCGGCTCGATTCACCTCCACGGATCGCTTGCCTGGGTGCTGGGAGCTGAAGGGAAAGGAATGCGCCGACTCACGCGCGAGACCTGTGACAGCCTTGTGTCAATACCCATGCTGGGCAGTGTTGAAAGCCTGAACGTCTCGGTCAGCGCGGGCATATGCCTGTTTGAGACCTGTCGTCAGCGCGGGGCGCAACAGAGTGGAGCGCCGGATGGAAATTGATATTTCGTCCGTGGTTGAGTATAGTACCGGCCTTTCCAACCTTGCCTTACCGAACGCATCGCGGAAGGCTTCACCCATAAGGAGATTGCATGCGACATTACGAGATTGTTTTTATTGTCCATCCTGATCAGAGCGACCAGGTTCCGGCAATGATCGACCGGTACCGAGGTATCGTAACCGCGCGAAGTGGACAGGTTCACCGACTCGAAGACTGGGGACGGCGCCAGCTCGCCTATCTTATCGAGAAGGTTCACAAGGCGCATTATGTCCTGATGAACATCGAGTGCGACCAGGAAACACTGGATGAGCTGGATCATGCGTTCAAATTCAACGACGCGATATTGCGTCATCTTACAATCAAGATGGATGGGCCGGTGAAGAATCCGTCTCCGATGATGCGTGAAGAAAAGCCCAAGGCTGCGGCGCCCGCAACGGAGGAGGGAAGGGAAAAAACAGCGCGTCCCGCGGAACTGACAAGTTAGTTGGGCTGCAACCAGACTGTAATTTGCGGGGCGATCATCGAGAAGGCGATTTTGCGCTATACACCGGCCGGAGTGGCGGTGAGCGAGTTCCGGGTTCGCCACATTTCGCATCAGCTCGAAGCAGGAAGACCTCGCAGGGTAGAGTGCGAAATCGCTGCCGTGGCGCTGGCCGAACTGGCAGAAAAGGCAACCGGCATGCTTCCGGGGGTAATGGTGAAGCTCACCGGGTTTCTGGCAAGAAAAGGCCGCATGAGTGTGCAGCTGGTGCTCCACGTGAACAGGATTGATCTGATTTAACGTACATTTCAATTAAGGGAAACAGGAAAAATCATGGCTCGTTTTTTTTCAAAACGTAAGGATAAGGACAAGGATAAGGACAAGAAAGCCAACCGTCCCTTGTTCAAGCGCCGAAAATTCTGTCGTTTTACAGCGGAAGGGATTCACACGGTGGATTATAAGGACGTCGAGTTGCTGAAAGATTTCATCAACGAGAATGGCAGGATCATTCCGGCGCGCATCACAGGGACCAAATCGCGTTATCAGCGTCAGTTGAGTACCGCGGTTGAGCGAGCGCGTTTTCTCGCGCTGCTCCCCTATACCGATTTGCACTGAGGGGCATTGATATGCAAATCATACTGATGGAGAAAGTGGCGAATCTTGGCCAACTGGGTGATGTGGTTAATGTAAAAAACGGATACGCACGCAACTTCCTAATCCCGCAAGGTAAAGCAAAACGTGCCACGCAGGCTGCGATTGTGGAATTCGAGGCAAAGCGGGCGGAGCTGGAAAAAAAGCAGACAGATTTGCTCGCAGCCGCCCAGGCGCGCGCTGAAAAACTGGATGGACTGATGCTCCAGATCACGCAGAAAGCCGGTGTCGATGGAAAACTGTTCGGCTCGGTTACCAGCGCCGATATAGAAGGGGCACTGAAGGCTCAGGGTTTCGAAGTCGAGCGGGGAATGATACGTATGCCCGAAGGACCATTGAAGCAGGTGGGCGACCACCCTGTGACCATTGCGCTGCATGGTGATGTGGCCGCGCACATTATCGTATCGGTCCTGGGCGAGGCGACCGTCTAGATTTCGTGGCGTGAAATGAAGGAAATCAAAAAGGGCTGTTCAACAGCCCTTTTTGATTCTTCCATACCGATGTGAGTGATAAAATTCCCTCGGTTCTTCGTATCTGCATAGACGTGTCCAGCCAGGTACGCTTTTTGGTTCTGTAGCTTCCTCGCCAGGTTATTCATGGCTCAATTCCTCACTGCTGCCACCAGCGACCCATCTGCGGATTCCTATAAATTGCCTCCGCATTCCGTCGAAGCGGAGCAATCCGTGCTGGGGGGGCTGATGCTGGACAATTATGCCTGGGACAAGGTGGCGGATGTCATTACCGAGGATGATTTCTACCGTCACGATCACAGGCTCATCTATCGCCATATCTGCAAGCTGGTGGAACACAGCAAACCGGCAGACGTGGTAACGGTGGCCGAGTCGCTTGAGATATCCGCCGAGCTGCAGACCGCGGGGGGGCTGGCTTATGTCGGTGCCATTGTTCAGAACACGCCGTCGGCTGCAAATATACGGCGCTACGCGGAGATTGTGCGCGAAAGGGCGGTGATGCGAAGGCTCGCGCAGGTCGGTTCCGAGATATCGGATTCAGCCTATAATCCGGCGGGGCGTACCGCTGCAACCCTTCTGGATGAAGCGGAAGCCAGAGTGTTTGAAATTGCCGAAGCCGGGGCGCGAGGAAAGCAGGGTTTCGTTGATATTCAACCGTTGCTGAAGCAGGTCGTCGAGCGTATCGAAACGCTCTACAATCTGGACACCCCCAGCGACGTGACTGGAATTGCGACTGGCTTCCACGATCTCGATGAAAAAACCTCCGGTTTTCAGCCGGGGGATCTGATCATCGTGGCTGGCAGGCCATCCATGGGAAAGACCGCGTTTTCGCTTAATATCGCGGAACACGTCGCCTTGGCGCTACAGAAACCCGTTGCAGTCTTCAGCATGGAAATGGGCGGGGCCCAGCTTGCGATGCGCATGCTGGGCTCCGTGGGTCGCCTGGACCAGCATAAGGTGCGCACCGGCCGCCTCCAGGATGAAGACTGGTCCAAATTGACCCACGCCCTGGGCAAACTGAGTGACGCACCGCTGTTCATTGACGAAAGCGCGGCACTGAATGCGCTGGAACTGAGAGCGAGGTCGCGGCGGTTGCATCGGCAGCACGGAGGGCTGGGCCTGATCGTCGTGGACTATCTGCAGCTCATGTCCTCGACCAGCCAGGGCGAGAACCGCGCCACTGAAATTTCGGAAATCTCGCGTTCTCTCAAGGCGCTGGCAAAAGAACTGCATGTTCCCGTCGTCGCGCTGTCTCAATTGAACCGCAGCCTGGAGCAACGGCCGAACAAGCGGCCGGTAATGTCCGATCTGCGTGAATCGGGGGCGATCGAGCAGGATGCGGATGTGATTCTCTTCATCTATCGCGACGAAGTCTATAATCCCGACACGCAGGACAAGGGAATCGCCGAAATCATCATCGGCAAGCAGCGCAATGGGCCCATCGGCAAGGTGGACCTGACTTTCCTGGGCGAATACACGCGCTTCGAAAGCTACGCGCGATCCGGGAATTATTAAAGGCTTTTCCCGCCTGTCCGTCCTTCCCGGTTCCTGCCAGCTGCGTACTGAAGGCTATAAGACTTCAGCCGCGTAGTCAGCCAGCCTCGACCGCTCACCGCGCTGCAGGGTGACATGTCCGCTGTGGTTCCATCCCTTGAAGCGGTCGACCACGTAAGTCAATCCCGAACTCCCTTCGGACAAATAAGGCGTATCTATCTGGGCGATGTTCCCCAGACAAACCACCTTGGTGGCGGGGCCGGCGCGGGTGATGAGGGTCTTCATCTGCTTGGGCGTCAGGTTCTGGGCCTCATCGATGATGAGAAATTTGTTGAGAAAGGTGCGGCCCCGCATGAAATTAAGCGACTTGATCTTGATGCGCGATCGGATCAGGTCGAGCGTAGCAGCCCGGCCCCATTCTCCGGCACTGCTGTCGGTTTTGTTGAGCACATCCAGGTTGTCTTCCAGCGCGCCCATCCAGGGCGTCATTTTCTCTTCCTCTGTTCCGGGAAGGAAGCCGATATCCTCGCCCACGGGAACGGTGACGCGTGTCATGATGATTTCGGAATATACTTTATGCTCCAGCGTCTGCATGAGGCCGGCTGCGAGCGTCAGCAGCGTCTTGCCTGTTCCAGCCTGCCCGAGCAGGGTGACGAAATCGATCTCCGGATTCATCAACAGGTTGAATGCGAAATTTTGTTCGCGATTGCGCGCCGTGATCCCCCAGATATTGTTTTTCTGGTGAGTGAAATCCTTCAGAGTCTGCAGAACGGCCGTATCGCCGCTGCGCTCCTTCACCAGCGCATAAAAAGGCTTGTCATGCTCCAGATAAACAAACTGGTTGACCAGGAAGCGGGGGCAAAACGGACCGCTTACACGGTAGAAGGTATATCCCGATTGCTGCCATGACTCCATATCCTTGCCGTGACTATCCCAGAAATCCTCCGGCAACTGCTGTATTCCGGAAAACAGAAGATCGGTGTCTTCCAGAAATTTGTCATTGAAATAATCCTCCGCCGCCAACCCCAGGGCACGCGCCTTGATGCGCATGTTAATGTCCTTGGAAACGAGGATAACCGTGCGATCGGGATAGGTTTCATGCAGAAACTTCACTACGCCGATGATCTGGTTATCCGCGCTTCCGCTGGCAAGGCGCATGGGCAGGACGCTGGTGATCGCCTGAGTCTGGAGAAACAGGCGGCCAGTGGCATTTTTGCTGCCCTGCGCCTGCAATGGAATCCCCTCGTCGATATCGCTTACGGCGCTACAGATGATTTCATCGAGAAAACGGCTCGTCTGGCGCGCGTTGCGCGCCACCTCCGACATTCCTTTCTTATTATTGTCGAGCTCTTCAAGAATCACCATCGGGATATAGACGTCATGTTCCTGGAAGCGGAACAGACTGCTCGGGTCATGCATCAGCACGTTGCTGTCCAGCACGAACAGCTTGGTTTCAGGCTCCGAGCGGGTCACCGGAGCAACTGAAGAGGATTCAATCGAAGCACGTTTCCTGGGGTTCATGGGTTTCCGGGGATAAGAGTTTTCACCTTCTCCAGTACTTCTTGAACGTGGCCCGCCACCTTGACGCCCCGCCATTCGTGGCGCAAAACGCCCTCCTCATCGATCAGGAAGGTGCTGCGCTCAATGCCCCGAACCTGTTTGCCGTACATGTTTTTCATCCTGATGACGTCGAACAGCCTGGAAGCAGTTTCCTCGGCATCGCTCAACAACTCGAATGGAAAATTCATCTTCACCTTGAAGCTTTCATGAGACTTGGGGCTATCCCGTGAAATGCCCACGATCTCGCAGCCGAGCCCGGCAAATTCCGGATATGCATCGCGAAATTCCTGCCCTTCGATAGTGCATCCCGGAGTGTTGTCTTTGGGATAGAAATAGATGACCAATTTTTTTCCGGCCGCGGCGGATAAGCGGAACATTCTGTCACTGGTCGACGGCAACTCAAAATCGGGAACCGGCTGATTCAGCATGGGAAGAGGCTCTTCTGAGAATGGGGAACTTTTCGTTTTGCATGTTAACAAAGTGAGAGCATAAAGCAAGTTGAGCAAGCATTTGGCGGATCGTGCGGCCGCAATGCGGGATTACCGAGAATCTATTCGTAATTTTTTTTCGCCTGTTCACGGAGTGCATCCGCCCAGCAGTTGGGAGTTTCATACAACCGAACACGCTCCAGCCTGAGGTGATTACCATAGATATCCTGATAGGCAGCATCCAGTATCCGGAAAGCGGTGAGTGCGAGATTTTCCGCTGTGGGAGGGGTATCCAGCACGATCGTTCTGTGATCTTCAAGGGATTGCAGGAATTGCAGTAATTTCAGATCGCGGGAGTACACCAGGAACGCATGATCCCACTGATCCACGAGCGCGGCTTTCGCAATACGTTTGACTTCGGAATAATCCATGACCATTCCTTGCTCGGAGGTGCCCGCCTCAGAGATAATTTCTCCGGATAAGGTAATTTCGATCGCATAGCGGTGACCGTGCAGGTGACGGCAGTGACTTCTGTGCGAAGGTATGCGATGGCCGGCATCGAATTCCAGCCTGCGTGTGATTAACATTTTCAGGATTGTAGCATTGCGAGGAACCGTCAAAGTGCTGAATATCTCCGACCATAGCCGCGATACGGCCGGGATGACGTACGTCTATCCGGTTGTATCGCGCCGTGCCGCTGGCGTATCGATTGGCATCAATCTGAACCCCAACAATGCATGCAATTGGCGGTGCATATATTGCCAGGTTCCGGATCTTAAGCGCGGTGCGGCGCCAGTGATTGATCTGGGACGGCTCGAGGCGGAGCTGAGAACTTTCCTGGGCGAGATTCAGTACGGAAATTTCATGCAGAATCACGTGGCTCCCGAAGCGCGGCGCATCAATGATATTGCTTTGTCAGGAAACGGCGAACCCACCAGTGCGCAGGAATTCGGGCGGGTTATCGATCTGGTCGGACGTGTCAAATCGGAGTTTGCCATGCTCAAGGAAATCAAGCTGGTGCTGATCACCAATGGCAGCCTGATTGACCGACCCGGGGTGCAGGCAGGGTTGCAGCGCATGGCTCAATTCAACGGGGAAATCTGGTTCAAGCTGGACAGTGTTACACGGGAAGGAAGGCAGGGTATCAATAATACAAGGATGAGCCTGACGCGGATGCGCAGGAATCTGATTATGGCTGCTTCGTCATGTCCAACCTGGCTGCAGACCTGCTTGTTCCAGATCGACGACACCCCGCCTTCGGAGGCGGAATCAAATGCTTATCTGGGATTTATAGAAGAAATGTTGCGCGGGGGCGTACTCATTGAAGGTGTGCTCCTGTATGGTATTGCACGTCCATCCCTGCAGCCGGAAGCACCGCGGCTCACAACGATCAATCAGGAGTGGATGGAAGCATTTTCAGCAAAAATCCGCTTGCTCGGGCTTGCAGTCAGGCTCAATCCGTAATGCGGTTTGTTTTCTGGTTGTCCAATGATGCGACCAGATTACACCGAGCGTCGATCCCAGTCATTTTGCCTTGGACATTTTCTTCAGGCTTTTGTACAGATCAGGCTGCTGGCTTTTCAAAAGAGCAGCAACGGCTAGGTCGTCTTTCTTGATTTTGGTAAGATCGATATGCTCGATGTGGACGAGGCGTACGAGTTCTCTGACCGGCCGAGGCATGTTTCTTCCGCTCTCATAACGGGAACCTCCACTTTGAGTGACCCCTACCTTGCTCCAGAAGTCATGCTGATTAAGACCCAGTTTGCGGCGAATTTCACGAGGATTGGATATTTCTTCGAAAAGTTTCATGAGCCAGTTCTCAGTAGTTATTGGAATAGGGATTTATGTTAGGCGATTATTGCGACTACATAAATTTAATTTGTTTTCCTATTCTATGCAAGTATCCGGTACTGATCGTTTTCCCTCTGACAGCGTTTATCGGGAGCAGGGTCTGTCACATGGCATATCGCATGATACATCCATGGTCTTTATCCGGGCGGCTCTTCAGAGGTTTTTACATTTTCTTTTTCGCGATGAGGTAGAATCACATCACGCGAAGTGAAACCGATCCTGCTTCGATTGATCTGAAAGCAGAGTTTTTTTCTTCCTGCAAGCATAAATCAAGACGTCATATCGTTCCTGCATGAAGCAGGGCCTGTTATTTTATGTAGATGCTGATCGTGGCACTTATTGTTCAAAAATATGGCGGCACCTCGGTGGGAAGCACCGAGCGTATCAAAAACGTGGCCCGTCGCGTCGCGAGGTTTCAATCGGGTGGAGGCCAGGTGGTAGTGGTCGTCTCTGCCATGAGCGGCGAGACCAATCGTCTTATCGCTCTCGCGAAAGAGTTTCAGGCGCATCCTGACCCGCGCGAACTGGATGTCATGGTTTCGACAGGAGAGCAGGTTTCCATCGCTTTGCTTTCAATGGCCCTGATGGATCTCGGCGTCAAGGCGAAGAGTTATACCGGGGCCCAGGTGCGGATACAGACCGACAGCGCCTACACCAAGGCGCGCATACTGAAAATCGACGAGGAAAAGGTACGAGCCGACCTGGATGCCGGATATGTGCTGGTTGTGGCGGGTTTCCAGGGTGTGGATGAGATCGGCAATATCACCACGCTGGGTCGCGGCGGTTCCGACACGACGGCGGTGGCATTGGCGGCTGCGCTCAAAGCAGAAGAATGCCAGATTTATACGGATGTGGACGGGGTGTACACCACAGATCCACGTATTGTCCCCGAAGCGCGCAAACTCAGAACGGTCACGTTCGAGGAAATGCTGGAATTGGCGAGCCTGGGTTCGAAGGTACTTCAGATACGCGCCGTTGAGTTTGCCGGTAAATACAAAGTCAAATTGCGGGTGCTGTCCAGCTTCGAAGAAGAAGGCGACGGCACCCTGATTACTTTCGAGGAAGAAGAGAACATGGAGCGCGCGATTATTTCAGGCATCGCATTCAATCGTGACGAGGCGAAGATCACCGTATTGGGTGTGCCGGACCGCCCAGGTATCGCATATCAGATACTGGGTCCCGTGGCGGATGCCAACATTGATGTCGACATGATCATCCAGAATGTCGGCCATGATGGCATGACCGACTTTTCCTTTACCGTGAACCGCACCGAGTTTACCCGGACCATGGGTATCCTGGAGAATCAGGTACAACCTCACATTGGCGCCCGTGGCGTAATCGGAGGTGACAAAATAGCCAAGGTCTCGGTAGTGGGCGTGGGAATGCGCTCGCATGTAGGTATCGCCAGCACGATGTTCCGCACGCTGGCAGAAGAAGGCATCAATATCCAGATGATTTCCACTTCGGAAATAAAAATTTCCGTGATCGTAGATGAAAAATACATGGAACTCGCGGTGCGGGTGCTGCACAAGGTATTCGAACTCGATCATGTGTCATGATTCGCGTTTTGTTCAGACTATCCAGGGTTGTTTGACCGGAAACTCGTAAACCGCTATCCTAATGCGGTTTTACGGAGAGATGGCCGAGTGGTCGAAGGCGCTCCCCTGCTAAGGGAGTATAGGCTCAAAAAGCTTATCGAGGGTTCGAATCCCTCTCTCTCCGCCACGGATACTTTGACGAAATAGCGAATACGGTACTGCTGACCGTACCGCGTGTATCACCTATATTCAGTGTCATCCTGTCATCCATCTGATGTGAACGGGCGAATGGTTTATTCGGTCAGGGCTTACAGTTCGTTAGCCTGCATGGAGAGCAACTGAAACCTATCTATCCACGTTCGCTGTAGTTCTTCTCTATCTGACGTCTCCCTCTGATCATCTGCTGCGGTATTGATCTCCGACAAGTCAATGCATGCTATGGTGCTGGACGCCACCGGGCAACCGCTTCGGCTCCGTAAACTGCCATGTCCGCAACCCGGACCCGATGAGCTGCTGATCAAGGTTGCGGCCTGCGCCGTATGTCGCACCGACCTCCATGTGGTTGACGGGGAGCTGCCTGATCCCAAGCTGCCGATTATTCCGGGTCATGAAATCGTCGGATACGTGGTGGGCTGCGGTGCCAGCGTGAACGGATTTTCCATCGGTGAAAGAGTCGGTATTCCATGGCTGGGCTGGACTTGCGGCCGTTGCGAATACTGCCGCAGGGGGCAGGAAAATCTGTGCCCTCGTGCCCGATTCACAGGCTATCAGATAGACGGCGGGTATGCCGATTATGCTGGTGCCGACGCACGTTATTGCTTTCGCATTCCCGATGCGTATAGCGATATCGAGGCGGCTCCACTGTTATGCGCCGGCCTCATCGGTTATCGCGCTCTCAAGATGACGAAAAATGCCGAGCGGGTGGGAATTTACGGTTTCGGGGCTGCGGCTCACATTGCAGCGCAGATCCTGCGGTACCAGGGTCGCACGTTGTTCGGGTTCACCCGTCCCGGGGATGCGGTGGCTCAAGATTTCGCACGGGAGATGGGGGCGGTGTGGGCAGGCGATTCCGACATGATGCCACCTCAAACGCTCGATGCTGCCATCATCTTCGCGCCGGTGGGTGCGCTGGTGCCAGCTGCCTTGCGTGCCATTCGCCCCGGCGGTATCGTGGTCTGCGGGGGGATCCATATGAGTGATATTCCCGCTTTCCCTTACAACATTCTCTGGCGTGAAAAGCGTGTTGCGTCTGTCGCCAATCTCACCCGGCAGGATGGGGAAGAATTTTTTTCCCTGGCACCAAAAATCCCCATCAAAGTCAGGACAGAATCGCTGCCGCTCAGCCAGGCCAATGTGGCTTTGGCAAGGTTGCGCGCAGGAAACCTATCGGGCGCGGCTGTGCTCATACCCGGTTCCTGATGTGTTCAAACGACGTGCTTATTTGTGGCGTTTGGCGCGTTCACGCGAGAGTTGCGGTGCTCCATTCCATCGCAATTTGGCAACACCGAACTGCTTTTCCACTTGCCATTCTGCCAGTCTGATATAATTATAAGCTCAGCGCCCGTAGCTCAGTTGGATAGAGTACTTGGCTACGAACCAAGGGGTCGTGGGTTCGAATCCTGCCGGGCGCGCCAAAAATATCAATGGCTTACGAGTTCAAATCGTAAGCCATTTTTATTTCTATCTCTTCATAGGTAAACTCATGGGTAAACCAGAAAGTTGTCTGAGGTGAGTATCCTGTATTCCCAGTAGCTCCAGCTCTCTTCTTGCATCCTTATACTGGAAAAGTTGCGCGGGTAACGCCTTCATGGTCCTTGTCCATTTTGAGCGCTCGGGTTAGTTGGCCATGATGTTCGGCGTTACTCCGACTGTTGAAAAAGGGATAAATTCATGCGCTCCAATGAGGAGGGCTTGCGACCCCCGCGAGTCCCCTGCATGGAGTCTAGCGTTCGTGCCACTGGACAGCACTGCAACCACGTCCGCTTGCGACCCCCGCGAGTCCCCTGCATGGAGTCTAGGCTTGACCTGGCTGTCCCGCTTGAACCGGTCCTATGCGGAATGGCCGCATCATCTCATTATCCTCGTGCTCCAAAATATGGCAATGCCATACATATTGGCCTTCGCTGCTGAATGTCATTTTCACACGCGTAACCTGCCCGGGATAAGCAATGACTGTGTCCTTGCGGCCCCTTTCCCAAGGGTGGGGCGGCACAGGTTCAAAGCCGACATCCACCTGAACTAGTCCGTTTTCCTCGTCGATCAGTATCCGCTGCCGACTGACCAGTTCGAACGAAACGGTGTGGATGTGCATGGGGTGGGCATCCTCCGTTAGATTATAGAATTCCCAGATTTCAGTATCGCCAGCAGCGGGTTCTGTTTTACCGGGTCCATCCAGATCTGCTTTACTGGAATTGCCGGACCCGTGTATGGATTTCCGCTTATAGCGCCAAGCAGTGCTTCGGCAGGAGCGTCCTCAAAGCGCGTTGACATTTTCTCCAGTAGCGCCAGCCGGCGAGTCCTGGTCGCGGGTGGGAGGGGCTCAACAGGTGGGAGCACCAGATCTCCTGGTGGCGTGGTCCGATCGGTCGATTTTGCGGGAACAACGCGAAACTGCATTATCTGTCCGGTCGTATCCGGGTCGGCAATGGAAAAATCTCTTCCTGGTATCCCGCCTCCAAACGGTTCGTCGGGCCCGATGTTCCGGAGAACATGATGACCGACCGGCACCCTGGAAAAATCGACGATGACGTCCGCGCGTTCGGCTGGCCCCAACAGTATCCTGCCTGCATTTACGTCTGTCATGTTTACCGGAGCAGCGAGGAAACTGCCCTCACTGCCGATCATCCAAACCTCCGTATGGGGAATATTACTGAAATCGAGGATCAGGAAACGGGAGTTGCAGCCGTTTAGCAAACGGAAGCGATAGCGTCGCTGCTCAACAGTATGAAACGGCCACGTGTTGCCGTTAACGGTAATCATGTTGGCAAAAAATTCAGGGTTCCAGATGGGGGAAATATCCGAATGGGGGATGAAGGGGCCTGCGGTGCCGTCAAAAAACTTCCGTGTATGAGGATAAAACAGTGATCCGTTTGTGTTGAAGGATCTGTCCTGGATTACAATCGGAATCTCATAATACGTTTTCTTCAACGGAAATTTGTCGTTTTGTTTGGGAGCCGGTCCTGGTAACACCGCAGGCTGGCCTGTAGCTCTATTCTTCACCGCTTCATCCCCTGCCGGACCACCGCGGATAATGTAAAAGCCAGCCGGGCCCGCATAAACGTTCAACCTCGTCATTCCTAGAGTATGGTCGTGATACCAGAGCGTTGAAGCGTGCTGAGCATTGGGATAAGTAAAGGTGGCGCTTCCCGGAGTCCACTGCCCTCCGCCCTCGTTCGCTTTCTGCTTGAAGAAATCGTACCAGGTTCCCGTGGACGCATAGCCCGCCGGAACATTTTTGGCTGAGGGAAGGTACCACGCTTCCGGATAGCCATCACTTTGATCAGGAACCCCGACCATTCCGTGTAAATGCGTTACAACGGGCACTGGTCCCCGGTAGGGGGCTGGCGTGGATGTGAAGTGGGGTCGGGTGTCGCGTCCCTTTGGTCCTCCTGGAGGGTTTGCCCAATGCAGCGTTGGGTCTACCGGAAGCAAGTGAGGCAAGTAATTTCCTGCAGTATCCTTGATGTCATTGGTCCACTTCACAACGGTGGGCGTATTCCATTTCGCTTCGATGGTGAAGGAGGGCGCATGGTGTACGTACAGCCCTTTTCCCTTTTCAGATTGAAGGGGCCCATATCCCCAGACAGTAGTGGGGGGCAAGTCGGCAGGCAGAATTTGCTGGGAAAATTGACTTATGGAAATATCATAATAGTCCGCATTCTTGCCGCCTTTAATTGTGATATTGCCGGCCTTCGGCATGACCTGCGGGATCAGGAGCGGCGCTTCAAATCTCCTGACGAGGTTTGGATCCAGTGTGCCGCCGGGAATCGCCGCAATTGCTTCATGCATGCCGCCCAGTTTGCGGAAGCCGAACAGCGTAAGCATCGTGCCACCGGTATACTTGAAAAATGTTCGACGGGAAACCATTCAACCTCCTTTTTTTTCTTCAATGCCACGATGATCGCGGAGTGGCATCGCTCATGCCTATACGTTCCTCGTGTAACAGTTTTTTGGAGTTAATAATGCAGTATTCGCTTGATGCTTGACGCTTTATCCCCCGGCACGGCGATGCCAAATCTGAACATATATCTAAAAAATAGTCGAGTTCTCAGTCTCCTGCAATTGTGGAAATTCGGCAGCATTTTTTCCGGTAGCAGGTACCGGGCGGGTGCCTTATACCGAATCTGCGGCCCAGCACCTGCAGGGTGGCCAGTTCCCATTCGGAGCCCTGCCGATCTCTTTTATTGATTTAACTCCTGGCCCCATGACGATGGTTGCATCAATCCGTTATCGGCAACAAAGACTGGGGGAGAGCGAACCAAAAACGAGACGTATTGATTTATCTGCTGATTGACCTATCATTAATTAATTTTCGCGGATGCGACGGATGATTCTGAATGGAGAGGAAGAGCTCTTTTCTCCAACCGTTAGAAAGCGTGGAGCGCTTTTGTCTTCGACCCGCAGGTCAGCTGGATGCGTTGGCGGTATGTTGGTCCGTAAACATCAGCACTGCATGGATGGGCGGAGAGTCGTTCCTTGGTCGTGGTATATTATCCGACCATGAAAATCACGATTTTCCATGCCGGGACGATAA
Organism: uncultured Nitrosospira sp.; assembly: GCA_964466955.1. Taxonomy (GTDB): domain Bacteria; phylum Pseudomonadota; class Gammaproteobacteria; order Burkholderiales; family Nitrosomonadaceae; genus Nitrosospira. The sequence goes on from CAYXQR010000096.1 coordinate 76,251, forward strand.
CAATGAAAACGTCAAAATTAAAGCTTTTAACCCTCGCCACTTTTTTTTCGCTGTTCTCCGTCACATCATACAGTCAGGCGAAAGAAGAGCCGCTGGAAATCGTCACCAGCACCTATAGCCGGGTTTTAGTCCAGGCGAACAAGGATGGGCCACGGGTGGCAATCGGCAAGCAGGAAGCCGAGGCAAGTGCTACAGGAAAGGAAACAAGTCACTGCAAGCTGGACAGCCAGTCAAGTTCTGCCAGAGGCTATGCGAAAACTTCCGTCAGCAAACTGAATGACTTGGCGTTGGAAGTCAATCTCAGAAGCGTAGCTCTCGTACGCGGGGGATATTTTCTCACCTGTCAACAGAGCGACCCGAAAAGATTTCCTTGCGATACGGGAGGATGTGTAGGAACTACCAGGAACGCCAAAACCGCCAGCGCAAACGTGAGTTCCAGCGCAAGAGTGGAATTTCGCCTTCCTGCGGCTGACTCTCCGGGTTACGGGATTAAAATATCAAAGTCAGGCTCAAGCTCGGATGACGTGGTCGCCACCTTGACAGATACGGAAGGCAAAGAAATCAAACTGAATGAGTCTGAGGGTGAAGATCCGGTTTTAAGCGGAATAAATGGGGGAAGGTACTATTTGATTCTTGATCTGCCGGCAGTTGCTAGCAAAAAAGGCCAGGAGCAGGAGGATCTGGATAGATCTGCCACTGTTCGCGTCCAGTTGACCGCCCGGTCCGCTCCTGAATCCGTCAAGAGCAAGTCCGATGCTCCCAAGAGCAGCGAGACCGAAACTCCCAAGAGCGAACCTCAAGCTCCCAAGAGTAGCGAGCCCGAAACTCCCAAGAGCAAGCCCGAAACTGCCAAGAGCAAACCCGAAACTGCTAAAAGCAGCAAGCCCTGAGCCGCTTCAACGGTGGGAATAACAGGCAGTACCAGGACGTCGGCGGCTCAGGTTGAAAGTTCTCCTGTAAAAAGGTTGAGGATATCGATGCGGTAGCAGAAGTTCTCTCGCGTCGCGAGAATCGGCTCCCTTCGCTTCCTTGAAGCACACTGCATCCAGCCACCATCACGGATAGTGACGCCACGGTTTTTCGGCATAACCGATCGCCGATGTACCATATCGGCGATTTCTCTATCAGCGGCCTGGCCGTTTCAGTTCGTTTCGTTTTCCGCAGAGCCTGCTTCCTACGCGGACTCCTTTCTTGCCAGCGAAAGGTTCTCGTCAGCCGTCAGTCCGCCCAAAAAATTCTTGAAACCGGCATCTTCCCGCAGAACCGCGCGGACGTCGATCACCAGGCGCAGATCGCCGCCCTGAAGTCTCAGAAGTTTGAGGTAATTGGGGAAATCATGATGAGCGGGTACGGCAACGCCGCTGCCCGGCTCCGACGGATAATTGATCCATTCCGGTACGAGGCCCGACTGCCGTATGGCGATTTCCGACTCTTCGAATACGTATGCGGTGATGTCGATCGCTGCGCTTCTCCAGCACCCGACCGGTACGAGCGGCAGTGAGCGTGTGGTGGAGGGGCCAGCCTGTTCGGGCTGCAGTGGTTCGCGCTTGGGTTCTGCGTTCATAGGGTTTTCGTAAGACTCCTTTGTAAGCGTTGGTACTCGCTCCCGATATGCTTGATCGGGTGAATCGTCTGGATCGGTCCGGAAAAATCAGGGATTTGCACCTTGATTTGGGCAACCCGGGAATTCTCCAATAGACACGGTCGAATTCTACCGGTTTTTTATGCTTCCTGACCATTGGACTCAAGTACAACTACACCCTTTCTGAGAGAGGGGGCGAGTTTTTTTACGATCGTTTGGGGCAGTGGCGGCAGTTGCCCGCATGCATGCGCGGCGATCAGTTCAGCGGAAAGGCCAGCGGTAAGTAGACCCTTCGTGCCGTGCCCGAGGCTGGTGTATAGTCCGGGCAGCAATTCGCCGGCGAGCGGCATGGCGCCCGGCACGGATGCTCTCACGGATGCTCTTCCCGTCACCCGTGTAATATCCAGCGAAGAGCTATTGATTGCGTTGCTTAATATTGGAGAAATGTCGGTAAGCTTCGACAGATTGAGAACATGATCGGATGCGCGCAGCTCCGTAGTTTCGTCATCAAAATGATGGGTCGCCCCCAGCACATGCAACCCGGAGGAAGCAGGAGCAAAATAACCGCTTGCACAAACGATGGTTCGAAGGTTTTCGCTGCCGGAAGTAACGGGAACCATGGTGATCTGGCCGCGTACGGCGGTCAGCGGCAGGTTTGTCCATGGTGCGAATGATTGCAACTGATACCCGGTGCAAATAACCGCGATCTGCGCCTCATGTGTCCAGGTTCGCCCGCGCCCGTCTCTCCCGGACACCCGCCAGCCGGCGTTCGTTTTAGACAGTAATTTTACAAGATGGGCAGTGCGCAGCGTAATCGCCGGATGAGCCATCAGGGCGGCGCACAATTTGGCAGGCACGAGCCAGCCGCTGGCAGGAAACCACAGTCCCCCGTGCGGTAGGTCGATCCCGGCCAGAAACGAGGCTTCGGATGCATCCACTCGGCGTAGTACGTGCGACGGCCAATCGAGCACCGCCAACCTCTCAATGCGTTTCGCTTCTTCCGGAGAAAATGCCAGCTGCAGTTCGCCGCACTGGCCGCGCACCATCCCGTCGACCGGCAGCATTTCATCCAGCAAAGCGAGCGTATAGCCGTAAGATGCCAGTACGAACCGATGCAGGGGGTTCATGCCTGCACTCAAGCGGGCGTGCAGGATACCGCGTGGGTTGCCGGATGCGCCTGCCGCCAGCGCAGGCTTTTCCTCAAGCAGAGTGACAGAAATTCCCCGCAGGGCCAGGGCTCGCGCAGTCGTGCAGCCCGCGACTCCACCGCCGATCACGATAGCAGAAGCAGAAGCGGAAGCGGAATGTCCTGGTGGAGAATTTGGCAGATGCCCTTGCAGCATTTCCCGTTTGTGGCCGAAACCGCGTGATTTGTTCACGCGAAATCCAGCCTGCTCTAGGCCACGACGCACGTTCCCTGCGCAGCTGTAGGTGGCAAATGTGGCACCCGGCCTGGACGCCTGCGCGATCTCGTTCATCACCTGCTGTGTCCACATCTCCGGATTGCGCGCTGGGGAAAAGCCATCGAGAAACCATGCGTCGACGCTGGTTCCAACCTCGGGCAGCGCCTGAGCCACATCGTCAATTACCAGTGTCAAACGGATGCGGCCCCGGTCAAAGCTCCATCTGTTCCAGCCAGGCACGCGCCGGGGCCACCGCTCGATGAGTGCGGTCGCATATTCTTTCAGTTCAGGCCACAGGATCAAGGCATCGTTCAGTTCTGAATCTTTAAGCGGGTATTTTTCGCAACTGAAAAAGTCGAGGCTGGCGCCCTCCGCTGCCACCTCTTCAAACAGTTGCCAGGTACATAAAAAGCTCAGGCCCGTGCCAAACCCCGTTTCGCCGACAGTGAATGATTCTCCCCGTGCCATAGAGGCAAAACGGTCGGCGAGATGGTTACCTTGCAGAAAAACGTGGCGTTTTTCCGACAGCCCTGAATCGCGCGAGAAATAGACATCACCAAAGCGGGAGGAAAACGGCTGGCCGTCCTGCCAGTCAAGCCTCAGTGGAAGTGGGCGTGAGCCGTCACTCCATTCCATCTATGCGCTTGTGCAGACGGACCGGTTCCGTTGTTTTTTTACGCATGCGCAGGTTAACGAATTCCACGCTGACGGAAAATGCCATCGCGAAGTAGATGTATCCTTTCGGCACGTGTACATCGAAACCTTCGACGATAAGGGTCACGCCGACCAGTATCAGGAATGAAAGTGCCAGAATCTTGACGGTCGGGTGGCTCTCGACAAAATCTCCTATGGGCTTGGCCGCAATCAGCATGACCAGCACGGCGAGGATAATGGCGATCGCCATCAACGTCACGTGGTCGACCAGACCAACTGCAGTGATGACCGAATCAAGCGAAAAGACGATGTCCAGTACCGTGATCTGCAGCAGCACCATTCCCATGGTGGTGACCACGATCTTCTTGCTTTCGCTGCCCACACCTTCCAGGCTGTTGTGAATTTCATGAGTTGCCTTGTAGAGCAGGAATAATCCGCCTCCGATCAGGACGAGATCACGCCCCGAGATCGAGATGTCGAATACCTCGAACCAGGGCTTGGTCAGTCCCATGACCCACGATATGGAAAAAAGGAGTGCAAGGCGGGCCACCATGGCGAGGCCCAGCCCTATTCTTCTGGCGAAATTACGCTGAGCTTCCGGGAGCCTTCCCACCAGAATCGAGATAAAAATTATATTATCTATGCCTAGCACGATTTCCAACGTGGTCAGCGTGACGAGCGCGATCCAGGCTTCCGGGCTGGTTATCCACTCAAACATCACGCTTTTCCCATCCTTTTGCTGCAGATGCCGGGGCGGAATCCCCCTTTTCCCCGAAATTTCGTTTCATGGGGAGACTGCCACTTTCATGAGATATGGGAAAGGTAAACGCAGGAGAATCGCGCAAATCGAGGAGGGGTGAGCCATTACAGGTCCGCTCCTCGTGGAAAACCGCGTTTTCATCTTAACATGGCGAGGCATACGGCGAACCAGCGATCAGGATCTGTCCATATATGTTCAACGTCGAAGCCTCCATCCCGCAGGAGGCGCTCAAGGCCCTCGACAGTATACTTATAGCTGTTTTCCGTGTGTATTCTTTCTCCCTGTCCGAACGCCAGGGTAGTGTCGAGCGCATCCACCCGCACCGATTGAGGCCGGGTGCTTTCAAGGTGCAATTCGACCCGGGACGCGTCCTCATTCCAGAAGGAAATATGACGGAACGCATCGGTCTTGAAATGGCCGCCCAGTTCCCGGTTGATCCGGGCAAGAAGATTCTTGTTGAACTTCGCGGTAATCCCCGCGCTGTCATTATAGGCTGCATGCAGGACCCCGCCATCTTTCACGAGATCGGCTCCAAGAAGCAATTGGTCTCCAGGCGATAGTTGCAGTGCCACATTTTGCAACAGGGCAACGGCCTCTTCCTGATCCAGGTTGCCGATACTTGAACCGATGTACAGGATCAGACGAGGGGAGCGCTGCTGTCGAAGAAAAGTAAGGTTTTCGAAACCTCCGATCTGTGGGTGCACCCTGATTGCCTGGAGTTCTTCCTCTATCTCTTCCTTGGCCACTTGAAGAGCGGCATCGGAAACGTCGAGCGGAAAGTATTCCACGCTGCACTGCCGTTGCAGCAGTGAGCGCAGCAATATTCGCGTCTTGGTCGCCGTTCCGGCGCCAAGCTCTCCGACGGAAACATTCTGCCCGAGCCGCCTGCATATTTCGTCCGCGTGGGTCGCCAGTATTGCGGCCTCGGTCCTGGTCGGATAGTACTCCGGCAGGCACGTGATCTGTTCGAACAATGCCGATCCATGAGCATCGTAAAGCAGCCTTGGCGGCAGGCACTTGGGCATGCGCGACAACCCGTTGAGAACGGCGCTGGCGACTGCGGGATCAGGCAGTACCTGCCCGGATTCTTGCGATATATATCGTTCGGGTCTGATCATGAGCCTGCTCCATCGTGAGCCAATCTTATGCCTGAGAACTGCCATTGCATATGTGGCGGAAAAAAATTGCGATAGGTTTTTCGTATATGGGAACGGGGAGTGACACAGGAGCCTCCACGCAATACCATCTGATTGCACATGAATTTTCCGTTGTATTCGCCTTCTGCCCCCGACGGAGCACGATATCCGGGATAAGGCGAGTAAGGGCTGGAGGTCCATTCCCAGGTGTCCCCAAACAGTTGCCGGACGCGGGCTTGCGGAAGCTTTGGTGTACTGCCCGCTGGCGCCGGGTGATAAGTTTCACTTTCCAGCATGTTGTCCACGCATTTTTGAGGAAACAGGGCGGCTTCCATCGAGTAGCTTGCGGCAATCTCCCATTCGAATTCCGTGGGCAGGCGCGCCCCTGCCCACCGGGCGAAAGCATCCGCTTCATAGAAGCTCACGTGACAAACCGGTTCAAGCGGGTCCAGAGGCAGTATTCCCCGACATGTGAACAGCGTCCATGCATCCCCCGTTTTCTCCCAATAGAGGGGCCTTGACCATCCGTTCTGGCAGAGATGATCCCAGGCGTCTGACAGCCATAATTCCGGCCGTTCATAACCGCCATCGGATATAAATTCCAGGTACTCGCTATTCGTAACAAGCCGGGACGCGAGGCGGAAGGGGTGGACATGAACATGATGGCGTGGCCGTTCATTGTCGAATGCAAAGTGCCCCATATCATGCCCCACTTCGTGGATGCCTCCGTCAAAATCAGACCAGGACAGGGGCTGCGGTATAGGGATTTCCGCCGGGTGTGCCAGTCCCGTCTGATAGGCCGGACGCAGAGGGTTGGTCCAGAATGCATGTTTTATATCGGTAACAATCAGCTCCTGATGCTGTTGCTCGTGATTCAGGCCAAGTTCCACCAGGCGCGAGACTTCGGTGGGAATGTCGCTGGTGGACAGTGCGCGGATCGCGTTGTCAACATGCATGCGGTAGCGCAAAACCTGGTCGAGGGCAGGACGCGAGAACGTGCCCCGGATAGTCCGATGCGGGTGGCCGCCAAGCTGCTTGTAGTAGGAATTGAACAGGAAGCCGAACCGCCCGTCAAAGCAGCCGTAGCCGGGAACGTGCGGGATCAGGACGAATTCCTCAAAGAACCAGGTGGTATGTGCCAGATGCCATTTCGCGGGGCTCGCCTCAGGCATGGATTGCACCATCTGGTCCTCCGGTGTGAGGGACTCGACGAGCTTCAGTGTCCGATTGCGTATCGCATCGTATCTGTCGAGCCAGGGAGTAGCGCAGGGAGTAGCGGATAATGATTCTTTGATTCGATAAGACATATTTGACATAGAGATTAATCCGGAGCTCCGCGAAGCGTCTGCCGATCAAGTCCGGCTTGCCGACAGTCTGGTTCAGCCATGGCGTGACGGTTGACAATGCTCATTCTTCCTCACCGATGCAGCTGATTCTGTGCGCTGTCAGACATATACCCGCTGGTAATCTTCTTCATCCAGCATGGTCGCGAATTCGAAATCCCGGGCTTTGTTGGATACCGTACCGACCTCTTGGAGGTAGTGGAGCAAGCTCTATCCCTCGGAGTGACAAGGATTATGGGATCTGAATCTCCGGTATCGGACCTGAAGTCATGGAATCAGAAGGTTCCGCTGCATGGATTGTTCAGACACCAAAATTTTCATATTCTCAAGGAGAATCGATATGAGCTACGAAGATCGCGATACCTATGGCATGTACAAGAGTTATGACGAGAAGGGTCCGGGACCGCGCCTGATGGGGGCGGACACGCTGATGGGAGAGGATGTCTACAACCAGAGAGGCGAAGACCTGGGCGATATCAAGGAGATCATGCTGGACATGAACAATGGCAAGATCGCTTATGCGGTG